>JABGQT010000123.1 GCA_018648685.1 Anaerolineae bacterium
AAGTAAGATTATTACCTGACGCAACGTGGTGGGTAATTCTAATTGTCGTTAACCGGGCTACTAAAAAAGACACCTAAAAGGTGTCTTTTTTTTAGACCTAGTGAGACTCGAACTCTAATTTCATAGATCAAAACAACTTATTTAAATATATCTTTATGTCAGCTATATGCCGTTGGAGCACTCTAATATCCATTCAGATAGAGTATTGCCCCAAAGTCAGAGGAATTCCCCGCAACACCTAAGCTCAGACGTTTAGAAACAGACATTCGTTTTTGTCGTTTAAGAACACCACTTAGAGAAAATGCTCTACGACAACGCCTTGCTCGCCCGCGCCTATCTCCACGCCTGGCAGCGCACCGACAAGCTAGACTACTTGCGAATTTGCGAAGAAACACTTGATTTTGTCGCCCGTGAGATGACGCATCCAGACGGCGGTTTTCACTCATCTCTAGATGCAGATTCGGAAGGTGTCGAAGGAAAATTTTACGTTTGGACAAAAGAAGAGATCGAAAAAACACTAAACGATGACTACGCGCTATTTGAAGCGGCGTATGGAATCAGAACAACTGGCAATTGGGAGGGAAAAACTGTTCTCCAGCGCACAATAGATGATGCCACCCTTGCCGCCCGCTTCGCATTTGACCCTGAAATGGTTCCCGTTTACTTAGCAAATGCCCATCACAAACTACTCACTGCACGAGAAAAACGCATCCGCCCCGGCACCGATGACAAAGTCCTGACAGAATGGAACGGGCTGATGCTGATCGTTTTTGCGGAAGCGGCGCGCGTATTTGAGGGAAAAGATTATCTTAACATCGCGCAAAAGAACGCAAACTTCCTGCTCACCGCCCTACGACACGAGGGGCAACTCCGCCGCGCGTGGAGAGATGGGAAAGCCAGTTCCGAAGTTTTCTTATCTGATTATGCCGCGCTTATCTTGGGATTACTTGAACTCTATCAAACCGATTTCAATAATCGCTGGTTTATTGCCGCAAAAGAATTAGCCGATGAAATGATCGAGAAATTTGGAGACCCCGAAGGTGGATTCTTCGACACGACAAATGAAGCGGCTGAGGCATCTACGCTCCCCCTGCGCCCCAAAGAATTACAAGATAATGCTATTCCTTCAGGGAACGCTTTGGCGGCTGAAGCGCTGCTCAAATTAGATGCGCTGACAGGAAATGCAAATTATCGTAAATTAGCAGAGGAAACGCTAGGGCTTGTGAGCGAGTTCGTGGGCATGTACCCGACTGCCTTCGCGCAGTGGCTTTCGGGCGCAGATTTTAGCATCCATAACGTGACCCAGATAGCCATCCTGGGCGATCTGGGGCGGGACGAGACTCAAGCCCTTTTAACGGAAATCCACTCGAGCTACCGACCAAATATGGTCGTGGCACAATCCCCCTCCCCCATCCCGGATGATGCGCCTGAATTATTGCGAAACCGAAAACTGCAGAACGGTTTGCCGACGGCTTATGTTTGTGAAGGATTTGCTTGTAAATTGCCTGTTAATGGCGTGGATGAATTGAGAAAACAGCTCTAGAAATTAGTATAGAATGCCCAAAAGTACAATAAAGCGTAAAAATTTACCCGTAAAAACCCAAAAGCTAAACACCCGCCAATCGACATTGAAGACACCTGCAATAATAGCGAGGGGATCACCAATAATGGGCAGCCAGACAAAAAAGAGAGCCCAATTACCCCAACGCTGAAAAATGCGTTCAGCTTGCTGCCAACGCACTGGCCTAATCTTTATCCAGCGGGCAAAGAAAAAATCTATACCCTTTTTGCCCACTAGATAATTCAGCAGTGAGCCAAAATAGCCGCCAGCCGTAGCCCAAATAGCTGTTAGCCAGATGTTATAGCCTAGAGACGGCATGGCTGCGACAACAATTTCGTTAGAGAAGGGGATGAGAGTTGAAGCAATAAAGCTAACAAGGAAAACGCCTGGGTATCCCAAGGCAAGAGCCAATTCGGAGAGTTCGTTCATAAATTACCTAAAAAGAAATACCCTTGCGAAGACTTGAGTTCTTCGCAAGGGTTTAAAGTTTGGAAAGAGAAGCAAGTATTAGCCTAGCACAAAGTCAAGCACATCTTTAGATGAATAGCTGCGTTTTCCAGATTTGAAAAATTTCAAAATAGATTGAAGCCCTTTGCCGGAACTGACAAGCGGTTGCTCGACATAACCATCTTTGCGATGCTGGGGGAAGCCCGCGCTGGCGCAAAGATTATTGCAGAGGCATCCGCGCCCTTCGAGGTCTTCAGCTTTGCCACCTTTTTTTAGATATTGCTCTTTTGGCTCGGCAGCACAACGATAACCAAGTTTGCCATCTTCTTTTTTATAGGCTTCGCGGAGCAAACCAAGATCACAAAGGCGCGGACGGGCTTCATAAATTTCTGGCATTGCCATCGTATTTTCGAGTTGCACAACTTTGAAGGGATAGCCTGTGGGGGAAACACGAGGGTCTGTGAATATCTCGGCACTTTCATCGATCACTTTTGCGATAACGCGACGTTTTTCATCTTCTGCCATACCTGATTCATCGCAAAAGGCAAAAGCTGTGCCAAGCTGAACACCTTCTGCGCCAGCCGCCTGTGCTTCTTTGAGCATTTTAGGGGAATCGTATCCGCCTGCGAGCCAAAATGGGAGACCAAGCTCTTTGATCTTGTCGAGTCTGGGGGTATCTTTTTCGCCAAAAATTGGCTCTCCTTTTTCATCCAGTTGCATTTTTCCACGCGGAGGAGCGTTATGCCCGCCTGCGGAGTGCCCTTCAACGACAAAACCATCTACCTTGCCCGTTGACCTGCGAATAAGGGTTTTTGCTAAAACCACTGAAGAGATAATTGGTAAGAAATTAGGCCGCAACAAACCCTGCACCTTTGCAACAGCGTTTGAAAATATTGTTGTAGGGTCAAAGTCCATCAAGAAGCTATCATCAGATGTGCTGCCTTTAACATCCATTCTGTAGCTAACTTTCTCGTGATTTGCTAATTTATCAAGAATGCCAGGAATTTGAATAGGGATGCCTGCGCCCATAATGACGTAATCAATCCCTGCGAGCATCGCACCGTAAAGAGATGCCATCGTAGGCATCTGCACTTTTTCGAGCAAATTGATGCCAACCGGGTTTTTATGCCCTTCTTTGGCAAGAAATGTCTCAACAAAATTGGCAACCACTGTCAACTCATTGAGTTTCTTTGAAGGCTTAAAGTTCCACATTGGAGGGCGTTTATAGGTTGCCCCTTCTTGAGGGTTTTCCCTATAATATTCTTTTAAAATCCACTGAACTGGATCGTGGAAAGGGAAATGTCTCAGCGCACGCCGCACATGTCCACCTATGTCACCTTCCATAAGACGAGCGATCATAATTAAGTGAATGCCTGTCCCTGAGATAACGCCTAATTGTCCTTCTTTTGATACCGATTGTGCTAATTTCCAATCAGAAACGGCAACGCCCATACCGCCTTGAATAACTTCAATTTTACTCATATAACTTTGGCACTGTGTGCCTTATCTCCTTTTTTAGGATTTAATTTAGTAGAAAAATTCTTTACTAAGGATAGAACACAAAAAATGCTAAATAGGCACGCTATTAAAGCAAAAACTCCCCGATTTCTCAGGGAGTTTTTGCTTTTTTCTCTTTATTATTCTTTTGTTGCTTCGTCATCGTTCTCAGCTTCGTCTTCTTTCCCTTCGCTAATGCCTTCTCGGAATTTGCGAATACCAGAACCCAATTCGCCAGCAATTTTGCTAAGGCGACCAGGTCCGAAGAGAAGCAAAATAATAACCAAAACGATAATAAGTTCAACGCCACCAGGCATTCTCATAGTACTCTCCTAAACAGAATATTTTCAAGTGTCTCTATTCTACTATAGAATCACCAAGCATTGATGTGGCTAAAACCGGAACACAGACAATAAATTTCTCAGATTCCCACAGCAAAAGAACTGCAAGAAATCCTAAGATTTGTATTATCTGCGTTCTGATCTATTAGATGCTATTTTTTCTTACGCCGGTATCGTCCCCAAAGCAGACCTTCAACGATACGTAAAATGCGTAAAAGAACTGAGCGTATTCGCGCCAAGAACAAGAACCAACCATGACGCACCTTTCGCTCTGAGGGCAAAGGTCCTGTCCATTCAGCAACAAGCGCGCCCCAAGTCAACCCACCGCCAAAACCTACCATAACAACGGTATCTCCCGGGTTGATACGTCCATTCTGAAAGGCTTCTACAGTGGCAATCGGGACAGAAGCCGTAGAAGTATTCCCGTATCTATCAAGGTTGACCATGAATTTTTCCATTGGTAATTTCAGCCCCCGTGCTGCCGCTTCGATAATACGCGTATTAGCCTGATGCGGGATTACCAAATCAATATCTTCTGGTTCTAAGCCAACTTTCTCTAAAGTTTCTTTTGTCGCGCGTGCCATAACTCGTGTTGCAAAACGGAAAACACTCTTTCCATCCATTTTGATGAAATGCAGATCACTCTGAACAGTTGCCAAACTTGCCGGTAATTTGCTCCCGCCAGCGGGCAAGCTCAGCAGATCCCCGCCAGAGCCATCAGAGTGCATTACTTCTGCGAGAACACCACCGCGCTCTTCATTTGCCTGCAAAACAAAGGCTCCAGCACCGTCACCAAAAAGGATACAGGTATTTCGATCTGTCCAATCTACAAAACGTGAAAGCGTTTCTGCACCAACAACCAGCACATTTTTGCTCGCGCCACTCCGAATGGATTGTGCAGCCATATTTACAGCGAAAATAAATCCTGTGCAAGCCGCCAAAATATCAAAAGCACCTGCATTGATCGCGCCAATCCGATCTTGAATTATAGACGCCGTCGCAGGGAAAATATGCTCGGGTGAAGAACTGGCAACAATGATCAAATCCAAATCGGCAGCACGCAAATTTGCCACTTCCAAGGCGCACAACGCTGCGCCAGCTCCCAAAGTAGCCGAACTTTCATCCTCCGAAGCAATCCGCCGCTCACGAATACCCGTCCGCGCCCGAATCCACTCGTCATTGGTTTCGACCATTTTACTCAGGTCGTCATTTGTCCGCACCTGCTCAGGTACAGCCATCCCCCACCCCGTAATATGTGCGTAAGGCATTTTTACTCCTCGAAACGGCTGATGATCAGCGTAGCATTATGTCCGCCAAAACCAAAAGAATTAGAAAGCGCATGCTTAGCATTCACTTTTCTCGCTTTGTTGGGGACATAATCCAAATCGCATTCGGGGTCAGGCGTTTCGTAATTGATCGTCGGCGGAAGAATACCATCCTGCAAAGCTTTCGTGCAGAAAACCGCTTCCAATGCACCGGATGCGCCGAGAAGATGACCTGTCATTGACTTTGTAGATGAAACGGGGATTTGATAAGCACGTTCGCCAAAAACAGTCTTGATCGCCGCCGTTTCGCCCTTGTCATTTAGCGTGGTACTCGTTCCGTGAGCGTTGATATAGCCAATATCATCTGCCGTTAAACCCGCGTTCTCAAGCGCGAGTTCCATACAAAGAGCAGCGCCTTCGCCCCCCTCTGCTGGCGCAGAAATATGATAAGCATCATCACTGGTGCCATAACCGGATAACTCTGCAAGGATATTTGCCCCGCGCGCCTGCGCGTGCTCCAGCGATTCAAGAACAAGAACGCCAGCACCTTCGCCCATCACAAAACCGTTACGATTCTTATCAAAAGGACGTGATGCTTTCTCAGGCTCATCATTCCGGTCGGACAATGCGCCGATGGTATTCATCCCTGCCATTGCCAGTTTAATGATACTTGCTTCGCCGCCACCAGCGATCATCACATCTGCGCTGCCACGCCGGATAATTTCTGCTGCTTCGCCAAGGGCATTTGAGCCAGTGGCACAAGCCGTAACAACAGACATATTTGGTCCTCGAACGCCAAGTTTAATGGCGACCATTCCAGGGCCGGTATCCGCTAACATCATCGGAACCAAGAAGGGGCTCACGCGCGATGCGCCGCGTTTTGCCATCACATCTGCTTGTTCGAGCAAAGTGCCGATTCCGCCAATTCCTGTGCCAATGAGCACGCCAATCCGATCTCGATTTTCATTAGTGACGACCAAACCAGCATCTTCCACGGCTTGCAAAGAAGCGCCCATCGCCAACTGGACATAACGATCCATTCGACGGGCTTCACGGCGACCAAAAAGGGCCACAGGGTCAAAATCTTTCACTTCGGCAGCAAATTTTGTTTTATTTTCGCTGGCATTAAAAAGAGTGATGGGGGCTACGCCCGATTTTCCAGCAAGCAGTGCTTGCCAAGTATCTTCTACATTTAAACCGAGCGGGCTAAGCATGCCCAAGCCGGTGATTACAACTCGCTTTCGCATATTTTTCTCCTATAAAAAAAGACAGCATTGCTGTCTTTGCATTCACCAAGCTATAACACGTTCTGCACAAAAGGGATGCGCTGCCCTCACCCCCGCATCGTTTCACTCGCTCCCCCTCTCCCACCTTGCGAGAGAGGGATATTCGAGCGAGGCAAGAATGGGTGAGGGCTCAAACTTGCGTATCACTCCAATAGCGCGCAAATGCTTCGGGGCGTAAAAAGAGAAGGATCGTCAGTGATGCAAAAAAACCGCCCAAATGCCCCCAATAAGCCACGCTATATTGCCCCCCAGCACCGTTAAGCAATATATCCATCGCAGGAACAAGCTGCAAAGCCAAAAAATACAGGATTACCCAAAAAGCGCGGATCTTAGGCCAGGAAGGGATGAAGCTAAACCAAAATATCAGCGTACGAATTCGTCCGCGCGGAAACAAAATAAGATACGCCCCCATCACGCCAAAAACAGCGCCGCTCGCTCCCACAACAGGAATTTCAGACTGAGAATTGATCAGCACATAAATCAGGTCTGAACCAAAACCAGCCAAAAGATAAAAAGCCAGAAAGCGCCAGGAACCACAAGCATCTTCTACGCGTCTACCAAAAACCCAGAGGGCAAACATATTCCCGAAAAGATGGAAAAAGCCGCCGTGCATAAACATCGAAGTGATCCCTGTCAGAAACCCACCACCTTCTCGAGAAAATACCATCGCGGGAACAGTCGCAACTCGCTCGTAATACTCCCCATATAAAAATGGAGGGAAGATAAAAAGAATAGCCGTGTTGATCAAGATGATCATAAAAGTCATCACGGGGAATGCGCTAAATCGACTCGACTCAGTATCGTTTATCGGAAACATCGTTTTCTACCTAAATCAAAAGTGGTATCCAGCGCACATAAGCTTCAATGCCGAGCAATGTAAAAGATAAGAGCATCATCGTTAGCCCGGCAGCCCCAACAAGCATACGCAACCTTTTAGAACCTCTCCCTCCTCTGCTGCCTAACTTCTTCCAAACGCGATGCTCTGAACCAGCCGCAGAAAGTGCCACTAAAAATGCACCAACAATAACGATCAAAAACTCCACGCCCATCAACAAGGTGAAATAGCGAAGATCGTAGCCAGTTTGAATGATCAGCATCGATAAAAAAAGAATAGGAGGGCCAACCGAAAGGCGGGCAATAGTTACCTTCGGAGAAATGTGCACAATGGCTTCGACCTTCATTCCTTCCAAACGATTGATCTCACGAAATAAGCGATCCCACTCACTACGCCCTTTTGCTTTTGCAGAAAGCCCTTCATAAACCTTAATCGCCTTCTCGGTCTCCCCATGTTCTTCATAGCTTAGGGCTAACTCTAAAGGATTTGCACGATAATAACGCGCACGGCTTAGGGTTTCTTTTTTCTCTTCATTTGTCGGGTCAAGCGCAGACAAACGCGACAAAGCCTGCTCTTTTTCAGCAAGGTCGCTTGTATATTTTGCCAGTAAACCCCACGCAGCTTCTGATCTATTATTTTCTCTAGTGATTTTTCTTAGGCGTTTTAATGCTAATTCTATATTTCCATCAGAAAGAAGCGCGTCCACCTTAGCTAACGCGGCGTTCTCTTTTCGCTCTTTTTCCACCTTCTCTGTACGGCGCAATTCGCCCAAACGCGTCCGAGCACGAGTTTCTGTGGGGTCAATGCGCAAAACCTCTTCACAGGCAAGTATTAAATCTCCCCGATCATCAAGAAGACCAATTAGCCACAACCAAGCCAGTTTATTATTGGGGTCTTCTTGAACGATATCAATAAAAAGCTCACGCGCAGACAATTCTTGCCCCAATTTTGCTTTCTTAATTGCCTCCTGCATCCGCTTCTCATTTGCCACCAAATTATCCCTTTAGCTGCTTGTATATTTGTCTCAAATGCACACGGTCATGCTCTACCACAAAACCTAATTGCTCTTGCATAGTGATGGGGCCAAAAATTGCATGTCGTCCCGCGCGTTGCCAATCTTCATCGTTGAGCTTTTTCAACGCATCCAATGTCTCCAAGCGAGCGTTGACAAATCCCAGCAACGCACCCTCACCATTTTCTTTGGCATAGGCTCGCTCAGAAACCCACATATCAGTATCATCAGCCGTAATAAAAGGATTCTCTTCGTTTAAAAAGGTCTGAATTCTGGGTAAATTAACTTCTCTTTCTACATCGCGTAAATGGCTGATAATTTCAACCAACGACCATTCTTCGGGATGCGGGGATTCTGTCCACGCGCTGGCAGGGAGATCAGATAAGAGTCCCTTTAATGCAGCAGGAATAGCTTTCGCTGTCGCAACGATCGCGGTTTTGGCTTGATAGCTGGGAGCAAAAATTTTCTCATCCTGAGCTTCTATCCAGCCCCGCAACTCCCCAATTTTTCCTCGTCCGAGGCGCGGATTCACACCCTCTGGCAGAATCGCATCATCATCAGCGATCCAATAAGCAGCAACACCTAATTCTTGCGCGGCACGCAAATCTCGTTCGGGATCATCGCCCACAACAAGAACGGGTCCCTCTGGCCAGCCCATACGTCCCAAAACTTCTGCGAAATAAGCAGGATTCGGTTTACTGAAATGAAAATGCTCAAAAGATGAAACAACTTCAAAGGGATATTTTTCTGGCGCCAATCCTGCCCAACGCAGGCGATGCTCAATAGCCGCATACGGAAAGAGCGGGTTGGTAGAAACCGCAACTCGGTGTCCCTGCGAAAATGCCCACTCGACAAAATCCACTGCTTCGGGACGCGCTTTAGTGAGATATGCCAGGGACGGGAAAGTTTCTTCATAGAATCGAGCAATTATCGGGTCAAGGGTGTCCCGTCTCATATCAAATTTTGGATAAAACTTGGCATTAAATCGCTCTTCCAGCGTTTGCTTGGGGCTATCATTCGCTATCATCGCTTCAGTACCAAGCATTAGGTATTTGAGCATTTTTTCTGGCTCAATATAACCCTGCATCTCTTTCCCCAAAGCATGGAAATAGACGGGGATGAAGTCGTTCATGTCGGAATCGAGCAGGGTGTCGTCAAGGTCGAGCAGTAATGTCAGGGTCATTCTTTTACCTCGAAAATCGGCGGGAGGGGGTGACATTCTCCGCAGCCAATTTTGGGATTTTCTACAGCCCGACTTGTTTTTTCACAAAAAGCAGAGACTTGTACGCGCTTTTGGAAAAGGTCGAAAATTGAGCGAGTAACTTCTGCGCTCAAACGCATATTTTCGCAAGAGTTTGCTCGCAAAATATTTGGTACGGGGCAAGTCTCGCAGAGTTCCGCTTGCCAATTAAGGAGTAACTGACATTCTTCATGGTTACGCCCACGATGATAATCACCGTAAAAGTGGGCACATTCGATGCCTGCGGGAGTTTTCATATTGTTTTTCCTGTTTTAGTATGAAAATGTGACAATTCTCGGCCTTTTACCATAATGTCCCCTTGCGGGGACATTATGGTTATCAAAAATAGAGGCTTCTTTTATACGCGAGTTAGATATTCACCCGTGCGCGTATCAACTTTGATAACGTCACCAACATCAACAAAATTGGGGCATTGCACCGAGAGCCCTGTTTCGCAAGTGACGCTTTTGGTAACGCCTGTAGCGGTATCGCCTCGTACGGCAATATCGGCCTGAGTGACTTCCAATTCAACAGATGTTGGGAGGTCAATATCGAGCGGCTCATCGCCATAGAAGGTGAGCTTCACAGCCAAGCCTTCTTTTAAGAATCCTGCCACATCTTTGACCATTAGTGCGCCAATGGCAGGCTGCTCAAAGGTTTCGTTATCCATAAAATAGTAGAAATCATCGTCATTATATAGAAATTGCACTTTTTTATAGTCTAGGCGAATGTTTTTTACACGTTCATTAGAGTTGAATGTTTTTTCAATATTCGCACCAGTGCGTAAATTAAAAGCCTTAATTCGGATGGTTGCACCGCCACGTGCGGTTTTATTGTGATGATAATCTTTAACTTTGAATAGGTCTTTGCCTATTTCAAAAATAACACCTTTTCGGAGAGCATTTGCTTCAATCATTTAGTACCTCGGTTTTTAGAATTTTATGGGGGAGATTATACATTAGAGAGCAGGGATTAGTAAACGATGCATTAAGGGTCGGGGATATGTCCCGTTTCAGCGGCAGCATCGTCTCTAAGCAATTGGGCAGCGTGCCCCAACACCGGTGCGACGACTTGCAGATTTTCACACGCGGCCTTTGGGCTGCCCGGCAAATTGATAATGAGTGCCCGCCCCCGAATTCCGGCAATAGCGCGTGAAAGCATGGCGTGGAGAGTGATTTTTAGACTTTCTGCACGCATCATTTCTGCTAAACCAGGCGCTAGCTTATCGACAACAAAGCGGGTCGCTTCCGGGGTGATGTCGCGCGGAGAAAAGCCTGTGCCACCAGTCGTTAGAATAATATCCATATCGCCGCTATCTGCCCATAGCGTAAGAGTATCGCGGAGAACATCAAGGTCATCAGGGACGATCAGAGTTTCGGCGACATCCCAGCCTTTGCTTTTTACCATTTCAACAAGAGCGGGACCAGACAGATCGGGGCGTTCATCCCGCGATGAACGATCAGAAACAGTAACTATGCCTATGCGAAGTTTCATAATTTTACGTAAGTGATTATCATGCTAGATTTTTGGCGAATGCGTGTAGATCGTCCATATTTTCCCATCCACGAGATTTGTAAAAAGCAATTGCATCTTCATTCTCTTTTGTAACAAGCAAATAATAACGAATACAGCCTTTTTCCTTAAGTTTTTCTTCAAGCGCATCAACAAGAATATTCGCGATCCCCTTACGCCGATATTCATGGGCAACAGCAAGGTGATACATCATGCCACGCCGTCCATCGAAGCCACCCATGACTGCGCCAATTATCAGGTCATCCGCTTGGGCAACGAGGAACAAGTCCGGGTCACGAGCGACCTTCTTTTTGATCTCAGCTAACTCATCAGAAATACGGAGGTGAATTCCATCTCCAGCATTTTCCCAGAGCGCATAAACCTCTTCGTAATCATCCGGGAAATTAAAGGGGCGGATGAGAATATCCAACATGGATACTTTTATCCTGTAATATATTTTCGCAAAATGTTGATCAGGTCATCAGGCATATATGGTTTTAGCAAAAAATCATCCGCCCCACTAGAAAGACATTCATTGCCAAGACTCATCCCTGAAGCCATTACAACGCGGGTGTTTTTGAAAGCATCTTCTTTTCGCATTGCACGGACAATTTCCATCCCGTTTTGTCTGGGCAAATTAACATCAAGCACCAGAGCTTCAGGAACCTCATCACGCAAAACAGGAAGCAAATCATCTGTTGCAAGGTCCAAGATCACAACTTCAAATCCTTCTAATTTTAATAATGTTTCCAGAAGATCGACCATCGTGGAGTCATCTTCGGCTAAAAAGACTCTTTTCATATAGATTTTCTCGTTTTATTTTTTACTTTTCTTGGCAGTGGAGCCTTGTACTAATGCAGCTTCCAAAACTTCAGAGACTGTTTCTACAGGGATAAAGGTCATCACCTTTTTGACCTCTTCCGGAATGTCGTCCAAATCCGTTTCGTTATCTTTTGGCAGGATAATCGTCCGCAAACCAAAACGATGCGCAGCGAGAACCTTTTCTTTCAACCCGCCAATGGGCAAAACGCGCCCGCGCAAGGTGATTTCACCGGTCATTCCTACGCCTTTTCGTACTTTACGGCGCGTGAGCAAAGAAACCAACGCCGTAATAATCGTTACGCCTGCAGAGGGGCCATCTTTTCTTTGCGCCCCCGCCGGAACATGAAGATGGATGTCGGCTTTATCATAAAATTCAGGATCAATTCCCAATTTCTCCGCGCGTGAACGAACATAAGAGAGCGCAGCGCGTGCGGATTCTTGCATCACATTCCCGAGCGAGCCTGTGAGCTGGAATCCTTTTGCCCCAGGCATTTTCGTCGCTTCAACAAAGAGAACATTCCCGCCATAGGCTGTCCACGCCAAACCTGCCGCAACGCCAGGAATTGAGATACGTTTCTTTAGATTTTCTGCGTCTCTGTAAATGGGATGGTCAAGAAGTTCTTCGACTACATCAGGTGTTATTTTGGAGGAATACTCTTTCCCTTCTGCAATAAAAGCCCCTATTTTACGACAAATTGAGCCGATACTTCGCTCTAAGCCACGAACGCCTGCCTCGCGCGTATATTGATTAATTAGTTTTCGTAAGCTTGCAACAGTAAAATTGACTTCTTTTTTATACAAGCTATTCTCTCGTATCTGGCGCGGAATCAAATAGCCTTTGGCAATTTCAACCTTCTCACGCTCTGTATAACCAGAAAGATAGATAACTTCCATGCGGTCAAGCAGGGGTCGAGGAATTGTGCCCAAAGAATTTGCCGTTGTAATGAACATGACCTGTGAAAGGTCAAAAGCAACTTCAAGGTAGTGGTCGCGGAATTCTGAATTTTGTTCGGGGTCAAGAACTTCCAATAATGCCGATGCTGGGTTGCCTTGGAAATTCGCAACCAATTTATCAATCTCGTCCAACATAAAAACGGGGTTTTTCGTTTCCGCCCGACGCAAGGCTTGGAGAATGCGGCCCGGTAAAGCACCGATATAAGTACGGCGATGCCCACGAATTTCCGCTTCATCCCGCACGCCACCCAAAGAGATACGGATAAATTCCCGCCCCATTGAGCGAGCAATCGAGCGCCCCAAAGAAGTTTTACCAACACCAGGTGGTCCCACAAAACAAAGAATAACGCCTTCCCGTTCTTTACGAATTAGATCTTTACTTTTCTTAAAAGTGCCTTTGCGAGCCAAACTTAAGCCTCGAATTGCCAAAAATTCCAAAATACGGTCTTTGACATCTTCAAGTCCATAATGGTCGTTATTTAAAACTTCGCGAGCGTGGGCTAGCTCAAGATTATCCTCGGTGGATTTAGACCAAGGCAAAGAAACCAACCAATCAAGATAAGTGCGAATAACACCGTACTCTGCGGCTGCCGTTGGCATACGAGACATGCGATCCAGTTCATGGAGAGCTTGCTTTTCTGCCTCCTCTGACATTTTCGCTTCTTTGATCTTTTTATGGAACTCTTCAGCTTCTACAGCTTGTTCGTCTCGCTCTCCCAATTCTTTTTGAATTGCCTTAAGCTGTTCTCGCAAGAAATAATCACGCTGCACCTTTTCTATTTCGCCACGCGCTTCGTTTTGGATTTTTTGCCCCAACTGCAAAACCTGATTTTCACGCACCAACAAAGCGACCAATTTTTGAAGTTTTGTTTCGGTCGAATCAATGGCAAGAATTTCCTGGGCGTCTTCCAGATCCATGCGTTGAAAATTTGCAATTGTATAGGTAGTTTCCAAAGGGTCAGTCAACGAAGATATTGAACCGATCAGCTCTTCAGGGAAAGATGGGATCATCTCTGCAATCTGAGAAAATTGATCACGAGCATTTCGGGTTAGCGCATCTATTTGCAACCCCTCTTCCTCGATCTCAGGGGAAAGTTCTATTTTTGCTTTCAAATAAGGTTCTGTTTCTACCACTTCACCAAGCCGAAAACGCTCAATACCCTGCACGAGCAAACGGACAGTTCCGTCGGGCGCACGCAAAAGTCGATGAACAGTAGCCACTGTCCCCACCTCATAAAGATCCTCAGGGCCAGGCTCTTCTAATTCAGGTTTGCGGCTGGCAACCAACCCCACCAGCTTATCGCCCGAAAGAATATCATCAACCAATTTTATGGAACGAGGCTGCCCAACCGTAAGCGGAACAGCAGTTTGTGGATAGACAACCACACCTCGCAGAGGCAAGATCGGCAAAACTTCAGGAATATTCGCATCCCCAAAAGCAAGATTTTTACTCGATGAGGGGTTATCCTCATCATCATTTTCAAAATTAGAAAAAATAGAAGGCACTAAAAGCTCCATTAAAGACGAATCATTCTCCCAGACCCAATTAAACCAATCGGCAGTATTTTCATACCAGCGTGATGCACTCATAAAAATTATTCTTCCTGAATTTCAACGTTTCTGGGTTTCAATTTAGGCAAACAGACGACAAAAAAGCCATCTTCGTACTCAGCGCTCGCGTTTTCAAGATCAACAGGATTAGGGAGACTGACCGCACTAGTGAATTTTCCACAACGGATTTCCATCTGATGATAAGCGCGTCGCTCCTGGACATCAGGCCTGTTACCACTGATGATCAAAAAATTCCCTTCAACACTTACCGTAAAATCTGCCTCGTTCATTCCGGCTATTTCAAGACGGACGATATACGCATCATCTGTCTCGTACATATCCGTTGGCGGACTCCAGACCTTCGAACGAACGTGCATCTGCCAGCCAACAGACTGCTTAACTGGATAACGCCCCGTATCAGATTCTGATCCCTTTTTATCTTTGCGGATTTTAATTGGCATAAGCCTCTCCTTATTGAACACAGCGAGCGGCAAAAAAAAGAAACTCGGTTTTATCTAAAAAAAATCTATGCCAGCTAAGTTTCTTTTTTCATATCATTCTAAATTTCAGTTCCCTATAAATAGAGGGCAAGTTATTCAATTATACCGTCAAAAGATTACCCTTATATTAGTTTTTTGAAAGATTTTTTGCCAGCAATTCTTTAAAAAAGAACCCACTCCGAAACTTCGGAATGGGCTACAGCTGCGCCTTCGGGGGGATTCGAACCCACGACCTACGGATTAGAAGTCCGTTGCTCTATCCAGCTGAGCTACGAAGGCTTATTTATAAACTACTCACAACAGGGTCGTAAGCCACGATAAACACGAACACCTGCCAAAGTTTTCAAAATTGTCATCTCGGGGCGAGCCAACTCTTGCGCCAACTCACGCGATGTCATTGGCTTATTCCCATTTACGAGAAAGAGACGAAAAACAGATTCTACCAACGATGTTCTCGCTGTCAAGAACTCTGGCGCAAGCGCACAATGTGACATAAGGGTATGCAACATGCCATCTACAACTTTGACTTCGGCAGTTTCTGGGTCTATCCAATCAATCATATCATCACCTTGCCAGGCAACAAAGCTTTCTTGATGCGCAGCACACATAACTGAACGCAAATGGATTCGCCAATTCCTTTCATTATTTTGCCACCAGTCAAAGTCAATATGAAAAGGAATATCTAAGGTTGGTTTTACCAAGCTGAACATTTTTTTTGCAGACATCTACACCTCTTCTTTGCTTGTTGCTTCATCGTTTAGGTGAAAATAAAGATCACCAACATGCTCTACCCATGGGCTTGTAGCCAAGAAGCTAAAAAGCGGAGCTGGAGGGCAGCGTTTAAGTAAATTGATTGCCGAATATAACTCCTGCGCGTGGATATGACCCTGCGGATTTAATTTCTTCAGTTCCTGCATCACACTTCGGACCAAAGTCTCAAACTGCTTATTGCTTTTTTGTGTCATCTCCCAAGCTTTGTCTTGTGCATCAGCATCAGGAACAGCAAGGATCATCCGATCATCAAATTTAGCATTAATGACTTGTTTTAGTGTAGCAAAAACAAGTCCGCCATCTGAACCTGCCATCACGGTACGCACCCAATCACGCTTGCTGCGATGCGTCTGCGCCTGAATAATTACCTCGCCAGCAGCCTTGCCTTGGCGGATATCGATCAAGCTCCCAGGTATCAATCCTTTTTCTTTGTACCACTCTCTGAGCCCGTATACATAACGATTATCTTTCACCACCCAAGCCGGCATTCTTTCTCCGCTTTCGCCATCAACTAAAGTAAAACGAATTCGCGGAGATTCGTAAGCTGACGGAAAAAATGAGCGCAACCGCTCTGAAATCGGGAAAGTACCTAAACGCCAGTGTGGGTAGAGCAAAGAAATTGTTGCCTTTTTGGGAGCATCATCTTCGATACTAATTTTGCTCAACTCATCATCCAATTTTGATTCGAGAGCAAGCATTTCATCTGACAAAGTAGAACGATTTAAATCTGCTGGCTCATACTGGAGCATTTCCGGCACATTGCGAACTTCTTCTGGCTCTAAGCGTTCCAGACACCACAAAACTGTGCCGGTTGAGCCAACTTCATCAAAACGAGCATCTTCCTTTAAAGCAAAGTTGAGCGAAAATTCTGTCAAACTGGGGTTATCCCCTTCAGGGAAGTCAATATCTTTCATCAAGACAGAAGTTTCTTGTGGCTCGCCTTCTGCCATGTCAAGGATAGCCTCAGCCAAATTAAGGTGCCCAATATTTACATCTACAAGCAACGCGCGCGGGAACCAGTGATTGGCAATACTAACTAGCTCATCCCCCGCTTCCAAAGCGGTAGCAAGCTTATCGCCAAGTGCGCCCCCAAATTCTTCCATCACAGCCGATAAATCAACCTCCCCATCTCCTTCACCTACATCACCACTTGCATTAAGGGCATGTTCGTCTACACCCATTGCAAAAAGATGCTCATTCCCGCCTTCCATCTCAACGGTCATTACATCAAATTCTTCAATTTCCGGGTTTTTACCTTCGCGTACCGAAAGAATTTTTCCTTTTTGCCAACCCAGTGCAGGGAAAGCCAAATCTTCGCCAGCTTTATAATGCTCTTTAGGGAGATAAATTTTTCCAGACCCTTTTCTCTTTTCTAAAATTACTTCTTCTTCAAAACGAATTCGATCCGCGGCCAACGCTTCAACTAACTCACCTATTTTTGATGGTGTTTCTCGTTCAAAAAGGTAAGTTAATAAAAAATCGGCATCACTTTTTTTGACTTCAAAAGATTGCCAGTAGGACGCAGAAAGAGAGGATGGAAGATTCATTTTTTTGTTGCCTTTGGTTGCAAATTTATTCAAGAAAAGAGAAATGCTTGCCTAAATAACAAGCGGGTTATTATACCCTAGCAATCTTTAATCTTCAACTTGACGCAAAAAAACAAGGGTGATAAACTTTCTTTAGTTCTAATAATCAGATTAATAGAATAGGTACAAATAATGCAAGAAAATCTTTCTGAATTTTTGAAGTATCTCGCATCTCTTAAAAAGGATGACGAGGACAAAATACCTGCGCTGGACGAGCTAAGTAAAGATTTGGGAATTAATCGCGCAGCCCTCCGTGAACAAGTCGCGGTCGCACGTGCTTTGGGCTTGGTTGCCATTAAGCCACGTGTCGGAACACGACGACTAGATTACTCGTTTACCCCCGCCCTCCAACAAAGTCTCGGTTATGCGATATTGTTTGACCGCGAAAATTTTGATAAATACTCCGATTTACGCACGCATGTAGAATCGGCTTATTTTCATCAAGCTGTTAAAGAATTGCGCGAAGAAGATATAGCAGAACTAAAAGAATTAGTAAATAAAGCATGGGAGAAATTACGCGGCACCCCTGCAAAGATTCCCCATCAAGAACACCGCGCCTTACATTTAATGATGTATTGTCGTTTAGACAATGTTTTTATCACTGGCATATTAGAAGCGTACTGGGAGGCTTATGAAGCTGTCGATTTAAATGTATTCACTGACTACACTTATCTAACAGATGTTTGGGAGTATCACGCCAATATCGTCGAGGCAATTGAGCGTGGCGATTATGATCACGCACACCAATTGCTATTAGATCACACAAAACTCATCACGGTTCGACCCACTTTTTAGTTTTTTAGCCAAAAAAATATCTATTGAGGAAGTTATGAACGATAAAGTTATTAACGATTTCACAATTACAGTAGGAACAGCAAACGGCTCAGGCAGCCAAACTTCAAACCTGACCATTTTACGCGCCCTCTTCAAGATGGGCATCCCCATAACGGGGAAAAATATGTTCCCGTCAAATATCCAGGGGCTACCCACCTGGTACACCCTGCGTTTAAGCAAAGATGGCTACACCGCCCGCCGCGATGAACATGAAGTGATCGTCGCAATGAATGCAAAATCCTTCGAGCGTGACCTGGAAGATGTACAGCCCGGCGGTGTTTTCTTCTATGATAATTCGATCAAGATGCCCATCGAGCGCGATGACATCACCGCCTATCCAATGGCTGTTAAGCAGATCATCAAAGAGGCGGGCATCCCCTCCAGTCTGAAGACAATGGTTGCCAATATGGTCTATGTTGGCATTCTTGCACAAATGCTTGGCATAGAGATGGAAAAGATCAAAATGGCTCTCGATTTCCACTTCAAAGGGAAAGAAAAACCTGTTTCGATCAATATGAATGTCATCGAAGCCAGCGCAAAATGGGCAGCAGAGAATCTTGAAAAGACAGATAAGTTCTATGTTGAGCCAATGGATAAGACTGATGGTCTGATCATGGCAGACGGAAACACAGCCGCAGCACTTGGCGCAATATACGGCGGCGTGCAAATTGTTGGTTGGTATCCAATCACACCCGCGACCAGCCTGGTTGAGAAAATGAGCTATTATTTACCTCAGCTACGTCGAGATATAGATGGTAAAAACACCTACGCTATTGTCCAAGCTGAGGATGAATTGGCTGCGCTCGGAATCACGATTGGCGGTGCATGGTCTGGGGCACGGGCCATGACTTCCACATCGGGAGCAGGCATCAGTCTCATGGGCGAATACGTCGGACTGGCGTATTTCTCAGAAGTCCCACTCGTGATATGGAATATCCAGCGCATGGGACCCAGTACTGGTCTCCCCACTCGCACATCACAGGGCGATCTAAAACAAGCGATGTCACTCAGCCACGGCGATACAAAACACATCGTTCTATTGCCGGCTTCTGCACGTGAATGTTTTGAGTTCGGCTGGAAAGCCTTCGACGTTGCCGAGCGGATGCAGACCCCTGTTTTCGTTCTTAGCGATTTAGATATTGGTCAGAATCAATGGGCAAGCGAGCCTTTCGAGTATCCTGATGCCCCAATGGATCGCGGCAAACTCCTTTGGGAAGATGATTTCGATGAATTTGTCGCCAAACATGGCGATTGGGGACGCTATAAAGATGTAGATGGCGACGGAATCCCCTACCGCACAGTTGCAGGCAACCGAAAAGAAGGCAGCTCCTATTTTGCGCGTGGTACCGGCCATGATGCTTTCGCGAATTACAGCGAAGACCCTGATATCTGGATGGAAGGCATGAACCGTCTGGCACTGAAACATAACACCGCTCGTCAATATGTCCCCGACGCGATCATAGACAATGTAGAGGGCGCAAAAATAGGCATTATCGCCTATGGTTCTGTTGACCCCGCAGTTGTTGAAGCTCGCGATCTGCTTACAGCAGAAGGTCTCAAAACAAATTACTTGCGCCTTCGCGCACTCCCTATCACCGATACTGTAAAAGATTTTCTCCGTGAAAATGACAAGATTTTTGTCATTGAGATGAATCATGACGGACAATTACGCGAAATCTTGACTGTTGAAATGCCCGAAGAAAGCACAAAATTAGTTTCATCCACTCTCAATAACGGTCTCTCATTAACCGCCAAATGGATCCGAGACGATATTTTGGCAAAGAAGGAGAAATAATCATGGCTGCTACTAATAAAATTGGTCTTTCCAAAAGCGATTACAAAGGCGCACCCACGACACTCTGCCAGGGATGCGGACACAATTCCATTCTCAGCCAGATCATCGCTGCCTGTTACGAAACGGATATGTTGCCCGAAGATATTGTGAAATTCAGCGGGATTGGCTGCTCAAGCAAAGCCCCCACTTATATGCTTGATCGCTCCTTCGGCTTCAACGGTCTTCACGGGCGTATGCCCGCTCTCGCAACCGGGGCTTTGATCGGTGACCCTACATTAACCGGTCTCGCCATGAGCGGCGACGGCGACTCTATCAGCATCGGCATGGGACAATTTAAGCACGTCATCCGCCGCAATGTGCCAATGGTCTACATCATCGCCAATAACGGCACTTATGGCCTCACAAAAGGGCAGCTCTCGGCGACTTCCGAAGTTGGTCTAACGCTCAAAAAACATGGCACGAACGAACTTGAACCGATCGATGTTTGTCTCGAAGCAATGGCTTCAAATGCCACCTTCGTTGCTCGTGCTTTTGCAGGCAACCCCAAACAAGTCAAAACCCTCATCAAAGCCGCTCTCCACCACAACGGGACTGCTATTCTCGATATCATCAGCCCCTGTGTGACCTTCAACAACGCTGACGACTCCCTACACTCTTACGCTTGGGGACGAGAGAATAAAACCCCCATTCATGATCTTTCTTTCATTCCTGCTCGTGACGAGATCATGATCGAAGACTTTGAAGAAGGCACAACTCAGGATGTAATCATGCACGATGGCTCCAAAGTCCGGCTTCAAAAACTTGAAAGGGATTATGACCCAACAGATCGCATTGCAGCAGTGCAAATCATCGAAGAAGCCAGGGCAAATCATTTACTCCTAACAGGGCTGATGTATATCTCCCCTGACCGCCCCTCGCTAATGGACACACTCAACCTGCCCGAAAAACCGATTAATCGCCTAACGCCAGATGAGTTACGCCCCAGCGCAGACACACTCGAAACGATCAACGCCGCGATGTTCTAAAAACGCCTTTACCTAACCTCCCTCTAATTCCAAAATCTGAATTTAGGGAAAGAATTAACCCCGTTCATTTTGGACGGGGTTTTGCTTTTAGCTTTATAATTCGCAAAACAGGGCATTCACCATGAACAAAACTACACTCGGCATTATCTCTGGTCTCACCGCCACTTCTATTTGGGGCGCAATGTACGTTGTCAGCAAAGCAGTTATGGCTGTTATTCCCCCTTTTTCTTTGCTCACATCACGCCTCTTGCTCGGCATTTTAACGCTGCTAATTATCGCAGTCGTTCAGAAAAAACTCAGCATTAAGAAAAAAGATTTTTGGAATATCTTCTGGGTTGGTTTCATCGGTTATGGAATCTCATTAGGCTTTCAATTTGTCGGCACCAACCTCTCTACAGCCGCGAACGGATCGCTCGTCACATCCGCAACACCTGCCTTTGTGCTCATTTTCGCAGCGTTAATCTTGCGCGAAAAAATTACCCCAAAACGCCTCTTGGCACTTATTGTCGCATCATTAGGTGTTTTAGCCGTTATTGACCCTCGTTCTGCTCAACTGGATTCCTCACTCTTTTTGGGAAATATGTGTCTCGTCGCCGCTGCTCTAACATGGGCACTCTATTCAGTATTGATTCGCAAAATAACGCGTGACGTGGACGTTCTTGTCATCAGCTTGATTGCCTTTTTAGGCGGATTGCCGACAAGTATCACCGCCAGCGCAATAGAAATTTCTGCCCAAGGGCTTGGTCAGATCACCCCCGGCATGGTAGCGGGGATTCTTTTTATTGGCATCATCTCAACCGGGCTTGCTATGTATTTATGGAACACCGCCTTCGCCCTGCTCGATGCCAGTCTTGCATCCCTAACCTTTTTTGCTCAACCAGTCGTTGGTACAATTCTTGGCGCAATCTTCCTTGGCGAAATTATCACGCCACTATTTTTATTCGGGGGATTACTAATTGGGGTTGGATTAGTGATTGCAAGCAGAGAATAGTAAATTTTCCTCTCTCGCCTAAACTGGCAATAAACCCGATGTGTGAGATGGGGCAAGTCGTGAGACGAAAATATCGAAAATTGTGGAGAACGAACAGAAAATGAAGCGTTATTTCAAAATTTTTTACACAAGCATTTTTTTACTAGTCATCTTAATTTCAGTAGAGCCTGCAAAAGCAGATGTAGCCCCAAAGCCCTCTGTCGAGTTCACCTTCGAATATTCAGATGAGAAAGTTTCAATTATTTCAGGAGATTTGCTGGTTTGCAGTGACCCCGCTTGCGCTGAATATGAAAACTTTCGCAACGATTTACAATGCGAGAACGAACATTGTTGGACTTGGGCATCTCGTCCTGGTGTTTCTTTTGCTGAATATCATAAATTAGTTATCATCTTTGATAATAGGGTTCTAGAGAGTAATGTCTTCGGGAAGCAGAATTTTCAAGCCTCCTATGATGTACTTATTCGTGATGATAGTCTCGTTGTAAGCGAGAATTTATCCGAAGGGCGTAGACATAATCCACTTTTCGTAATTCTTGCCATGAGTGCTATTTTATTAACGGTATTTGTAGAAGTGATAGCTGCTTCAATTTATATTATTGTTAATAAAACTCGGTGGAAGCTGCTTTTGAATGTTTTTCTAGCAAACTTATTATCTGTCCCCTTTATATGGTTTGTGCTGGTAGAGTTTATTTCTTGGGGAGAAGCCGATTTCTTCGTTGCAGCAGAAAGTTTTGCTGTTTTATTTGAAACAACTTTTCTCTACTATACAAGTCGTAAGATCGGGATATCTTTTAGACAGGCATTGCTACTTAGCTTTATTCTTAATTTGATAAGCATTTTAGTTGGATCGTGGGTTATCTTTGTATTTTAGATGAAATATACACGCCCGGACATTTGTGTCCAGGCTTATTTTATTTCTCTCTTTTTTGGCCTCACCACCGAAGACAAGTAATCAAAAGAAAATCACTTGCGTGACCTGCCTGAAAGCATTACCAAGTGTGGTAAGATGCGGCGGATATTTGCCCTTTCTAAATAGAGGAGAGAGAAATGAGAGAATTGCACCCGGACCTAAAACAGGTCATCGTTTCAGAAGAAGATATTCAACGACGTGTCAAAGAAATGGCAGCACAGATCGAAAAAGATTACGCTGATGCAGAGCGGGTCATTTTGGTGGGCGTTCTCAAGGGAGCCTTCATTTTTCTCGCAGACTTAGCGCGCGCATTGAGCAAAGAACATATTGTTGATTTCATCGCGGTCTCAAGCTATGGGAAATCTGGCGTAGTCGCTGGCGCAGTTCGTTTAGTTTTAGATATGCGAGAGCCTATTATTAATGAGCATGTCATTATCGTGGAAGATATTGTTGATAGTGGACACACGCTCGATTATCTCTATCACACCCTTCAGGGGCGACAGCCTGCATCACTAAAAACCTGTGCTTTAATCGAAAAGAAACGCGACAAACTGACTCTGCCCGTTGATTATTTAGGTTTTGATATTCCCGATGTCTGGGTCGTTGGCTATGGGCTGGATTACGCAGAGCGATACCGCACCCTCCCCTTTGTGGCGGAGTTGAATCCAGAAGCGTATTCGTAAAAACTTGCTGAAACAATGAACCGTGAAGAAAAAATAGTAAAAGAATATCTTCAATCACAAGGGCTTGTAGATATTCTTTTTGAGCCAGATGGAAATATCCCTCCAGATTTTCTTGTCAATCGGAAAATCGCAATTGAAGTGCGTAGATTGAATCAACATTATGAAAGTAATGCAGGGCACAAAGGCTTGGAGGAAATATCTATTCCTCTTTGGCAGAAATTAGAGAACTTTTTTGTTTCGTTAGGCCCTTCCATTGATGGAGAAAGTTGGTTTGTTGCAGTTAGATACAAAAGGCCTGTTGGAAAATGGAAAGACGTTAAGAAAACCTTGAAAGAAAAACTCACTTTATTTCGAACTAACAAAGACAGAAAAGGCACAAGTTTTTTTGTTTCGGATAATTTTGAAATAGAGTTATTTAGGGCTGGTAAATCTCAAGATACGTTTTTCTTGTTGGGAGCGGCTTCGGATAGGGATGCTGGTGGATGGGTGTTGTCAGAAATCGCAAGAAATTTACGCTTATGCATAGATGAAAAGACCAAGAAGGTTCAAAAATATAGATATAAATATGAAGAATGGTGGTTGATTTTTGTCGATCAAATTGGCTACGGATTAAATCAACGCGACCAAGAAACATTCGAAAACGAAATTAAGATTACCCATGATTGGGATAAGATTATTCTAATAGACCCGATGAATCCTAAGCGAGCAATGATTTTGCCGTAAATTTCTTTCTGCTTCGAAAATAAAAGCCGACCACTTTGTGTAGTGGTCGGCTTTTATTTTTCAGTAGCTTATGGATGAAGCATATAAAACTTAGCATGTCTACGTCACTGCGAGGAGCACGTACTTGCGACGTGGCAGTCTCCGATACGGTCTTGGAGATTGCTTCGGCGGTAAAACTGCCTCGCAATGACGTGAAAGATTTTGCTAACTTCTAAATATTCTGTCCATTAGTTTACCCACCAATGATGGCTTCAATGCCATATTCAGCAAAAATTTCAACACAGCGCTCCTGCTCTGCTTCGCTCGGCTCCTCCATCACACCGGGATCATATTCACCGCCCAATTTCTGATATTTCCGCGCGGCGATATTGTGATAGGGGAGCAAATTCACCTTTTTCTTCTCCCCTGCCAGGTCAGCAACAAAAGCAGCAGTTTCGCGGATATTTTCCTCATCTGCATTGACGCCTTTGACCAGTGGTATTCGGATGTTGATTTTGGCACCTGCTGCAGAAAGCATTTTCAAATTTTTAAGGATATTTTCATTACCTGTACCTGTCCATTTTTCATGCACAGCGGTATCCATAGCTTTCAGATCATAGAGAAAATGCTCAGTGCGTTTTGCCACTTCTAATAGAATTTCTTTTTTCGCCAACCCTGTCGTGTCTACAGTTCGATGAATGCCTCGTTCTCCACATTCGTCCAAGAGTTCGATTAGAAACTCGGCATGCATAAGAGGCTCTCCACCAGAGAAAGTGACGCCGCCACCTGATTGATCGAAGAAGACTCGCTCCTTTTCGATCTTCTCCAAAATCGCTTCTTTTGTCATTACTTCACCAGAGATTTCTGTCGCCTTAGTGGGGCAAACATCTGCGCAGATACCACAAACTTTGCATAATTCCGGGTCAGTAACAATTCCCTGCGGCGTTAACTCGCAGGCGTTTTCAGGGCAGGCTTCAACGCATGTATTGCATCCGATACATTTATCGTGGCTATACATCTTCTGCGGGAAAGGAGAAATGCTTTCAGGGTTATGACACCAGGCACAATTAAGCAGACAGCCTTTAAAAAAAACCGTAGAGCGAATACCGGGCCCGTCATTAATCGCGTAGCGTTTTATGTCAAAAATTAAGTTTCGCATGGTTTCTTAGCGTATTTCATTGTAAGACGGCAATTTCTTAGATAACGTGAGCAAGCCTAAATTACGAGTGACTCGGCTTCTCATCCTAGAAAGCTTCATTCTGCGTCCTCTCAATAACCTCCTGCTGGAGATCTGCATTCATGTCATTGAAATAGTCGCTATAGCCAGCCATGCGGACGAGGAGGTCTTTATAGTCGTCGGGGTTTTCTTGCGCGGCGAGCAGGGTGGCGGTGTCGACGATATTGAACTGGATATGATGCCCGCCGAGGGTGAAATAGCTGCGGATGAGATGCCCGAGCTTTTTGATGTCTTCATCGCGTTTGAGCAGGCTGGGCAGAAAACGCTGATTGAGCAAGGTGCCACCTGATTTTGTATGATCGATCTTGCTGAGCGATTTAACGACAGCAGAGGGGCCATTTGTATCTGCGCCATGAGAGGGAGATGTGCCATCAGAAATGGATTTTCCTGCCAAACGACCATTTGGGGTTGCGCCCATAACTTTGCCAAAATAAACGTGACAAGTCGTAGAAAGCATATTTAGATGATAGCTTTCACTCTTGATATTTGGCTGCCCGTCGATAAGATCGAAAAGGTCTTCGTAAATGCGAAGGGCGATATCATCGGCATAATCATCATCGTTACCAAAAAACGGAGTGCGATTCATAATGGTTTGGCGCATTAACTCTTCGCCTTCAAAGTTTTTTTCCACGGCATCTAGAACTTGCTCCATAGAGAAAGTATTATCTTCAATGACATGTTTTTTCAAGGCGGTCAAACTATCTGTTATTGTGCCGAGACCGCAACACTGAATATAGCTGGTGTTGTAGCGTGGGCCGCCATCATAATAATCTTTGCCCGAAGCGATACAATCATCGATGACGACCGAAAGGAAAGGCGCGGGCGCATATTTGGCGAACATGCGGTCAATATAATTGCTCACGCGGATCTTTTGGTCAATCACGAAAGAAAGTTGCTTACGAAAAGCGGCATAGAGTTCTTCGAAGCTTTTGAAATCGCGCGGATCACCTGTTTGGGTTCCGGCAACTTTTCCGGTAACGGGATCAAGCCCATTATTAAGGGTGACTTCGAGAATTTTCGGGACGTTGAGATAGCCGGTCAGCAGGTAGGCTTCCTTACCGAAGGCACCCACTTCGATACATCCACTACATCCGCCTTCACGGGCATCTTCGAGCGTTTTCCCTTGGCGCAGCATCTCGAGAATATAAACATCGGGATTAAAAATGGATGGGTAGCCATGCCCCTGACGAATAACGTGCGCCGCCGCGTGGACAAATCTGTCTGGCGTTTTGGCGCTGACGTGTACCGAGTTGCCGGGCTGCAAAATATGCAATTCTTCGACCACGTCGAGCATGATATACGAAACTTCGCTTGTGCCATCCGAGCCATCGCGCTTCACGCCGCCCAAGTTGATATTCGTAAAATCGTTATACGTGCCGCTCTCACGCGCCGTAATGCCCACTTTTGGCGGCGCGGGGTGATTGTTGACCTTGATCCAGAAACAGGAAAGCAGCTCTTTGGCTTCGTCGCGCGTGAGCGTACCTGCGGCTATTTCCTTTTTGTAGAATGGAGCGAGATGTTGGTCAAAATGTCCGGGATTCATGGCGTCCCAGCCGTTTAATTCGGTGATGGTTCCCAAGTGGACGAACCAGTACATTTGAATTGCTTCCCATAGTGAACGGGGTGCGCTGCCCGGAACGTGTCGGCATACCTCGGCAATCTTAAGAAGCTCAACTCGGCGTTGGAGATCATCTTCCTGCGCTGCTAGTTCTTCCGCTAAATCTGCATGACGTTCGGCAAAGACGATCACGGCATCGCAAGAGATCGCCATCGCCTTCCACTCTTCGGCTTTGTCGGTCGCTTCGGGATCATTCAAATAATCGAGCGCGGCGATGTTCTCTTCGATCTCGCGCTTAAAATCGAGCATCCCTTTTTGATAAATTTTGCCATCGAGCGCGGTATGACCAGGCGCACGCTGCTCCATAAATTCGGTAAAAAGCCCCGCCTGATAGGCCGCTTTCCATTCTTCAGGAACATGATTGAAAATCCGCTCACGCTGGGTTTTTCCTTCCCAATATGGGATCACTTCTCGCGCGTATATATCAATATCTTCTTGCGTCGTGTAATAAGGCTGCATATCGCGCGTGTTGAGCACATGAAAATCTTCCACGCTGTGGCAGGTCAGTTCAGGGAAAGTCGGCACAGCTTTCGGCTTCGGACCACGTTCTCCAACGATAAGTTCGTCATCGCCGACGTAGAGCGTTTTCTTCTGGCAATGATCGAGAAAATTCATCGCCCGCAAAACGGGAATGGAGTATTTGCCATAATTCTCTTTATAAAAAGCGGTCTCGTGCAAAGCGCGCTCAATGGAGATGGTCGGCTCCATCTCCACGCTCAATTTCCGCAATCGCTGAATGCGCGGATTCATCCCCGGGCCGATCTTATTTTCTAGTGGGGCGTAGAAATTCCCTTCTGCTAAAGCGGGTCTTTCGGGGACTGGATTTTTAACGTTGACTTTTTCAAACATGCTATTCTCCTCTAAGAATAAACTTTGGGGAAATCAAAAGATGTCTTTGTTGAAAAACAACAAAGTTTTTATTATAAGTAGATTGTCGGTGTTAGGGGGAAGGCTACTTGTAGAGCATTAGGCAGCTAAAGAGACGGCGATAGGTTTTGCATAAACTTTTGGGAAGAATATTCTTTGCCATCTTTATCTCCTGAAGTATTTGAAATATACAGGAGAAGGGATTGAGAGTCAAGAAATTAAAGGTGTAGGGATTTGCCTCACGATTTCCACATTTTTGTTAGCGAAGGCGGTTAAATTGTGAGTTTAGATTATATTGCCATCTCCTCTGACACCAAACAAATATAAACCAAGAGTAATAAAGAAGGTGGTAGCAACTGAGGCCCACAGGGCGAACTGAATGAGACTGTTCCATGATACCCATGTGCCAATCAGGCCGAAATAGCATAGGCAAAGACAGGCACTACCATTACTGACAATACCTACCAATATTGAACCCATCGCCCTTTTGCCCTTCAGCGATGCCTTTAAACCAAACCAATATTCGACACATAAAGAAAGGTACGCAAACCCCAACAAGCGGATAAACATATATGTATCTTGCTGAGGAAAGCCTAAGGTTTTGAGCCAACAGGGAGGCAAAAGAATTAATGACGTAGACCAAAAGAGTATCGTTGTTGCAATCTTGAAGACGAACACTTTGGCTAAGTTATTCAAATGGTTATCCTATTAGCTATAACAAAACCCTCATTTATCCTCATTGAGGGTTTTGTTGATGAATTTTTCTTACAAGAGCAATTGGACAGGAACTTATTCACTCGAAGTGCTACCAGCAGGACTTTTTTCGCTAGCATCACGCAAAAAGAGTGGTTTGCTGGCTGTGAACCAGGCAATGCCAAAAAGTTCCAGCATGATGGTTTCTGCCCAGTATGTTTGGTCTGGAATGATACATACATTGCCTTTGAGAAAAAGTCCCAAGGCAGCAAGCGCTATGATTAGTAAAAGAGAAGACCACCCTGAAAGGTTATAGATGAAGCGTCGCCACTTGAGCGCATCCGTATACCAGATGCGCGTTTCTCCGCGTGTTTCGATCTTTTCATTCAGCCTGCTTTTAAAAGCCACGAGACAAAAATAGACGGTGCTCAGGAACAGGATTGCGGCAAAAACCAAGTGGATCGTAGTAATATGTTTAGAGAAGGCGCTGCTATCTGGTTGCATACCGAAAAGCAAAATCTGGATGCACTCATGTCCCGCTTCAGTGGGAAAGAGTGCCACGATCCAGGCGGCGCTGCCTGCGATCCAGCTTACGATGTCTTCTTCTCGTTCGCGCTCCCAAATGCGAAATTCGACCGCTTTGGGCCCCAGCTTGTGAAAGAACTTTTCCACCTGCCCAGACGTTAGTTTATATCTGTGACCCTTGTAGCTCATCAGGAAAGCCCCAATGACGAACAAGGAACCGACAAAAATATCGCGCGGACTTGGGAAATATGGCAAGAAAGGGAACTCTGTGGGGGTATGGTAAGATGCGCTGATGGAGTTTGGAAAGCCCCATCCAGCAACGATGACGACTAGCGGGAGGAAGATGGCGATCAATCCAATAAAGCGACGGATAGTGTGGTGGTCGAAAACCATCTCAGACGAATCAACCTTTGTTTGGTTCATTATTTTCTCCTTCCCGCAGCGGGTGTATTTACGACACTATTACTATACAGGGAATATTCTGTGATTTCAACAAATTCCCCTTATTTGCGGAATCCCTGATAAAGTATTTTACATAAAACTGCTAGTTGCTTCAGCTGACCCCGGTTGATTTTGGGGCCGAACACGGCAACACAACACGATAATTAAGATAAGGGTCATAACAAAAAAGATCAATTTGATTGATGTTGCGGTACTCGCAACCTGTATCCAGGCATCTTGCATTGGGACAGATTCTGTAAAGCGCGATAATTGGCCTAGCTGGATAAGGTTTTCTGTCCAGTCGGCGATCACTGTGATCGCAACTGGTGCCATGAGCCACCCATTTGCAAATGGCCGATTGGCCCATGTCCATGCGAGGAAGAGGCCCGTTAATAACCCCGCGCCATATGCGAAAGGGAAAGCGAGATCAGCCAAAAGAAAGCACCTTTCGGCATCTCGTCCGTCCACTTCAAGCCACTCCCAAAAATTCATCATATCTGCTTCGTTGTATCCCCAAACTCTGAAATTAAGTGGAATAGATGCCGAGTTGTCTATCTCTGGCAATTTATTCCGACCCGTCAGGACCATCATTAAGGCCCCAAGGATCAAGAACACTGCCAAAGGAATACCAATTGCAACAATTACTCTGGTAAACACCGGTTTCATTATTTGCTCCTTCCCTTAAACTGCCTGTCTCTTCGATCTTTATTCTAAACAAAATAGTGCTTATTGTGATTATACATAAAAAAAGCTTTTTTGATGAATAAAAAATGTATCTTCCTAGGGCAATCGCATCTAATTCAAAATCTATAAGTTTTCTGTGTTTTCGTGCGGGCTAAAGCCACTTTCTCAGTACATAGAAGCCCTTCAGGCTGAAAGCTGAGTCGGATAAATCCGACTTTCATGCGATGAGGCAGGGATTTATCCCGCACCTATGCTTGAATTTGAGTTTTTTGTTTTTGATGCAGAATAATTTAGATGCGATTGCCCTATGTATCTCCCCATTTCTACTCACAACTACTCGTCCCCGACTCAGGCTCTTCGGAAGAAGAAGGTGGCGAGATCGTGGGCCACGTCCCCGCTTCGAACATCTCTACATAAGTCTTCATCTCGTCAAAATCCGCTTGCCAAATAAAAGTAGTGTACTTTCCAACAGGATCATATATTTCTCCTGACCTAAAGGTATTACGTGGGAAAGAAGAAAAAACGATATTGCTGATCGGCATCTGCGTCCCCAAACAAGCCAATTGGCTGAGTTGCAAGGGTGTCAAATCGGTCTGTACATTTTCCTGAAAAGAATTGATCATCGCAGGGATTTGGGGAATAACATCCGGGCTTTTGAGCTTTTCTTGCAAGGTGCAGACAACTAGGTTTTGATAATCCATTCTGTTAAAGACGCTACCCTTCCGGTTGCGTGCCAGTGTTAGTGCTTGTTCGCCAGTAAGATGATTCTCTCCAGCCGGGAAGTAGAGTCGCTCGCTCTGGTCGTAGGAATAACGCCCATCGATCTCTTCTTCGAGCGTTATATCCAAGCCGCCAAGCGCATCGACTACATCTACAAAAACATCCATGCTCACAGCAAGATAGTGATCTACATCCAAACCAAAATTCCTATCGAGTGTCCGAGCCAAAAGCCCCGGCCCCTCGCTGGGATGATCCCAATAATGCAAACCAGGGTTTCCCCAATAATAGGCCGTATTCAATTTTTGCTGATTTGTGCCCAAATTATCTCTAACTTCGGGAATTTTCACCCACAGGTCACGCGGAAAAGCCAAAACCGTCACGCGCTGAGTCTGAAAATCCACACGAATAGCGCGGATAACATCGGAACGCCCATATTTATATTCATCTGAACGCGCATCGCTCCCAATGCCCAAAAGCATCATCGTAGGCAGATCTGCGCAAGACAAAAAGGGAGGCACAGGCGTTTCCGTTTCATATCCGAAAGTAGGCAAGGGCGTTCTCGTTTGATCAAGAGAATTTGGCACAACAGTCCATGTTGCAGGAAGCTCCCAAGGGGTCGAATTCAGCGCAGGTCCTAAAGGTTTTTGCGACCAATTACGATAAAGGCCAACGCCTTCGTAAAAAATTCCCAAAGACAAGGCACAAGCGAAAAGGGTCATGATAGCAAGGATGTTTTTTTGTGATTTAGTCATCTGCGTTATTATACAACTTTCGTGAGTGAATAAATACTGCTATGAGAGAAAAGTTGTCGTCGTATTTTTTAACACGAATGTGCGCGAATAAGCGAATGCCGCGAATACTTCTTTGGATCATAAGGCAAAAGAGTTTAAAGGTGACGTAAATGTAGCGAAACACCTTCTAATGTGAGAGTTATCCCGCCCATTTTCGCACAAAATCTACACAAGATATTTGTCTTTTTGCTTTTATTTGCGCTATTCGTCAATTCGCGAGCGTTCGCGTTGAGATTTCTAGGTTTCTTTTTAAATTTTCCAACAAGATCTGCGCGCTCACACAGCTTGCTGTTTTCTCAAAACTTCAAATCTTTTCCCTTATAATCCCTTCTTATGAATACTCTCTTATCAATATTTATTTTCACTCTTGGGCTGGCACTCATTACCAGCACTTTGTTTTCCGCGCTCTCAACCTTTGTCTTGCCACGCAGCGCTCGCTCTTGGCTCAACCGCATCGTATTTGGTAATCTGCGTCGTGTTTTTGAAAAGATCATGCGCTTTACCAAACGCTATGAAAGAAAAGAAGCGATCTTCGCCTATTTCGCACCCATTGGCTTGCTGCTTCTTGTCCCTGCCTGGTATATATTATTGACCATCGGATACGCAGCGATCTACTGGTCATTGGGCGCAGGAGATATTTTTACATCTTTTCGATTAAGCGGATCATCACTCTTAACCCTCGGATTTGCAACATCCGACAACATCTTCATCAATCTGCTGATATTTTCCGAAGCCACACTTGGATTGATCTTGGTTGCGCTTCTCATCGCCTACCTGCCCACAATCTATGCCGCTTTTTCGCGCCGCGAAGAATTTGTCAACTTGCTCGAAGTCCGTGCTGGTAATCCTCCATCCTCTGTTGAGATGCTCCTACGCTTCAATCGCATTCACGGGCTGAATAAGCTAGATGAATACTGGACTTCTTGGGAAGCCTGGTTCGCACAAGTTGAAGAAAGCCATTCCACCCTTCCAATGCTGGTCTTCTTTCGCTCCCCACGTGGAGATCAATCCTGGATAACGGCTGGCGGAACTGTTCTGGATGCCGCAGCCTTAACCCTCTCAGCATTAGATCTCCCCCCTTCTGCTGCTGCATCCTTATGCATTCGCGCAGGATTTCTATCATTTCGGCGCATTGCTGAAAATTTCGTCCTTTCCTTCCCACAAGACCCACATTTCCCTGAAACACCGATCAGCATTGACGAAAATGAATTTATGGCCGTGCTGGACCGATTGGAAGAAGCAGACATCCCATTAAAAGAAGATCGCGCCCAAGCCTGGCTAGATTTTGCCGGATGGCGCGTCAATTACGATCATACCCTGATCGCTTTGTCTCGTTTAATTATGGCTCCGCCAAGTTTCTGGTCAAGTGACCGTTATTAGCATTAACGTATCACTTTATATTTAGCCAAGATTCCCCCGTCATCCAACTTTTCCAAATTCAACAGATTTAATTTCTCCCCATCCAAAACCCCTTTGCCATCAACAAGGGTTGGGGCATTCGCGCCGCCAAAAATAAGAGGTGCAATATAAACCAGAATCTCATTCACCAGCCCAGCCGTGAGAAAGGCAGCATTTATTCCACCGCCGCCTTCAACCATCAGATTTTCAATTCCCCATTCTTCTAAAAAAGCCAGCGCGGCGTTCAAATCTACGCGCTTTTTGCCCAACACACAGACCACAGCCCCGGCTTCGCGCAAAAGAGCGAGTTGCGTGGCAGAAGTCTGCTCGGTGGTGAAGATGATGACTTTTCCCCTCCCCGCTGTCAGAAAGCGGCTTTTAGCGGTTAATGTCGCTTTTGAGACGATGCCTACTTTAACGGGATCAGGTTCAAATCCACGCGCGACCCGTTCATCCCGCAGCGTAGCGGATTTTACAGTCAGGCGCGGATCTTCATCCAACAATGTTCGTCCGCCAACCAAGATCGCATCGCTTTCAGCGCGCAAGCGATCCACTCTTTCCCAATCTGAATCCGATGAGATTTTTGCACCCTGGCGAGCGACATTGTCAATTTTGCCATCGAGGGTCATCGCAACGTTGATGATGATTTTCATGGAATTTTCCCAAAAAAATCGAGTTGATGGGCGATGTAAACCAGCGTGCCGCTCTCGATTTGGGCGTGGCGCACGCTCGCCCAGGCATCGAGGCGGCGAGATTCAATTTCTCCGTCCAGCCCCCCATGAACAGTATCTACGATGAAATGCAAAAAATACGCCTCATCGGCGGGATAGCCATTTTCATCGCCGAAGACGACCCAATCTGAGCTTCCTGCTTCGACAATTTCACCGCCCGCTTCACGTAAATGACTGAAAAGATGCCGCCCCGCGTGGCTATCGCCAGAAAGCTTTCCATCAATGATGCGCTCATCCATCGTGCGGTGATAGGCAGCCATGATCTCTTCGTCGTGCGGGATGGCTGGCTCAAAGATGGTCTCACCATCAAAATTGATCGTGAAATAAAAGTGTCCCTGCGGCTTTAGAAGTTCAAAAAGCTTTGGCAAGGTGGCGGGAATATCTACCAGATCAAGAAAAGCGTGTGCGATAAGCAGATCGTATTTTTCGTCAGCAGCACGACACGCCAGAAAGTCAAAAAGGTCTTCGGCGAGAAAGGCCACTTTGGTGACTTGACCGTTCTTCCACAAGACAAGCTTTTCACCTTCCCAACTTACAACAAAACTATTCTCTTCTGCCCATTTTGGCAGACGCTCGCGGGCTGCGGCGATATTTTCGGATTGTTCATCAAGGAGCGTATAGCGGACGTGCTGAAGAACATGGCGTTCAAGCAGGCGCTCGATCATCGTCCCGATGCCGCCGCCGATCTCAAGAATTTCGACATCTTCGTAAGTATCAAGGGAGACGGCGAGCGCGTCCCACGCGCGTTGATTGAGAGCACGGTCGTCAACACTTTTTTTGGAGGCGAGATAACGGGGGAAATTATTATAATTGGACATAGTTTTCTTCACAAAATAATAGCCAAAACGATTAAACAAAGGATTTTCCTCGTAGTAAGGGCTTCAGCCCTTTAATGCTTTGCGTAAAAACGCTCTAATTTTCTTTGCACTTTCATCCCAAGTAGGATGCACCAAATAGCGTTCGCGCGCGGCAAGGCTCATTTGAATGAGTTTTTCACGGTCATCCGCCAATTCGCGCAGATGCGCGGCGAGCGTATTTCTATCATTAGCGCCGCCAAGAAAACCGTCCACGCCATGCGTGATGATCTCGTGCGCTGCACCATCGCTGCCGCCAATGGCGGGAAGTCCAAAACTCATCCCTTCCAGATAGGCGATACCAAAACCTTCATAAGAAGAAGGCAAAGCCAGAAGATGAGAGTGCCGCAAAATCGCTTTGAGCGGCTCATCATCAAGACTTCCCGCAAAGGCGACCTCGTTCCCGAAGCCAAGCCTGGCAACTTGTGCGCGTATGCGCTGTACATATTTTGGGTCTGTATCCAAGCTGCCGACAATGATCAGTTCCCAGGATTTTCGTGTAAGTAATGCAAGTGCATCAAGCAAAGTGTGTAAATTTTTACGCGGAATAACACTCCCCAAAAAGGCGATTTTCAGCGCTCTTTTCTGGCGCGCACGCGCAGAAATTTCATCACGATCTATGCTCGGCGCAAGTCGATTTCCCGCAGGATAAGCAACAACATGCGGGCGAGATTCTCCAATCGTTTTTTCAACAACCCCTCGCGTTGTTTTACTATTAAAGATAAACCCATCTATACTACGAAGATAAGTTCGCTCAGGAATACGATAAAGTCTATTTTGCCACGCGGCACGCATCTCGCTGCTGCGCAGATGATGAACAATTGAAATAATAGGAGTTGCCCTCACCCTCCGCCCTCTCCCTTTGTGAGAGGGGACTGTCCCTTCCCCCTGAGGGGGAAGGTTAGGATGGAGGCACAATCGCCGATTCAGCCAGAAAAGTGACGGATGATTTAATTCATCTTGCACCAAAACGTCGAAACGAGAGCCAGCCAAACGTCGTAGCAGCGAAGCAGAGAAGTTATCCGTCAGATGCGCGGCATAATTTCGCCAGGGCAACGAGACAATTTCCACCTCGTCGCCAGCATCTCGCAAATGCGCCACCAACTTTCGGTCGTAAAGATAACCGCCGCTGAGCGTATCTAAACTCCCGTAAATCACCAGTCCAACACGCATCAACGCTCCAGTTTGTAAGCAGCCCAGGCGATCTCGTTTTCCCAGAGCTTGACGGTCAATACAGAGATATTTGGCGCAGCAATCCGCTCGCTCAAAGTCTCGCACAGGATGCGCGAAAAATGCTCAATAGAGGGGTTCAGCCCCGCAAATGCGGGCAAGTCGTTTAGCGTCTTATCTCGATATTCTGCAACGAGAGCATCGAGATTGGCTTCGATATCAACAATATCCACGAGATAGCCGTGCTGGTCGAGCGTGGCGCCCTCCAGTTGCAACTCGATCACATAATGGTGCGAGTGATGGTCATTTTCCGCGCCCCAATCCCCACCGATCAAAAAGTGCTGCGCAACAAAATCCCGTTTTACGGCAACAGTGTACATGGTATTCCTCCTTGGAATGAGACCCGAAAGGTTTTATCGCAAAGTCTTGTCTAGCACAGTTTCTTAGTGAAACCTTTCGGGTCTTTATTACGGATATTCAAATACGATTTGTAAAACGTCCTGCGGACGGGAGTCGAGCGTGACATAGGCTTGCTCTGCCTCTCCAAGCGGGGTGCGCGACGAAATCCATTTTGCCGGTTTGACCCGCCCCAACATCTCCCAGACCAAATTAAATCTGCGTGATTTATCCCAGCGCGCACTGAATTGCGACGCAATAGTACTGACCTGCGAACTGATTATCCGAATCCGCTCCCGATGAAAGCGTCCACCCAGATCAAGCGAGACAGGCTTCTGCCCATACCACGAACCGACAATAACTCGCCCGCCAAAGCCAACTTTTTCGATAGCAGTGTTCAACGCATCTGGCACGCCCGAAAGCTCGATAGCGAAATCAAAATCATGCAGAGCAATTTCTTCAGGCGCAAAAGCCGCATCTACGCCAAGAACAAGGGCTGCTTCCCGCCGAATAGCAACGGGATCAACCACGATCAATTTTTCCAGCGGAAATTCTCTCAGGAGCGCCGTTGTTAATAAACCAATAATACCCTGCCCAAAAAGAATGGCGCGCTCACCTAAAATTGGCTGCGCGTCCATCACAAGATTAACTGCCGTCTCCATATTTGGCAGGAAAACTGCATCTTCATCAGGGATTTTGTCGGGAATAGAAAAAAGCTCAGAAACAGGCGCAACAAAAGAACTCTGATGAGGTTGAAAAGAAAAAACTCGCTTTTCCAGCAATGCTTCATCCACCCCTTCACCAACTTTCTCGACCACACCAACAGCCGCGTACCCATATTTAAGCGGATATCCGCTTTGCTCTTCGAGTGAGGTAATACTCGCATCCACCGCCATCTCACGCGGAAATTGACCGCGATAAAAAAGCATCTCTGTCCCTGCACTGATGGCAGAGAGCGTCGTCCGCACAAGAGCTTGACCATCTTCAAGAGCAGGCAAAGTTTCTTCTCGTACAGAGAGTTCGTAAGGGGCATCAAAATAGAGGGCTTGTCGTTTTTTCATCTTTTATCTAAACTACCTAACCATAAACCTAGCAAAGCCAAAAGTGAGTCGCGCACACGAATAAATAAACTCATGCTCACACCAAAAACGGGATCAAATCCCAGCGACTGCATCGCAAAAACCTGTCCTGCTTCGAGAGCACCCAATCCGCCGGGAAGCGGGGTTAGAAATGCCAACCGCGCAAAAACGATGATCGCCAAAGCGTTGACCAAATTCACTTCCAGTCCTAAAAAGCGTAAAGCGAGGGCGTATTCTCCGAATAAAGATACCCATTTTAACGCAGAAAGAAGACCGGACAAGAGGAGGGTGCGCGGTTGTTGGCGGCAGAAGTTCCCGATCTGAGATTCTACGCCCAGCAGCGTTTCGCGAATCACGCTTGGGGACGCTTGCTTCCCTTTAAACGAGAGCCTGCCAAATATCCAGGCAAGAGGCGTTCGTCCCATCCACAAAAGAACCATATAACCCACAAGTAGAGCGATCATCCCGCCAGTAAAACCGACGACCGTCCCCACCATCTCTTGAAAAAAAAGACCTTGCCAGACCACGACCAGCATGGCTATTGACAAAAAGGTGAAATTTGAGAGCATTTCAAGCAATTTGTCGAGGCTAACAGAGGTTAATGCGGTCTCTGTGGAAACACCGTGGTTTTTATGCAAGAAATAAATTTGTAATGGTTCACCACCAAACTGCGGGCCCGGTGTAAAGTAGCCCAGCCCAAAGCTGGCGAGGCGATATTTGGCAAGCGTAAGGTAAGAGATTTTATGCCCAAGCGCACGCAAAATAATCCACCAACGGCTGCTAAAGATCAGGACAATTGCTCCATTGAGAAGGAGCAAAATCGCGAGCGAAAGGAGGCTGAGTTGGCTAATAGCATCCCAAACTTGAATGAGAGCAATATCGTGCCATGCCCACCAAAAGAGCAGGGCGACAAAGGCCCAAAGAGCGAGCTTGATAAGCCTCTTCCTAGACATCCGCTTTTTCTCCAGCCCGATTATAAATCAACCATTCTTCTGGTGACCAGAGTGAAAGTGCTCCGGTACCAGTAAAAAGCAAGATCGTGCTCAAAACCAGCAAAATTGCTGAAATTGGCAAAATGCTGAAAAAAGTTAGTCCTGCAAAAATAAGAGTCAGGATAGCGATCAGTCGCCCTAAAATACCAAAGATGAGCATGATAATCAACACAACTTGTGCGAGAGTCCAGAGCGCGCCCAAAGAATATGCAAAGGCGATATACGCCAAACTCGCAACGGTGCAAAGACGTAAAAGGAGAGGCAACCAACGCATCCACGCAGAAGTAAGGATTTTATCAAAAAATGCTGCGCCTTTTTCAGGGTCAATCCTACCCGTCACTAAAAACCAATCATAAAGGAATCCACCCAGAAAGGGAATCATGAAAAGCGTCGCGGCGATGGTCGTGGCTGGCGGCGAAAAAAGCGGCGCGAGCATGGAGACGATAAAGCCCATCTGTACGCCAGCGAAAATCCGTCGTCTATAGCTGAAAGGCATTTCGAAATTTTGCTTACCTTGTTTCTCACGCAACCAAAGCCCGAAAATAAAAAAGTATCGTGCCAAGCCAACAGGAAGATACCACAGGGGAACTTGACCATACCAAAATACGAGCAGCGTCACGATCAGCACGCCCCATGAGTCATTATTCATATCGAGAGCTGCGCCCAATTTAGTGACGTGATTATTTATCCGTGCTAAATATCCATCAAGAATATCACTCAGGGCTGCGAAAAGATAAAAAGTAAAAGGCAACCACGCCAACCAGCCTTCTGCCCAAGGAGAAAAAAGAAATCCTAGCAGACCAGCAATGAATATCCCCCGCGCAAAAGAGATCGCATTTCCCCATCCTAAAGTTGGCAACAGATCCACTTCGCCTTCACGATGATTTTCTCCCAATGAACGCCACAAAACAAATAACTGCCATGCCCCAAAAACAGATGTTAATCCCAGCCAGCGTAGGGCATAACGCGTTTCCCAAAAGCGGTTAAATAAAAAATAGCCCCCACTGGCAAAAAGCATAAAAAATAGCCCCGCTCGCATCCATTCTTTCTTCAGATGAGTCAGGGCTAGAGAATTAATATTTGAAAGACTCATTAATATGTCGGCGGATTAGGATTCCCAACAAACCAGGTGGAATAAACCCAAATGCCCAAAATCGTCGTCAGCATATACAAGCCGTAGGCTACGCGCATAAAAGCCTTGTAATTTTTAAATTTCAACGCTTTTGGCACCAACCCATTCCCACGCAGGGTTACGAAAAGCCCGAAGGTGAGTGCAAAAAATCCCACAAAGGCATGCAGGGTCGTTATGGCATGAAATCGCTCCGCAAGTTGAGCAGGGATACCCGGCGCAACAAAATCTCTATAGGGCAAAACCATCATCCACAAGACCATGATCGCATTTAAAATCGCGGCCGCCGTCTGCACCCAACGGTGCGTATCATATTTCTTTTTCACCGCCAAAACAACGCCCACTGTGAACAGGCTGGCGATCAAGATCATCATTACCAACGTGAAATCAGCTGCAAAATTTGCGCTTGTACCAAAAAAACCAGGCTGATGTAAGATTTCGTCCATAGAATCTCCTCTCTCTATAAGATAAATAAGGTCAAATTTTACCATGTTATCAAAAATCATCGGGTAAAATCATGCGATATGTCACCAAAAATAAAAGATATTGGATTTGGCTTATCCGTTGGGCTGGGAATCAGCTTTTTACTCTTTTTCGGGATAGTTTTGCTTGCTGAGTTCGTCTCGCTCGCGGATTTTCAGTCTGCCTCCGCGCAAGAGATATTATCTACACCCCAAAATATTGCATCCGCAACGCCTGCACCGAGCATTTTGCCGACACCACCATCTCCTCCCTTCCCAGAAACAGGACCCCTCCCCCTACAGCCGCGTCCAAGCGCAGCACCGCCCACGCCAACCCTAAACACAGAACAGCTTGTTTTGGGGAATCCGCTTGATGAGGAGGAGCAAGCCCGACTTCACGCTGCGTCACTGGCTTTTGTCGCCCCAGATTTTTACAGCAGCAAAGCGATCGGGGAGGCAATCAACGGCGAGGGGTACGGACATCCCAGCAATATTTGTGGTCCTTTGGCAATTGCTATTTTGCAAGAAGGGGCGATCCTAAGCAATCAGACTGCTCCTTATGAATTTTGGTTGCTAAACCCAGACGTTGCTGAAGACTTGATAAAACTGAAATCCGTTTTTGCTGAATCACGTTTTGAAAGCAAGCGTGATAATACAGCCCTTAACAAAGTCGATTGGAAGAATTCTCCCCTCATGCCCGGCGATTTTCTTTATCTTTTTAGCGGCAGTCGCGGGAATTTTGAACATATGCTTGCAGTAACACGTGTGGATGAAGACGGGCGAGCATATACTGTAACCAATCATAATACCGAAGAGAATGGTTTTATCATCACAGAAGAGTTGCTCTACGACCCAAACAACCCTGGCGAGGGACTTTTCTACGAGTGGACAGAACGTCAAAAATCACTGCTCGGTTCTACAGGTTTCGATGGCTATCAGCTTTGGCGTTTGAGAGAAAAATAGCCACAAAACCTCCTGGTTTTTGCCTTTTCCCGAGCTATCAATGTTAGAATTACCCTTATGAAAAAATTGAGCCAAACTCTCCTGACCGCCATCGAAGAAGAACTTCAGCATCAAGTTTCACGCCTGAATGAAGAGCACACTGCTACTTATCACGAAATGCTCACTTATCATATGGGCTGGACCGGGGAAGGCGCAGGCGAGAAGGCTCGCGGCAAAAGAATTCGCCCGCTTTTGCTTTTATTAGCCGCATCAGCATCTGGAGGCGATTGGGAAAAAGCTCTTCCCGCTGCTGCTGGGATTGAGTTAATTCATAATTTCTCGCTCTTTCACGATGATATTCAAGACAAATCAGAGACACGGCGTGGTCGTCCTACAGCGTGGAAAATTTGGGGAATAGCACAAGCGATCAACGCCGGTGATGGAATGTTCATCCTTGCCAACCTAGCAATAGGAGATTTAGCAAAAAACTATCCCGCCGATATTATTTTAGTAGGTGAAAGAATTTTTCAGAAAACATGCCTGGACTTAACGCGCGGCCAACATCTAGACATTGATTATGAAAGTCGAAGCGACCTTTCTGTTGGCGACTACTGGACTATGATCGCTGGAAAAACTGCTGCGCTCATCTCTACATCCATGCAACTGGGAGCATTATTTGGCGGTGCAAACGAAGAGACTCAAAATGCCTATCGCGATTTTGGGCATTATCTTGGGCTTGCTTTTCAGGTGCAGGATGATATTCTTGGCATTTGGGGCGATGAGGCACTAACTGGAAAGTCTGCCGCGAGCGATCTACTTGAAGGGAAAAAATCGCTGCCTGTTTTATATGGGTTTGAGAAAAACGAAGAATTTGCCCAGAGATGGAAAGAAGGTTCAATAGAAGAAGCAAACGTTCCTAAAATGGCACAACTTCTCGAAGTGGAAGGAGCTCGCCTGAAGGCGCAACGCCAAGCCGACCAGATGACAGATTTGGCGCTGAAATCTCTACAGATGGCAAATCCGCAAGATGATGCTGGGGATGCGCTATTCTCACTCGCAGAACACCTGCTTGGGCGCGAGGCTTGACATTGATTCGGCAAGTGCTATAATTTATTTTTGCAACGCGGGTGTCGCCAAGTGGTAAGGCACTAGCTTCCCAAGCTAGCATTCGACGGTTCGAATCCGTTCACCCGCTCTAGCAGCAACTCCCGACAAGTAGCCTGCTCTCCTAACGGGGATAACCGTCATCGGTTCATCTCCACAAAAAACAGGAGACTATAAGCCTATGTTACTCAGGAAAGCCATACAGGGGTACAACTTCGATATAACCACAATTTGTTCCCCCAAAACAAAAAACGCACTCAATATAATTTATCTTCTGTCTTTGAATAAGAATTTATAGGAAACGACTATGTTTGGAGACAACTTTCTTGAAACAGCAGGCTTCATTGCGATTATTGTTGCTGTTGGCTGGTTTCTAAACCTTTTCTGGAAACCTAAAACGCGATTAGAAAGGCGGCTTTTTGGCCTTGTTGGAATGATCGTTATCTTCATGGTAATCTCTCTAGGGGAAAGCTGTTCCCAAACATCCACATCGCCATATCCTACCAACACTCTCCAGCCAGCAACCACTTCCACTCCTCGCCCCAATCTCGCCACTGTGGAAGCCGAAGGATTCGCAAATCTCTCTACCCAAGCCGCCAAACGGAATCAACCCAAAGACTGCATCATCTGGTCAAAAGTCACATCTGCGATGGCAGGACAAACCACCTGCGTCTACGGTGATATATACGAAATCTATAGTACCAATGCCAGTTTCACCCGCATCCGCTTCTCGCCAAAGAAAAACACCTTCTTCATGCACTCAACAAACTTCTACTACACAGACCCCGCTACAGGAAAAGAAATCGGGGCAGGTGATTGCATCAGCAACACAGCCACCATCGAACTATATAGTGGCGTGCCCAGCATGAAAATAATCAACCCCCAAAAGTGTAACTAATTACACCAAGCAAACTACCACTCACTAGATAAAAATCGTAGAAGCAGAAAATTCGTTTTTGCATTTTTTATAAAGGAACACCCATGCAAAAAAAGAATGTTCTCTTAAATCGCCTTGATATTTTATTTGCCGTTTTAGTAGGGCTTTGGAGCTTTGCGCTATATATTCGCACCCTAGCCCTTTCTGTGCTCTCAACCGATTATGCTGAGTTTCAGACCCTTTTTTATACACTAGGGATGACGCACCCTACAGGCTATCCTGTTCACGTTTTGATCGGGCGAATCTTCACCTTAATTCCTATTCGCACAATTGCCTATAGAGCAAACCTATCTTCTGCTTTTTTTGCAGCCATAGTTATTGCAGAGGTTTACCTCATCGTCTACTTGCTTGGAAGACACAGAATTGCAGCGCTTAGCAGCGCACTATTGCTAGCGCATCTTCCACTCTTTTGGCAATTTGCCATTATCGCAGAATCATATTCAATTGCATCAGCATTCTCATTGACAATCTTTTTGCTTATTCTCCTTTGGCGAGAAAAAGGGAATTGGTACTTCTTATTTTTTGCTGGGCTTTTAGGTGGCGCTAGCATAGGCGTTCATGGCGGTATTGCCATGGCAGCTCCAGCTATAGCTCTATATTTACTTCTTACAGCACGAAAACGAGATGCTTGGATAGGAGGTATAACAGGCGCCCTTGTTGGGGTAGTTATTCTCGCAGCATCCTTCCTCTACATTGATCAAAACGACCCTCCGTCCAGCATTTACAATTCTGTTTATCGGCCATCTCTAAGCCGTTGGAATATAACAGAAGAAGAGTTTGACACTCCGCTAGAACGCCTTTCCATTATCTTTCCTCTAGGCAGCAGCGGAAGTTTTTTCTTTAATGTACCTCAAGAAACGGTAATTGAACGTCTTGATATTTATAAGAAAAGCTACCCAATTTTGATTTGGGCAACCTTCTTCATAGGCTTGTTTGCTCTTTTCTTCCTAAAAGACAGGCAAAACCGATCAAGATGGCGTGAGGCTATCCTTCTCTTTGGCACATTTCTCCCTATATGGCTTTTTGCACTCACCGTTAATGTAACCCTCTATGACCAGTTTTTCACTCTTTCTGACCCTTTCATCTATATTTGGGTAGGGCTTGCAACAAGCCTAATCCTTACTCTTTTATCTTCTATGAAAACAAAAAAAAATCAACAGAAAATCATAATAACCACGTTCAGTGTGCTTATCCTCGCAATGCCTTTTTGGCAAGCTCGTGAGGCACTGCATTCTGCATGGACATTAGGTTATACAAGAGATATAGAAAAAAGAGGGCTTTATCCAGTCCATGCTCCTGAACAAAAAGCACGGCTAGCAAAACGAGTTGTCAATAAACTAGAAGAAAACGCTATTGTTTTCACAGAATGGGATACGCTCTACGCATACTACTATATTGCCCATGTAGAAAGAGGGCTAACAGGGATAGCCTTCCATCAAGCCTATATAGACGATGGTACAACAGAAGTTGCCAAATCCTTAGCTGCTTACATAGCCCAAAATATAGATAAGCGTCCTATATATACAACCATTCCCCTCCGTGATCTAGAGCATCTCTATACCTTTGAACAAGTTGGAGACAATCTAATGAGATTACACAAAAAGTAAGAACCAAAAAGCCTAGTTCAAAGAAACTGGGCTTTTTTTTATTACATCAAATCTTCTGAATTTGTGACACTTTTCCTTGTGAAGTCTCCTTCAATCTTCTATACTGTAATCACCTTATTCAATTGTTCTGGAGGACCATTTAATGAACCAAGATTTACGCGAACTGCTCAAGATCCCTAATAAACATCTCGATGAAATTAATGCCGTTTTGCTCAACCCAGACGAGCGCGTGATTAACGATTTCTTAGCTGTCGTTGCCAAATACGGCACACCCGAAGAGATCAACGCCAAAGCTGTCGAAGCACGCAAACTGGAAAATCTGCTTGCAAAAGTCAAAGAAGTCAAACCTGAATATCTCGACGATCTCAAATGGCTAGCAGAACAACGCGATGCGGGAGCTTTCATCACCGTAGATGCCTATAAAGAGAAAGTTTTGGGTGAAAAAGCAGTCTCCACAGAATTCCTCGACGATTTCGCTGTAACGCTTGAAATCAGTGCTTGCCAGTATTTCCCGTGGTTGATAACAGCGGCAAAACGCTCAATAGAAGAGGGCAAGTTGATGCCCGGGCGTTTCATCCGCGTCCGAAAAATGAAAGAACAGGAAGATGACGGTGACCTGGTCGCCTTCGCTGCCGGAATGCAGATCATTGGCGCAACCTATGTCGAAACACTCGATACGAAAGGTACGGACGGCTCAAATATCCACCTGGGTGGACCGGACACCATCACCGGCTATTTTGGCGGCATCGGGCAGCCCAACAGCCATGCGCTCAAATGGATAGATGAATTTCTTTACTATTACACACGCTACGGTGTAAAGCAGGTTCTCAATATCAACCCTGGCACCATTCTCTTGGCCTATATGCTCCACAAAATAGGTGTGGATAATGAATTTAAGATTTCAGTTTTTATGGGCAACGACAATCCCTATGCTGCCCTGTGGACTTTGCTCGGCGCAAAACTTTTTGCCAGAGAAGACGGAACAACGCCTCTGATCGGTTTCAACTGGGGCAATTCGGTCAACAACGAATCCATGGAAATTACCGCCCAGTTCCGTAAAGAGCTTGGCTTTGAAGAGATCGTCCGTTTTGAGCATCACATCACGGAGACTTTCAAACATATCATTATCCAGCCTTATAATCGCCGCGATGAGCTACTCGAACTTGCCGACCACGTTCCCAACATTTCGGCCAAACACGAAGGCGGAGATCCGGAAATTGATGGTAAGCGAGAACATCCATCTGATATTCTCGAATATTTCCGCGATAAAGAAGAGATCATCGCTGCCGGTGACATGGATTTCCTCGAGATCAATTTCATGGACAAATTTGAAGCGCTCAATAAAACAGCCTGGCAGCTCACCGAACGCGGCTATGCCTTTATTGCTGCAGAAGTGCACAAATAGGATTTACAAATTCTTGCAAAGAAACACTAAAAGCCCTTGAAAAATCAAGGGCTTTTTCTAACATATCTCAAAGACTGCCCTTTTATAATCAGATAAATATACTCTTATTAAAAAGGAATCATGGAAGTACTTAAAAGTCTCTTCACCATACTCATCATCGTTGCGCTAGGCATCAGTAGTCGAAAAACAAAACTCTTCTCAAAAGAACATGTTAAAACCCTCTCATCGTTTGTTTATTACTACGGCTTGCCAGCGCTTTTCTTCACGCAAATCTCCGCCCTGGATTTAGCATCCCTAGACCTGCATCTGATCACCATATCGGTCTTGCCCGTACTTGCAACAATCCTGCTGCTCTACACCACAAAATCCATTGGCTTGCTCTCCAAAGAAACCTTTACCCTCTACAGTCTTTCTGTCGCATTTGGCAGCCATGCTTTTTTTGGAATCGCCTTCTTTGAAACCCTTTATGATGGCAAGTGGTTGTCTCAAGCCGTCGTTACTGCTTCCGCGTTGGGGCTGATCGGTATTCCGCTCAGCATTGGACTATTTGAATATGCAACTCAAGAAGAAAAAGGTGGTAATTTCTTAGTTAAAATCATCAAAAATCCCCTTATTATCGCCATTTTCCTGGGCTTGCTCAGTGCAAAAACAGGCATCCACTTTGAAGCCATTAACAACGCACTTGCCACTATTGGCAAAAGCGCAGGTGGCATCGCCATCTTCTCGCTCGGTATCTTTCTCTATGACAATTTCTTCCTCGATGCCGCCAAGAGCGCCATTAAGCAAAGCCTCTTTCGTATGTTCAGCTTACCTCTGCTTACATGGCTGCTACTTGCACTCGGTATTGGCAGCCAAAGCCAAGAGATAAATCAATTTCTCTTTTTGCAGAGCGGCATTCCTGCGGCTGTTTCTCTGGTCGTTTTCGCAGAGCGCTATCAATACAAACTTCCCCAAATCACGGGCATGGTATTACTTACATCCATTCTGAGCTTTATCGAATTATTTAGCCTGGCATTTCTCGCAGACTTGATCTTATAACTTAATCATGCTTGCGCCCACTTAACCAAGTTACTAGCCCCGCCACAGAAAGTGCTGCCAAAATAATAATAAGAACTGTCCGCCGACTACTATTATCCATAGCCGTTTTTTCGGATGGCTGGTCTGTAGGCATCGTCTCTACGATAGCCGTCGGCTCGCTCATGGGGAAACTTGTTTCCGTTAAAACAGCTATGGTCGGCGGCAATGTGCTTGTTCCCGCCAAAGTCGGCGTGGATGGAGCTTGCGTCGCCACCGTACGAATAAGCAATAATTCTCCAGGGTAAACTAATTCGTCCACGCTCATATTATTCAGCGCCCGTATTTCCTGCACCGTTGTCCCATACACATCTGCAATACCCCATAAACTTTGCCCGACCTGCACTTCATGGACAACTTGCCCATCTTCTTTTGGCGTGCTGGTAATGACGGGCATGATCCAATCTAAAGTGGGAAGTGCGCCTGTTTCTGTACCATCGGGTGTTTGATTGGGATTTGGTGTATAGACTGGCACTGTCCCTCCAGATGGAGTAGATGCATCTAGAGTGTAATAAATATAGCCATTTACATTCGTTACACCCGCCCCTACCTCGGTCAGATAGGGGGAAAGCATTGTATTAAGATGGGGCGCATCTCCTTGCCATGCTTGTACCGCAGCAGCGGGAGAAAGATTTGTGCCCGCCTGGATATTCTCAGAAAAATAGCCTCCTGCTGATAAATCTCCCCCAACAGGGTATCCCGCCGCAAGGGCACGCTGATAGGGGCGAGATCCATCTGCACTATAATGCGTGACAGTACCCACAGAAGCTTGGTAATCACTATGGGCTTGAGCAACAGCCATAAGAGTGGCGTTAACAGCGTAGGGGGAGAGTCCGTTTGCCGCGCGGAGAGCGTTCACTTCGGCAATCAATGTATATGCGTCGGTAGCAGGCCGAGGGTCACGCGCGAAAACGTTCTTCGGGAAAAATATCCCGCTCAAAAGAAATAAAAAACTCAGGGAGAAGAAAATTCGTCTATTTATTATCATTATCCTGATTATATATGACTTTCATTTTTGTTAATTATGTAATATACATAAGTATGTATAATTCCAAAATGCAGAAAAACGAGTTTGTGTGGGGCGCAATCGCTTCTTTTAGTTTTGGCTCTATCCTTTTAAGTGCATTTTCTCTTGTTCAAAAAAATCTCCTTGGACTCCCTTTCTCTTGGAGTCCAAAAGCTTTTATCGTTCCAATATTCTTTGGGGGAGTTAGCGGTATTGCTATCTATTTGAGCAATATCCGTTTACGCGCTAGCCGCGCACAGATGAGAGATTTTATCAATAATGTCGAAGATCTTATCCAAATAGTTGATAAGAATGGAAGCTTTCATTTTGTGAATAATGCCTGGCTACGAACACTAGGGTATTCTAAACAAGAGACTAAAAAACTTAACGTTTTTGAAGTAATACATCCCGACTACCTTGAACACTGCACCGATCTTTTTCAATCCCTTTTTAGAAAAGAAAGAGATAAAATCAAAATGGAGGTTGCTTTTCTAACCAAAGATGGAAAAACTATTTACCTAAAAGGGAATGCAAACCTTCAGCTGAAAGGCAAAGAGCCGATCTCAACACGAAGTATCTTCAGAAATATAACAGAAGAAAAAGAAGCAGAGTATTTAAGAAAACTTTCAGAAAATATTTTTTCAAACACAAAAGAAGGTGTCATCGCAACAGATATGAAGGGGCAAATAAAATTTGCAAATACCGCCTTTGTAGAAATAACAGAATACTCTAAAGAAGAATTGCTAAGGAGAAATATAAATAGCATTTTTCCTGTAATAACACCTGACAGCGATATAACAACACAAATGATCTCTTCCCTACAAGAATCTGACACTTGGCAAGGAGAATTATGGACGCACAAAAAAAATGGTGAGCCTTACCTGCTTCGCATGAGCGTTAGTGCGATCCACAACGAAAAAGGGGAAACAATTAACTACGCAGGAATTATTACGGATATTACACGAGATAAAGAAAGGGAAAGAGATCTATACGACCGTGCCATGCATGACAATCTCACAAAATTACCCAATAGAGAGATGTTTTATGAATTTGCCAGCACTGCACAGAAAGAAGCAGAAGAGAAAAACAAAATCTTTGCTCTTCTTTTTTTAGATCTTGATAATTTCAAAGAAATTAACGATCAATATGGACATCTTGTTGGAGATAGACTTTTAAGGGCACTTTCACAACGTTTGCGCAACACCATTCGCGAAAGCGATATAGCTTCTCGCTTTGGCGGTGATGAATTTGTAATCTTGCTAAAAGATATAAAAACAGTAGAAAACACAAAAAAGGTAACTCAACACATTGTAGATTCAATTTCAAAACCCTTTACGATAAACGATGAAAAAATTTATATCTCAGCAAGTATTGGAATTAGCTTCTATTCGTATAAAGCAACTATAGATCGTTTATTAAAAAATGCCGACGAAGCTATGTACAAAGCAAAAAAGGATGGGAAAAACCGTATCCAGATCAGTCTCCAAGCAGAGACGCGACCAATACCAAAGGATGCTCCGCTTTAATATTTGTGCCATCTGCTATTTGCTCCCGACAAGATGTGCCCGGGGCGGCGACAGACACGGTCCCGTTTAATGATTGCTCTTGGCGGATTGCCGGAAACAAGACCAACTCCCCCACATCCATCGACAACGCGTAATGCTCTTCTTCGTAACCGAATGATCCTGCCATGCCACAGCAACCGGAGGGGATGATCTCTACTTCGTAACCAACGGCGCGGAGCATCTCGGCCGTTGCCTCCTGCCCGACGGGGAAACCATCATCGGCGGGCGGGCGGGCTTTTTGGTAGCAATGCCCGTGGAGTGAGATTTTATTATCCTCAGATTTGGCAGATGCCGCTATGCTAACAGCAGATTTGGATTGGGCTGGTAGAGTTGTGTTCTCAGCAAGGAGATTTTGCTCTTTCATTTGCTTTATCAATCTGGCTATGCGCAAAACATTACTCTCCCCATTGGCATCTTTGCGCAGCATCAACTCATCCACAAGCCAGCTTCGTTTTGCGAGAGATTTCATCTCATTATCGTCGGGGAAGAAGCTGAGATATTCATCTTTGAGCGTATAAATTTCTGAAGGCTCTACCCCAACAACAGGATATTTCCCTTCGGGGTCAACTTTTTCGATTTCATCTCGCACCTTTTGGGCGTGCTTTTTAGCGGCATCAAGAAAACCTTTTGAAATCAATGTGCGCCCTGCGCCCAGGATGGGCAAGGTGATGACGTGCATCCCCGCCGCGCGGAGGACGGTGAGGGCAGCTTGTTCAATTTCCGGTTCGAAGTAGCGAGTGAAGGGGTCGGGGAGATAAATTACAGTGTTCAGTGATGAGTGTTCAGTGACGAGCGATGAATTGTGTGTATTACGTATTGCGTGTTGCGCAAACTTGGGCAAATTTCGTTCTTGTGCTACGCCCAAAACTCTCTTCGCCCAATCCCCTATTACCCGAAACCCTAATATCTGATTCACCAACCACCCAAAAGGCGCGCCTAATTTCGCAAAAATGCCAATATAGCCAAAGAGATAATCTCGCAATTTGCGCGGATGCCTTTTGTAATAATCGTTAAAAAACTCATATTTGAGCTTCGCCATATCCACGCCGGAGGGACATTCTGATTGGCAACCTTTGCAGGCAAGGCAAAGATCGAGAGAGTTGGCGACGGCTTCTTCGGTTGAACCGCCAAGGCGCAAAGATCGCAGAGATTTTAAAAAGTTTTTACTTGGCGTTCTTCGCGCCTTGGCGGTTAAATTTCGCCCCGAAATAAATGCACGCAACATATTGCCACGTCCACGGGTAGAGTGGCTTTCTTCGCGCGTTGCCTGGAAGGATGGACACATCGTGCCATCAAATTTGCGGCAGACGCCCGCGCCATTGCAATTCTCGATGGCGTTCACCAAGCCGCCTTCCGCATCGAAATTGAGGACGGGCTTAACGGTAAATGGCTGGGCGGCGTATTCCGCTCCATAACGCAGATTTTCGTCCATCGGCGGGGGGGAGACGATCTTGCCTGGGTTGAGCAGATTTTCGGGGTCAGCAGCCAACTTCAAAACACGGAAGGCATCGTTGATCTCATTCCCGTAAGTTTGCGCCAAAAATTCCGAGCGAGAAAGCCCATCGCCATGCTCACCCGTCATCGCTCCGTCCAAACTCAGCACCAATGCTAACGCGGCATCAGCTATTTCACGCAACTCGCGCCGTCCGCGCTCCGATTGTAAATTTAACACGGGGCGCATGTGTAGACAGCCCGCCGAGGCGTGGGCGTAGAAAACGCCGGTCGTGTTATAAGTCTTGAAAATCTTCTCCATCCCGCGCACATAATCGCCCAACTTTTCGACGGGGACAGCGCAATCTTCGATGAAGGTCACGCCGCGCGTAGAGCTGGTAGATGTAGACAGGATGCCCAACCCGACCTTACGAACTTTCCAAATACTGGATTGTTGCCGCGGATCAATGATAGTGCGCCCGTTTCGCCCCAGGCTTTGGGCTTGCTTCCGTACCCAAGCGTTATCCTGCCCTGCATATTCAACCACTAAAATCTCGCTCGAATCATTATCTACAAAATCGATCATCGGCGCGTACGCGGGAACTTCGCGCGCAAGATCAATCAGAATACGCGGTAAAAGCTCCACCGCTGAAGGCTGAGATTCGAGAATTTCTGGGACAGCGTCCATCGCGGCGGCGACGCTCTCAAAGGGCAACACAACGAGCACCTTCTCACGCTGCAAGGGGACGAGATTGACTGTCATTTGCTGCATAACCGCGAGGGTGCCTTCAGAGCCAGCGAGGAGGGTCGCGAGGTTTAGCGTTGAAGAGTTAAGGTTGGGGTAGCGTTCATGCTCCCATTGCGGCGGACGGGATGGCGACCAGGGCAGAAGGTAGTTGAGCCTGTATCCCGATGTGTTCCGCCAAACTTTTGCCCAGTTTTTGCGAATGGTATCGGCATGTTGGGCGCGGATGTGGAGGGCGGCGGCGTAGAGGGTCGCTTCGAGATTGGCAGAGGCCTTGAAAGAGGAAAGAGAGAAAGATAGTGTATCTTGCACATCTTTGGCAATTTGTGAAGCTCTCTCGAGCGAAACTTCACCGAGTGTGGCGGCGCTGCCATCCGCAAGAAGAATATCGGCAGCGAGAAGATGGTCGGCTGCCATCCCATAGCGGATGGAGTGTGCACCCGTCGCATTGTTGGCGATCACCCCGCCCATAGTAGCGCGGTCAGCGGAAGCGGGATCGGGACCAAATCCCAGGCCATATTTGGCGGCAGCACGATTCAAGTCAGAAAGGATCACGCCCGGTTCCATCGTCGCCGTACGCGCTTCGGGATCAATATCCACTATTTTATCGAGATAGCGTGAAAGGTCAAGAATCAGAGCATCCCCCACAGCCTGCCCGGCTAACGATGAGCCAGAGCCACGCGGCAAGATCGGGATTTTATATTTCGCGCCAAGTTCTACTGCGGAGAGCAAATCTTCTTGATTTTGCGGAATAAATACACCGCGCGGCGTGATCGAATAAATGGATGCGTCGGTGCTGTATAGCGTACGCGCAACATCATCAGTGCGCAGATCGCCAGATGTGGCGCGCTGGAGTTCGTGGGTGAAGTCGGGGTGTAGGGACATGCGGCAATTATGGCACAAGTTGCGAGTTAGATTAAGGGTAAAACAAAGATTTTTATGGTATCATCTTCAAACCATACTATAAGGTATGTTTTATAAAAAGGAGCATTGATGAGCAAGTCTGGCAAAACCCTGGTTTTCGGAGGCATATTGAGTATGCTCGTAGTCCTTTTGCATATCGCTATCATCATTGGCGGAGCAGATTGGTATCGCTTCTTTGGCGCAGGAGAAGAAATGGCGAGAATGGCAGAGGCAGGGTCATGGCTGCCGGGAATAGTCACTTTTGGTATCGCAATTGTCTTTTTTATATGGGGTTTATATGCCTTTTCAGGCGCGGAGCAAATAAAGCCGCTCCCCTTCTTAAGATTGGGACTTGCGCTCATCTCTGGCATATATCTTTTAAGAGGGCTGGCGATTATCCCCGCACTTATTTTTGCCCCAAAACTCGTGGATACTTTTGTCTTTTGGAGTTCTTTGGTAAGTCTGATTATTGGGTTAGCCTACGCAATCGGCGCAAAAGAAAGATGGGCACAAATATAAAGGAGTATACGATGAAGAAACGCTGGATAGGACGCTGGATGATTGGCACAGCAACAATTCATACAGTTTTTGCTTTTGTTGTTTACGCTGAAGTTTGGATAAAGATAATATCGGCTGGCATATTTGATACCGTCGGTGTTGATCCAAAAATTGGCGCGCCCGCTCTCTTTTTGTTGTGGGGGCTTCTGTATTACGTTTTGGGATTCACCATTGACGCTCTTGAGAAAAAAGAATTTACACCGCTACCCAAATCACTAGGATGGGGACTGTTGTTTAACGGGATAATAGCCGTTGTCCTAATGCCTGAATCTGGTTTTTGGTTATTATTCCCACCGGCAATTGCAGTAATAAGGAGTAATAGGAGAAAAATTGATGCTACTTGATAAATACATGGAAGATTTTGATTTCAATGAAATTCACCAAATTGAAATCGGCGCTCATCCGGCTGAGATATACTCCCTTCTCAAGAAAATAGATTTTACACGATCCCGAATTATCAAAACCCTCTTCAACCTGAGAAGATTACCTAAGGAAATGAGCAACCTTGAAGGCTTTATCAAAGTCGGTTTTATGCTTCTTGAAGAGAAAGAGACTGAAGAGATCGTCATCGCCTTTCTGGGCAATAAAGACGGGCTTCACCAAATCACCCACACTGAATTTCAGAATTTCACAAAAGAAGGACATGTTTTAGGCGCTTGGAACCTCTTTCTTACAGAATTAGACGAAAAGAAAACATTACTCTCTACAGAAACAAGAGTTTTTTGCACGGACAATAAAGCGAAATTTCTTTTCTCACTCTATTGGTTTTTCATTGCCCCTTTCAGCGCCTGGATAAGAAGAATTATGCTGAGATCAATAAAAGAAGAAGTGGAATAAGAAATGGCACGCAAAAAGAAAAGAGATTGGTTCATAGCCAGCACTCATATTCTGGACAAAACAGGACATAACGGACTAACTATTGACGCACTCACCACAGAATTAAGCGTTACCAAAGGTTCTTTCTATCATCACTTCAAAAATTATCAAGAATTCAAAGTGGCTTTGCTGTACTTCTTTGAAGAGGAGGGAACCCTCGATATTATTATCCAAACGGAAGAAGAGGAAAACCCTAGAAAAAAATTACGCCGCCTAATGAATATTGTAGTAAAAGAAGTAGAACGTTACCCACCTAAAGTTGAAGTCGCTATGCGCATCTGGGCATTAGAAGATAAAGATGCCCACAACTTAATGGCACGCGTAGATAAACGTCGCATAGACTATGTAGAAAGTTTATGTCAGGAAATCGTCACCGACCAAACCCAAGCCCATCTCATGGCAGAAATGATGTATACCATCCTCGTAGGAAGCGAACACACAACCCCTCCCTTGTCACAGACCCGATTACGAGTATTATTTGATGAGTTTACAAGACTTTATCAGATATAAACAAGGAGAAAACATGAGCAACACAGCAGATGTCATCATCATCGGTGGGGGTATTCACGGCGCGAGCTTAGCCTTCCATTTGGGGCAGCGCGGGCTAAAAACCCTTGTACTCGAAAAGAACGTTCTTGCATCTGGCGCAACAGGTCGCTCAAGTGGAATGGTACGCATGCACTATGATCTTGAACCTGAATCTCGTTTGGCGTGGAAATCCTTTCGCTATTTCCGAAACTGGAAAGAGGTCGTTGGCGGCGACTGCGGCTTTACCCGCACGGGCTTTATCCAACTCGTCCCCGAAAAAGACGAAGCTGCCATGTGCGATAACGTGCTAATGCACCAAAAGATCGGCATTCCAGCACTATTGATAAAGCCAGATGATGTTAAACGCCTTGCGCCCCACTTTCAAACGGATGACTTTACCCTCGCCGCCTATGAACCCGAATCTGGATACGCCGACCCTAACGCGGCTGCTACATCCCTAATGGATGCCGCAAAAAGGCTCGGTGCCCGCCTGATACAGGATTGTGTCGTAACTGAAATTCAACTTGCTTCCGGTAAAGTGACCGGAGTCTCGACGAGTCAAGGCGATTTTTCCGCGCCCGTCGTTGTCAACGCAGCAGGTTCCTGGGCGCAACCAGTGGCGGCAATGGCCGGAGTGAAACTTCCCATCACCACCTGGCGCCACGACGTGATGTACGTCCGCAACCCGCAATCCGTCCCTGAGCATTCGCTCGCTGTCATAGACAATGTCCGCTCAATGTATTTCCGTCCCGAAACCGGTGGGCTGACCCTGGTCGGGTTGGAAGACGATAATCCCCTCGGCGAATCTCCCGATGGCTACACCGACCGCGCCCAACCGGGATTTGTAGAACGCGCCATCGACCGCATCTGCGAACGCATCCCCGTCATGGAAGAAGGTGATCTGCACTCCGACAACGGCGGCTACGACGGCATCTCGGAAGATCAGCGCGCCGTACTCGGTCAGATCGGGCCGGAAGGTTTCTACGCCCAATGCGGATTTAGCGGAACAGGTTTCAAAATCGCACCCGCCGTCGGGCTTTGCATGGCAGAGCTGATCGTAGATGGAGAAGCCAAAACTGTTGACATTAGTCCCTTCGACCCAAATCGCTTCGCACGCGGGGAGTTGCTAGAGGGTGAGAATGCATATGATGATATTTGGCATTAAAGAGCGCAAAAAACGCTTTCAATCTAGCTCGTAATCTTTTACCTAGTTAGCAAAAAATTATTGAAACGGCGACTTTTTTACTGTATAGTGGAAATACGAATTTCACCCTGTAGTTGCCACAACGCCAATCCATAATGCTCTTCTATACCCTAAGCTATAGATATCCTGGCTCCCTTCATTTTTAAAATGGCAGGCTTTTACTTTAGGGTTTCAGTTTTCTGGTAAAGGAGAGCATACTATGAATAAACGCTCGCAAAAAAAACCCTTTTTTACAACTCTTCCTGGCCTTCTAACTGGTTGCGCAGCCATAATTACAGCAATTGGAGGGTTAGGAGGGCTTATATTAGCTCTCTATTCCACTGGTATATTGCCTCTTGAAACACCTGCTCCTGGAGGTGAGCTACTGATCGTAGGAACTATTGCTCCACCTGAGGAAGAAGAAATACTCCCTATTGAAGAAACTGAAGGTGAGGAAGTTCCTAGCACAGATGCTATTCCAACGGAGGAAGAAGCACCCTTGAACGAAGAGCCTCCGCCATCCGAAGAAGAACCTCCTTTACCTCCAGCACAGCCAGCCAGTGATCCATTCAAGATTGTTGGTATGGCCATTGCAGCTTCAGATGATCATATCTATATTTGGTATGCAAACGGAACAGTTAGATCTGGAGCCAGTGCAAATTTAATCGAATATAGGGAACCTTATAGCTACACCCTACCACCCGGAAAATCACCAACTGACATTGTTGGAGCAGGAATTTCTTCAAGCGATATCGTTTTCATCTGGTATAACGATGGAACCGTAAGCCAAGGATCTTCTTTTGACTTAGACAGTTACAGTTCGCCATATAATTACGCCACACCGCCCGGAAAATCACCAACGGACATAGTCGGAATGAGCATTGCCCCTGACGATGTCGTTTTTGTCTGGTATAGCGATGGAACAGTAAGTGCTGGGTCAAGCGCAGATTTGGATTCAAGGCGAGATACCTACGTTTACTCAACCGCAATAGGCTTGTCCCCTAATAGCATAGAAGGTATGGCAATAGCAAAATCAAGCAGCATAGTATTCGCTTGGTACGATAATTACACAGTAAGCCAAGGGACCAGTACTGATTTAGAAAACTACGTAAAACCATATTCATATATTTCACCGTAGAAAAAGTCAATAACTATATAGACACAAACACATCCTGTTTCCATTCAACAAGATGTGTTTTTAAGTATCTGAGCATAAGATTTGACCTCACAGAAAATTGAATTGAATATCACTTTTTCGTATAATTGATTGCATAAGACTTTTTGGTCTTGGAAACTCAATTCATATTAGGAGACAAAGATGAAGAAGAAATTTGCTTTCACCACTGTCCTTTTATTCGCTTTCTTTCTCGCATCCTGTGGGGGCAGTCCACCACCTACCGAAGCCCCGCCACCAGACGCACCTCCGCCCCCTGCAGAGGAAGCGCCTACCGTACCACCTGAAGAACCCACAGCAGAACCAGAACCAACTGCTCTTCCCGAGCCTGACTTTGACCCGCAGCCACCCGATGGTCAGCGCGTAGAATTTGAAGCTTCGGATGGAACAGCTTTAGTTGGTTATTATTACCCAGCTTCTATTCCCAATGCCCCAGTCGTTGTTCTCATGCACTGGGCTGGTGGTGACCAGAACGACTGGATCAAAAACGGGATGATCGACTGGCTCCAGAATCGCGGAACAACGCATGGCGTCAATTCGCCATCTCGACAAAGTGTCATTTATCCGCCAATGCCAGAAGGGGCATCTTTTGCAGTTTTCACTTTCGATTTTCGTGAATTTGGTGAAAGCGGTGGCTCCTTCAATCAAGCAGGCGGATTGTTAGATGCTCAAGCCGCGTATGAGAAAGCAAAAATGCTCGAAGGCATAGACCCAACCCGCATGGCGGGAGTTGGTTCTAGCATCGGCGCGGACGGCGTTGTAGATGGTTGTGCTGAAGGATGCCTCGGCGCGCTTTCTCTCTCCCCGGGTAGTTATTTAACAGTTCCCTATACAGATGCAGTCAAAACACTAGATGACGCGGGCAAACCAGTCAACTGCGTTGCTTCTGAAGGGGATACGACTTCTGCAAACACCTGCAAAGAGGCCGCAGGAGAAAATTACCAGAGTTTCGTTTACCCTGGCAACGAGCATGGCGACGAATATTATCAAAATCCACCTGAAGGTTTTGGTCAGATGATCTTCGATTGGCTGGCATTGGTCTTTGAGATGCTCTAAAAGGCAAAACCCCGATCTTCAAGGCGCAATGCGCCTTGAAGATCGGCTTGTTGAAGAAATGTGTTTTTTCAGTAGATGTTCACAAAGGGGAGCAAGCCAAAAACAGGTGCGTTCCGCATATCATCCAAAGGTCATAGTGTTTACAAATGGCAAAATCCAAATGCTATAATCGGGAAAAATATCCACCCGCAGACGAGGAGCAAATATGACCACTCGCCGAGCACCTACCAGAATTATTCCGCGTGCTTTTCCTGGCATCACAGCAAGTGAAACGACCGAACTGATCACCAACAGTCAGGTTCATGCCTACGCGCCAGGCACCGCACTCTGCAAAGAAAATGTTATTGAAGACACTTTTTATATCATTCTCGAAGGCGAAGCAGAAGTCACAAAAGTTATCAATCGCAAAGAAGTTCGTTTGTTAAAAACACTGCTTTCTGGTGATTTCTTTGGCGAAATGGCACTCATCCATAACGCGCCGCGTGCTGCCACTGTCACGGCAAAAACACACCTTGTTGCCCTTGAACTAAACAAAGACGCTTTTGACCGCGTCTTAAAAAACAGCAGCACAATGGCAATGACAATGGTGCGAGAGATCAGCAATCGCCTGCGCACAAATGACGAAATGGCGGTTGAAGACCTGCGTCTGCGCGCCAGCGAACTGGCAGAGGCATATCAACAATTAGCAGAGCAAGAACTTACGCGGCGCGAATTTTTGACCAATATCGCGCACGAATTACGCACGCCACTCATGGCTGCGGGCGGTTTCTTGCAAGCGCTCCAAAAAGGGATGATCCCCAAAAAAGAAACAGAAAAAACAATAGATACGGTTGCTCGCAATGTTCACCGCATCACAACTTTGGTTAACGACATTCTCTTTTTACAAGAGATGGATCTCGTTTTGCCTGATTTTCAACCTATTAATCTTGAAAAACTGGCAGGCAAAGTCATTAAAGAACATCGAAAAAGAGCAAAAGCTCGCGGCGTTAAACTGCATCTGGATGCCGAGCGTCGTCTTCCAACTATTTCTGGGGATGCAGTATCTCTTGAACGCGCACTTTCAGGGCTGGTAGATAATGCGATCAAATTTTCTCCGCGTGGTGGGGATGTGGACATTCGGATTCGCTCTCAACTTGGGCTTGTTTCCCTTTCCGTACAGGATCACGGCATCGGCATCTCAGCGATAGACCAACCCCGCATCTTTGACAGATTCCACCATCTCGAAGAAAAGGATGGCGCTCTCTTCGAAGGGATCGGTCTTGGTCTCTCCATAACGCAGCAAGTTATCAAACAGCATGACGGAGAGTTAGAAGTTGAAAGCCAGGAAGGGGTTGGGAGTGTATTTACGATGAAGTTGAAGGTTGCAAGTTGAAGGCTTGAAAATTGAAAGCTATACATTAGCAAAACCCGATGTGCAACGCACATCTTTTTTGGTGGTCGGCCTAAGTACGTGATGCGCTCTCGCTGGATTTGCAATCCAGCGATTTCCTAAAGTAAACGGGGATTGCAAATCCCCTTATAGCGCTTCTTATCATTTTCAGAGAACCACTCCCTTATTTATTCTCCAAAACAAACTGTGAGCTTATCGTTTTCGTCATAAAATGAACGTGCAGAAAAGGGAGGGCTGCTCATATCCATATTGCAGATTCTTTCCAGCAAAATCGCAACATCTTCTACAAGGGGATATTGATCTAGCTCATCAAAAGGAATCCATTCAAGGCTTCCTTCTGCTGATGGGCGAGGCTTTCCATTTTCACATTTCCCCGTAAAAACATAGACACAGATTCCCATAGTTGGCTCAACATCTACTTGCAACGTGCCAACTAAACGCAAATCCGCAGACAGTCCTGTTTCTTCATCCAATTCACGTTTTGCAGAAGAGAGCACATCTTCACCGCGCTCAACATGTCCACCAACGCCATTATATTTATTTGCCCAAATTCGCTTGGTGGATGCACCTTTGAGCAACAAAACGGAATCGCCACGCGTGAGAAAAATCAACGTACGCGGGATACATGTATAACGTTCTTTGGATACTCCTTGTTCACTAGCAGGCATATCTACTCCACTGCTCCGAGAAAGGCATCTGCCAAAATTTTATGCCCTGCATCGTTCATGTGAACGCGGTCATTTGAAAGTCTTTGCCAATCCACCTTTTGCAGAGCTTTATCAAAAGCCGCTTGCGCATCAACAAAAACAGCACCATATTTTTGAGCAATATCACGCACGACATTCCCGTAACGATCCATTTTTATACGCATCTCATCAGTTTTATCGAGTTGAAGAACATAGGGCGTCATCAAAACCAAGCCTTTCAAAGAGGCAGCGACCGAATCGATCAATCCACTCAGCGTTTGCTCATACTCGTCAATCGTGATCCAATAATCTCGTGGCGTCCAATTATCCATTTGCTGCCAAACATCGTTTATCCCAATCATGATCGAGAGCCAATCCGGGTTCAAATCAAGAACGTCGCGTTTCCAGCGTCCCTTCAAATCTCGAACGGTGTTTCCGCTAATTCCTTTGTTGATAATCTCAATCTCTGTTTCTGGATATTTGTCCTTCAAAGAATCGCGAACAAAGCGCACATAACCATTTCCTAAAGGAGGATTTTCGTAAATGCGGCCACAATCCGTGATGGAATCGCCAATCATGAGAAGTTTGCTCCGGCTTTGAATTTTCATTTTTCAGCTCATTCATGAAAAAGTCCCCTGCAAAGACTTTTCTCTGCAGGGGACTTATCTTATTTTCCAACCAACTTGCGAACTTCTTCCAATTGTCCAGCGCTACCAAGTTTCACATTCTTCGCAGCAATGAATTTGGCGTACTCTGCCATGAAGATCTTTCCTGGGGGACGCAAGTCAAATTGCTCTGGCGTATCACGGAAGAACTCGCGATGAACACGTGTCCAGACGAGGCGACCATCGGTGTCGATGTTAATTTTGGTCACACCAAGCTCAGCAGCATGTTTGAATTGATCTGCATCCACACCCTTGGCGCCGAGCAGTTTGCCGCCAGCATCGTTGATGCGTTTAACTTCTTCTTGCGGCACAGAGCTGGAGCCGTGCATCACAAGCGGAAATCCTGGTAAATTTTTCTGAATATCTGCTAAAACATTGAAATGCAAGCCTTGTGATCCAGCAAATTTGAAAGCACCATGGCTGGTACCGATCGCACAGGCTAATGAGTCACAGCCAGTGCGTTCAACAAACTCTTTGGCTTCATCGGGATCGGTTAATTTAGCATCTGCTTCGTCAACGCTGATATCTTCTTCTACGCCACCAAGCTGACCCAACTCGGCTTCTACAACAATACCTTTGGCGTGAGCTGCATCCACAACACGTTTGGTGATAGCGATATTTTCGTCAAAGGGAGCATGACTGGCATCGATCATCACAGAGCTATAGAAACCGCTGTTTATACAATCCATTGCAGTTTCTTCGTCACCATGATCAAGATGCACAGCAAAGATCGCTTCAGGGAAAACATCATTCGCAGAGCGGATCATGCCTTCGAGCATCAGTTTGTCAGTGTAAGCACGCGCACCTTTGCTAATTTGGATGATAAAAGGGGCTTGGCTATCAAGATTACCTCGGAAAAGCCCCATAGCCTGCTCCAAGTTATTAATATTATATGCCCCGATGGCATATTTTCCATAAGCGGCTTCAAAAAGTTTTTTAGTCGTTACGATCATTAATTCTCCATTTCCTATATAAAAGGATATAGTTTTTCTCTACGTAAAACAGCAGAGTCATATTAAGTGTCTAGCCAAATAAATTATAACACTCTCCTCATAGAAGCCAATTGCACTTGCTTCTAAGAAAGGCTATAATTGACAAAGTGTGCAACACAATTTCATCTCCATCGTATATTATTCAGGAGGTACTTCCCCATGACTGATTTATTTCAAAAAGTGACAGATTCGCAAGATGCGTTCAAGAAGCTCGGCAGCCATATTCCCGGCTTTAAAGGCTATATAGAACGTCAAAATCGCCGCGCAGCGGATAAACTGATGCGCGAAACCATTGCCGACCGTTTTCAGGAACAGTGGAAAAGAGCATCAGAACTTCAGGTCAATTTGATCAACGAAGGCATGATCGCCTATGTTGACGATATAGAGCGTGCTGCCATCCAGATGCGAACTTTTATCGACAAGATCCGCACCGCTTCTTATGGTTACTCCGGTTTATTTGATGCCGTCAAGATCAACGAAGAAGAACTTGCGCAGCTTTATGCTTTTGACCAAGGTTTTTTCCTCGCCGCCGAAGAGATTGCCCGTGCACTTGATAACGTAGAAGCTAGCCTACACGACGAAGCCGGTCTGCCTGCTGCGATCCGCAACGTGACCACTTTGGCACGCCAATCGACCGAAGCTTTTGGGCGCCGCTCTGAAGTTTTTACCGGTAGCGAAGCATAAAAAAAAACAGTCTTGCAGGTTTTGTGGGAGAAAATATGACGAGCAAGAAAACTTCTTTTGTTCTTTTTTACTCGTCACACAAAACCTAAAAAACTAAAAAGACACTTTATTTTCAAACACAGAAAAAATGGCTCAAACTATGTGGCAAAAATATATCACCCCGACATCCCCTAAAGAAGTGGCTGAAATTCTGGCAAAAGACAAAAACGCTCGTATCGTAGCAGGGGGCACAGACTTAGTCCTCGAAATTGAGCGCGGAATCACTAAAGATGTAGAGACTCTCATTGACGTGACCCGTATCCCCCACCTTGACCGAATCACTCTCGACGAAGATGGCATAGTCCATCTCGGCCCAATGGTCACGCATAATCACGTGGCTGGCTCCAAACTTTTACGCGAACGTGCCTACCCCCTTGTGCGAGCGTGTTGGGAAGTTGGCGCAAATCAGATTCGCAACCGCGCAACAGTGGCTGGAAATTTAATCACTGCTTCGCCCGCAAACGACACTATCACGCCGCTAATGGCACTTGGCGCAAGCGTCACGCTACTCTCCACGCAGGGTGAACGCATAGTCTCTTTAGATGATTTTTATCTCGGCGTGCGAAAAACCGTGATGAGAGAAGATGAAATACTCATTGATATTTCCTTTCCGGCTTTGACAGAAAGTCAACGCGGCACATTTATCAAAGTAGGATTAAGGCGCGCGCAGGCAATCGCCGTTATCAACGTCGCCATCGTTCTCGATTTTAACGTGAGTGGCATTGAATCAGCATCTATAACCATGGGCGCGGTTTCTCCAATTATTATCCATGCCAATGCCGCAGAAGAATATCTCATTGGAAAAGAATTGACCGAAGAGACTATTGCAGAAGCCGCGAATCTGGCAATGGCGGCATCTAAACCGATTGGTGATATTCGTGGTTCAGCAGAATACCGCCGCGAGATGATTCGCGTACAAACAGCGCGTGGGCTGAGATCCCTGCTCAATGGCACCGAGCAAGATAACTTCCCGAGCGAGCCGGTTCTTTTATCCAATGGAGAGATTTCAGATTTTGGACATCAGAGTTCAGTTCACACGGAAAGCAATCCAATTCTCACAACCATTAATGGCGAAGAATATGCGATCGAAGGCGGGCAGGATAAAACCTTGCTGGCCGTTTTGCGCGATGAAGTTGGCTTAATGGGCACAAAAGAAGGTTGTGGCGAGGGCGAATGTGGTGCCTGTACCATCCACCTTGATGGAAAAGCCGTTATGTCCTGTCTTGTACCAGCCCCTCGTGCACATGAAGCAGAAATCGTGACCATTGAAGGTCTTGCTGATGCTACTCAAGAGAAATTACACCCTGTGCAAGAGGCCTTCATTCACGAAGGCGCGGTGCAATGTGGTTACTGCACGCCAGGATTTATCATGTCGGCTGCGAAGTTGCTCGAAGAGAAGCCAGTACCGAGCAAAGATGATATTGAGCAGGCCATTGCCGGTAATCTATGCCGCTGCACAGGCTATTATAAAATTATAAGTGCCATCGAAGAAGCAAGCAAAGCCTAGAGGAGAAGAAAATGGGAAATTATCGCTTTACTGATGATATTCATAAAAAAAAGCAACTCCCTGCTGGCTGGCGTGGTATCGGCTGTATTATGTTCTTTTTACTGCCTACGATCTCCTATGTTGCAGCCATAGAGTTACTCAAAATTACAGAAATCAGAAATTTTTTCTACAGAGTTAGCCCTAAACTTTTTGGACCACCCAATATTCATAAATTGCTCTGGAAAGTTAAATCTATTGATCCTTTTTTGCGTGAAGTGTATTCATGGACAAATTTGGAAGTGAATATTTTGTTTGGGTTATTGATCTTATTGGTTCTCTCAGGCTTCGTTGCTGTTTTTTACTCGATCATGTACAGAACAGTAAACCCCTCTCGCTATGGCCCCACAGATGCACCGCCATCAAGACATAAACCTACAAAAAAATCCCGATAACACTATGACAAAAACAATAGGAAAATCAATTCGGCGTGTTGATGCACGCGGAAAAGTAATTGGCGAAACGCTATACTCTGGCGATATTACCATGCCCAACATGGCATATATGAAAATCCTTTTTGCGCGCCGCCCTCATGCATTGATCAAACATATTGACACCAGCGCAGCTGAAGCGACAGAAGGCGTTATTGCCGTTTTCACAGCAGAAGATGTGCCCATGAACGAATATGGTTTGCAAATCCCAGATCAGCCTGTTTTATGCGACAAAGTCGTTCGCTTTGTGGGCGATCAGGTTGCGCTGGTTGTTGCAGAAAGCGAAAAAATTGCGGCGCAAGCCAGAGCAAAAATTATTGTTGACTACGAAGACCTGCCTGTCGTCACCGACCCACGCGAATCCGCAAAAGCTGATGCGTTGCTTTTACACGCCGACAAAGAGAGCAATATCGTGCAGGCTCACCAAATCCGTAAAGGAGATGTAGAAACTGGTTTCGCCGAAGCAGATGTGATCGTCAAAGCTGAGATGCAGACTCCTTTTCAGGAACATGCTTATCTCCAACCGGAAGCCGGTGTCGCTTATATAGATGAAGATGATGGCCGCGTCGTTGTGATGGCAGGTGGACAATGGCTTAAAGACGAACAGCATCAAGTCGCTCATGCTTTGGGCCTGTCCGTCGAAAAAGTACGGATTCTACACCCCGCCATTGGCGGCGCATTTGGCGGGCGAGAAGATATATCTGTGCAAATTGTGCTGGGCCTGGCCGCAATGCGCCTGCACGAGCGAGGCATTAATCGTCCTGTAAAAATCATCTGGTCTCGTGAAGAATCCATTATCGGGCACTCTAAACGGCATCCCTTCTATTTCAAAGCGCGTTGGGGCGCAACAAAAGATGGAAATATCGTCGCCGCCGAGATTGACGCAACATCCGATGCTGGCGCGTATATGTATACGTCCAACAAAGTTTTAGGCAATGCGACCTTGATGGTGGCAGGTCCTTACGAAATCCCCAACGTCAAAGTGGATACACGCTCAGCCTACACAAATAATATTCCCACCGGCGCACTGCGCGGATTTGGCGCACCACAAGGCGCATTTCTCGCCGAAATGATGATCGGTAAATTGGCAGAAGCCTTGGATATGGACCCCGTTGAATTGCGGATGAAAAACATCTTGCACGAAGGCTCTCTAATGTCTGTCCAAACACCGCTGACCGGAAATGCAACCATCGACAAAGTAGCAGAACGCTGCGCAGAAGAAGCGGGTTGGGAAAACACCAAAAATGGCTGGATGTTGACCCAAGAGCCGAAAGCAGATGAAGAAAACCCACATCTTAAACGTGGCATCGGCTTTGCTTGCGGATTCAAAAATACGGGTTTCTCTTTTGGCTATCAGGAAAACTCCTGGGCAAAAGTTGAAATGCATGGCGACACCGAAGTTGAGCGCGTTGTTGTGCATCATGGTGCCGCAGAAGTTGGGCAGGGAACACATACTGTTATCATGCAAGCCGCCGCAGAAGCAACCGGGGTGAGTTTTGATAAAGTTGAATTTATAGGCGAAGATAGCGATCTTGGCGGTGATTCTGGTAGTTCATCTGCTTCTCGGATGACATTTATGGCCCTGAACTCTGTCAAAGGCGCAGGAGAACGTGCTCTTGCAAAATGGCAGGATGAAGAACACCCCGCCATTGCCGAATATAAATATCTCGCGCCAAAAACAACTCCTTATGAGCCAGAAACAGGAAAATCTACACCAAATGTGGCTTATGGGCATTGTGCCCAAGTTGCCGACCTGGAAGTGGATACAGAAACCGGTCATATTCATATTCATAATATGATCTCGACTTCCGATCTCGGCAAAGCGATCAACCCTCAGCAGGTCGTTGGGCAAATTGAAGGTGGAACGCTACAAATGATCGGGCACACGCTGATGGAAGATTTCATCCACAATGACGGTTATGTCCAGACCGCAGAACTCTCTACTTATCTCATCCCCACTGTTTTAGATATTCCTACCAATTTTAAAACCGTCATCGTTGAATACGGCGACCCGAATGGTCCTTGGGGAGCACGCGGCGTTGGCGAAATGATGACTGTCCCCACATCTGCCGCAATCGTTGCCGCCGTTCACGATGCAACTGGCGTTTGGTTCCACGAATTCCCTCTCACCCCGGAACGCGTTTTACGCGGACTAGGGAAAATATAACTTACAGTTTCTGAGCGGAGACGAAGCAAGTCGAAGAACGGGCCGATCAAATCCGCCCTTCGACTGCGCGTTTTGCTTCGCAAAACGCTCCGCTCAGGGACTATCACTCTCATGCCATTCCCCTATATCCACGAAACCGAAGAAATAACAGACTCCCTCCGCAAAAGTGTTGGAGGAAGTTTTATCGCGCTCCCTGATGGATATACGCATTACCAACTAGAGGAAGACAAAGATGCGGAGACCGTCGTCCTCGTGCATGGATTTTCTGTCCCCAATTTTATTTGGGAGCCGACTTTCCGATTCTTGACCGAAGCTGGCTACCGCGTCCTACGCTATGACCTCTTTGGACGCGGCTATTCGGATCGGCCAAAAACCACCTACAACCTCGATCTTTTTGCTCGCCAACTTCACGAACTGCTGGATGCGCTGAAAATTACCGAGCCAATTAATCTCTTTGGGCTTTCGATGGGCGGCCCCATTACCGCGACATTTGCCGCTCGTCATTCTGAACGCGTCAAAAGACTTGCGCTTTTCGCTCCCGCTGGTGGCGCGGCAATCCCACAAACACGCATATACAAACTGTTACTGACACCCATTCTTGGTGAATTATTGATGGGTCTTTTCGGCAAGCAAAAGCTCATAGATGGGGTTGCGGAAGATTTTTATGAACCTGAAATGATCGCGCATTTTCAAAAGCAATATACCCCCCAATTATCCATACGCGGATTTGGGCGAGCAATTCTCTCCACGATGCGGAATGATGCGCTCGGCGACTCTTCCGCCATTTATCGGCGCATCGGCGAGTTGAATAACCCCACCCTGCTGATTTGGGGACGAGAGGATAAAACTGTCCCCTACGACCAAGCTGAAATAGTGGTAGCAAGCCTGAAACAGGTGCGTTTCCACACGATTGAAAATAGCGGACATATTCCTCATTATGAAAATGCGGATGAGATCAATCCCATCATCCTTGATTTTCTAAAAAACTAAAGGGACAGGGGCTCCTTGCCCAGATTATCGAAATAATATTAGGGGCGGGAAAACCCCGCCCCTACACCAAATCTTATGCTAAAAAAACTCTATCAAACCCTCCTGCGTCACCGCTACAAGCTGGCGGTTTTTGTCATCCTGACTGCTTCATCCGTCACCTGCGTGATGCTCGTTGGCGCACGGGTTGCTTACAGCGACAGCGGGCGATATACACAAATGATCTGGAATCTCTTCCTGGCATGGATCCCCTTTGTCTTGGCATACCTTGCCTATGCGCTGTCTTGGAAACGTCCCTTGCTCTATTTCATCATCCCTATTTTCGCCTTTCTGTGGCTCATTTTCTTTCCCAACGCCCCATATCTGATCACGGATCTGGAGAATCTTGGAGATGGTTTCGGCGAGGTGCCGGTTTGGTACGATATCATGCTGGTGATCTGGTTTTCGTGGACAGGGTTACTGCTCGGCGTCGTTTCGCTCTATCTGATGCAGGAAATTGTCAAGAATGTTTTTGGCAAGCTATTTGGCTGGGTCTTTGTTTTCACAGTTTCGGTACTCAGCAGCGTGGGCGTATATTTAGGGCGTTTTTTACGCTTCAATAGCTGGGATATTTGGCAAAGCCCTGTCGAAGTACTCAGAGATTCTTATCGGTTACTGCGTGCCATGCGCCCAAGCACCATTGGCTTTATCGGTCTATTTACCGTCTTTTTCCTATTTGTCTATCTAACACTCTACGCCTTCGGGCATCTTTTACAGGAAGATAACCATGACTAGCATCATTCTCATTCGCGGTGGCGGCGACCTCGCCAGCGGCATCGCCTATCGTTTACATAAAGCCGGTCTAAAAGTTCTCATCACCGAAATCGCGCGGCCCCTTTCCGTGCGCCGCAAAGTCTCCTTTTGCGAAGCCGTTTACGATGACGAAATTACCATAGAGGGAATAACCGGACGTCTTGCCACTCCCGAAACCATTCTTTCAATTTTAGATGATGGAGAGATTCCCGTTCTCGTTGACCCCGATTTGACCATTCTTAATTCCCAACTCCCAATTTCTGTTCTTGTGGATGCAACCCTCCGGAAACGTCCCCCAGAAACAGGGCTGGATACCGTTAAATTAAGCATCGGGATCGGCCCCGGATTTACCGCCGCCAAAGATGTACACGCCGTCATCGAAAGCAATCGCGGGCACACCCTCGGACGTGTTTATTGGCAAGGCTCTGCCCTCGCCGACACCGGCATCCCTGAACAAGTCCTCGGAATCCGTGCCGAGCGCGTTCTCCGCGCCCCCGCCGATGGCAAACTCATCGCTCACGGCGATATCGGCGACCATTTTGACAAAGGCGATACCATCGCAGAAGTAAATGACTCTCCACTCAAAGCGCCCTTCAACGGTTCCTTGCGTGGGCTCATCCGCCCAGGCTTGATCGTCAAAAAAGGACTCAAGATCGGCGACCTCGACCCGCGCGACGATCCGCGCTACTGCACCATGATCTCCGATAAAGCACTTACCCTTGGCGGGAGTGTATTAGAGGCGATTTTAAGTCGGGAAGAAATACGCAAAGAGTTGTGGAGCTAACGACATAGCCACCCATATACTGCGACCGCGATGGAGAAATGATGAAAACAAGTACCTTTATCTGCATTGTCTTAGTGATTTTCTCAGTGTCAGCTTGTACCATTGAGCCTTTAGCTCCATCGGATTTCCCCTATGACTTAATGCTCCAAGCATCAGATTTACCACAGGGATATGTCAGAATGGGAGGCTCATTCCCACAAATAGAAAGCGCCTTCTCACATATCGTAGGTTACGATACCAATCCTGAAATCGCAGGTGGTGGAATCAGCCATCAAATAACAATCTATCCTTCACAAAATTTAGCCATTGAAAACTTCCCCAGCTGGGAAAATGAATGGATTACAAATGCTTGGGTTGAGCCAGCGAATACGCATAAGCCCGCAAACACTAATGATCTTAGCGTATTAAAGTGCTTGGATATACAAATCGAAAACAATCCAACACAGAGTTGTACATATCTACAACAGCATAAAAATCTTGTAATTTTGGTTTTAGCAAATATCGACTCTAAAAACATGAATTTTCAACAATTCCTTGATATGTTAGAAAACTTAGATACACGTCTGCCGTCGAGTACCGTCTCAATACCAACTGAATAACCATAAAAAACTGGAGAAAAAATGACCGACAAAACCAAATCCGAAGAAAAGAAAAAGAAAGAGGGCAAAGAACCGAAAGACAATCTCGTCACCAGTTTAGGTCAATAAAAGAAGCTAATAAATACATCATTGCATAGTTTTTAGAACATACTATCGTGATTTCTTGTACAAATATTTGATTTTATGGTAGATTTGTTTACCGTAAAACTCCACTTTATATCAAATAGAGGTTTTCATGACGACAAAAAAAATACCAGATATTATTATTGGCAGGCTCCCTCTCTACCTTCGCGCCTTAGAGCGCATGGCAAATAGTGGTGAAATCGTAACATCATCAAAAGAGTTGGGAGAATGGGTTGGCATTTCTGCTGCTCAAATTCGCAAAGATATTTCGCAATTTGGCGAATTTGGCAAACAAGGTACTGGCTATAATATCAAGTTTCTGAGTGAAAAACTACGAGAGATCCTGAATATAGATCGTGTTTGGGATGTCGCCATTATCGGCGCAGGTGATATCGGACACGGTCTCGCCCGCTATCAAGGCTTTTTAGAGCGCGGATTCCGCGTGACCTTGGCCTTTGACAATGACCCTGCAAAAATCGGATCAAAGATTGGCGATATACAAGTACAAGATATAGACAAAATGGTGGATGCCATCAACAAATCTGATGTCAAAGTGGCAATGATCGCAGTCCCGGCTGAATATGCACAGGATGTTGCGGATGAGCTGGCAAAAACGCAGGTCAAAGCTATTCTCAATTATGCCCCTATTTGCATCACTGTCCCTGAAGGTGTTCGCGTTCAGTATATTGACCCCGCTACCCATTTACAGTGGATGACCTACTATCTATAAAATAATTCACTAGACAAAAAAGTATATAAAACGAGTATTCTTGCTTGCGAGTCAAAATACTCGTTTTTTTGTTAAAGCTTTTGTAAAATATTAGCCCTTACACCCCTTCTAAGGACAACTATCATATTTTACAAAAACCTTTTCTGTTGTACACTTTTGGCACTATTACCTTTCAAGGAGAGAATATCGTGAGTTATCGCTATCTGATCATCGGAGCGGGAAAACAAGGAACCGCAGCCGCCTATGACCTCGCCAAATTTGGGGATGCCGACCACATCCTTTTTGCAGATTACGATCTGGATGCGGCGCAAAATGCGGCATCACGCATAAATGCGCTAATTGGCCGAGAAGTTGCAGCAAGTACACAGGCGGACGCATCGGACATATTTCAACTTGCTTCCATTGTGGAGGGTTTCGATGTCGTCCTAAGCGCGGTGCCCTACTATTTCAATCTAAATATCACCAAAACTTGTATTGAAAATGGCGTTAGCCTCTGTGATATGGGTGGCAATACCGATGTAGTCTGGTCTCAACTCAAATTGGACGAAGAGGCCAAGGCCGCGGGCGTGAGCCTCGTCCCCGATTGTGGGATGGGACCCGGACTGATCAACACGATGGGCGTTTATGTGATGGATCTGCTAGATAAGCCGCGCGAAGTTTATCTTTATGATGCCGGTTTACCCCAAGACCCAACCCCTCCGTGGAATTACGCGATGACCTACCATATCAACGGTTTGACGAATGAATATAGCGGAGACGCAACCTTTATCCGTGACGGGAAGATCACCTATGTACCAACATTTACAGAACCAGAATCGATCGTTTTTGAACCTTTGGGCGAACTGGAAGCCTTTGTAATTTCGGGGAGCATGTCTACTACACCAGAAACGCATCTTGGTAAATTGGAGCGCTATGAAAATAAGGTTTTGCGCTACCCCGGGCACATGCACACCTTTGAAGCCTATAAACGCCTGGGCCTCTTTTCAGAAGAAACCATTGAGGTAGATGGGCAAAATGTTGTGCCACGCGAGCTTTATCACACTCTTTTAGCCCCACATATCAATGCCGATAATATAAAAGATATTGGCATCATGCGCGCGATAGGCATTGGTGAAAAAGACAGCAAAGAAGCAACTGTAACCGTAGATATCGCGGACCTCTTCGACGAAGAAACTGGCTTCACAGCGATGGAGAGGTTAACCGGTTTTCATTGCGCTGCGATGATGGCTTTTCAGGCGCGCAAGAGGGTAAATACTGGCGCACATCGCATGGAACTAGCTCTTTCCTCTACAGAGATGATGGAGGCAGTCCGCAAACGCGGGATTAATTTTGAGACTTACTGGGCATAAAGCCATAATTTCAGTAATGCTCGCTATCGCGCTATAATGGTGAAAATTTATTGCTCTAACGGAAACAAGGACACTCTATGACACCTGCTAGTATTGGTCGCTATCAAATCTTATCGGAATTGGCTCAAGGGGGAATGGGTGTTATTTTTCTAGCGCATGATCCCTTTGTTCAGCGATCAGTAATTGTCAAAGTGTTGACCTATCAATTTGCGATGGAAGAATATCATCGGGAATTTTTTCAACAAGAGGCAAAAATCATTGCTTCGTTGGAGCATCCCTATATCGTTCCTGTTTACGACTTTGGATGGCAAGGCTCACAGCCCTATATTGTAATGCGCTATATGGTTGGCGGCACTCTTGCCGATGTGATGAAGGTAAAAAAGCTAAAACTTGCTGAGTTTTCGAAAATTATTCAGCGACTATGTGAAGCCTTGGATGCGGCTCATGCGCGCAATATCATTCATCGAGATATTAAGCCCGGGAATATCTTGTTCGATATTGAAAAAGAGGCTTTTCTGGCAGATTTTGGAATCGCAAAAATCAAGAGCGATGCAAGTGATGATGAAGAGTGGATCGCTGGAACGCCCAACTATATGAGCCCCGAGCAATGTCTATCTCAAAAAGTGGATAAGCGTTCCGATATATATTCAATGGGTGTACTTTTATTCAATATCCTGACAGGGCAAGCACCATTTCACGGAACAAGCAATGAAGATTTGATGGATAAACATGTCAATCACCCTGTCCCTAATATATTGGACTTAGAACCAGATCTACCCGCTGCCTGGCAAGAGATTCTTAATAAAGCGATGGCGAAATCGCCGGAAGAACGATATGCGAGTGCCGGTGAATTAGCACAAGACATAGAAGGTTTGCTCTCTGGTCGCTGGTATTGGCGAAACCTGTAAAAATATTTTTCATAAATAAAAATTCCTTGCGAAGCTTTAAAGCTCTGCAAGGAATTTTTATTTATCAGGAGCTAGTCAATTTTACGCCGGTAACGCCTCTTCTGCTTCGAGCTGTGCTTTCGAGGCAGACATATCCAGTCGCGTTGAGAGCCAGAAGGCAATGGTAAGCATGATGACTTCCATCCCGAAGACGGTGGAGTAGGCAGCGAAAGCACTGCCCCCCATCCAAAATCGGACAATATCCACGATGCTGCCACCGATCAAACTGCCAAGGGCGTGACCGATCATATTTGCCATGCCCCAAACGCCCATCAACATCCCTGCGCGGATTGGGGTGGTGAAAGAAATGATGCCGGTTAGCATCCCTGCGCCAGCCAAGCCAGTGCCAAAGCCCATCACGAAGACGATGCTTTTGAATGCACCAGCGTTTCCGCTAATGCCGAGAAGGATTAGCGCAACGAAGACCAATGCGCTAGAGACGATGCCTATCCGCATCACTTTCATATAGCCAAGCCATTTGATAAAAACTGTGCCCGAAAGAATCATGGCAAGCATCACGCCGATGCCCCAATACATGGTTAGGCGGGTAGTGTCGCCGACTGGCATATCGAGGACGAGTGCGCCATAGGGTTCGAGGAGCACATCCTGGGCGAGGGTGCCCAGAAAGGTGAAGAGAACAAGAATAAAGAAGGAGCGGATCTGTTTATCAGGCAACACGACTTCTTGCAAAACCTGTTTGAAGGGCATTTTGCTCGCTGATTCGACCGCTGCATCTACATCTTTGCCGCGCGGCTCTTGTTTTATGGCGGCGAAAGTTGCTAAAACGAGAACGATGACTGCCACGCCGATTGCAACTTGCGTCAGGCTGGCGGGATCGTAATGCTCAAGGGCTTTTCCTAATCCGCCTGCACCCATGATGAGGCCTAGCAGCGTAGCAACTTCATACATCGTGACCGCGCGTCCGCGCCCGGCTTCGCCTTCAAAGCGATCTGCAACAAGAGCCTGAAAGGTGTTGTGTCCCAGGTTTCGCCCAACGCCGTAAATCAGAAAAGCAACGAATACGCCAACCGCGAGCATTGCGCTTCCGGCGAGATTAATCGAGAGTGTAGCGATAGAAATAATGCCTAATCCAATCAGCAATGCACCCAAAACGATATAGGGTTCACGGCGTTTGCCGAAAAGCATAAATCCATCTGAGCGGTAGCCGAACCAAATCCGCGCGGGGGAAACCAGTAGCGGGACGGCGAAGAAAAGCCCAACCAGCGAGGCGGGCATTTCCATCTCAGCGATCATGATTCGGTTCAGTGTTCCACCGATCAGCGCGCCGCTCAGCCCGTAGGCAATCGGGAAAAATGCGAGACGGATGTTGTTGAGAATACGAGCAACTTTTTTCATTTTTCAATTCCTTTTTTTGATCATTGCGAGGCAGTTTTATCGCCAACGCAATCTCCATCAAATGCGGGAGACTGCCACGTCAGGCTAAGGCCTTCCTCGCAGTAACATATTTTTTCACAGCCTGCCGACCTTGCTGAATACAATCGGGCACGCCAATGCCGCGATACGAACTCCCTGCCAAATAAATGCCTTCGGGAAGCGTTCTTTCGATTTCATCGAAAAAATCAAGATGCCCTACATTCGCTTGCGGGAAAGATTTTAGCCATCTAAAGGGGACGATTTGGAGAGGCTCCGCCGTGATTCCGATGGTGGACTTTAACTCAGCCCGAACTATATCCAGCAAACCAGCATCCGACACCTCCGCAACTTCGGGTTTGCCACCGCCAAAGAAAACGCGGATCATCCCGTAGCCTTTTGGCGAGCGGCTAGGCATCTTGAGTGATGTAAATGTCACAGCATCAATCGCCCGTTTTTCTCGGCGCGGAATCATCAAGCCATGAACGCGAAAATTCGTTTGCACATCTTCTTCACGATAAATGAGTGTGACGGTGCCGATATTCTGATGAGCGATCGTTGACAGCTTTGCCGAGGCTTCATCGGCCACGCCAACCAACAACTTCGCCGTGACATTGGCGGGCGTAGCGAAAATCAGCGATTTTGCTGAGAGCGTTTCGCCATCTGATAACGTGACTTGATAGACAGCATCATTTTTCTCGATTTTCGTGATTTCTACACTTAAGCGCAAATCGCCTTTGAGCTGACGTACCATCTCATCCGTCAATTCCTGCAAGCCCTGCGCAAATGCGCCGAAACGCGGTTTCTTTTCTTCATCCACAGGTTTATTTTTTCGCGCTTTACGCATCCGCCCAAAGACAGCTTTCACTAAACCGCCATATTCTGCTTCCATCTCACGCATAATGGGAGAAGAAACGAGAATGCTTTGCGTATCAGGGTCGGTATTGTAAATTCCGCCCAAAATGGGACCGATAAATTGGTCGAGAGCTTCTCGCCCTAGTCGGCGGCTGACGAAATCAGCGAGAGATTCGTCAGCTGAGTCGCTTTTGGCTGGTTGGAAAGGCTCTGCCAAAAGGCGCAGTTTGCCGAATCCGCTCATTATCGGGGAGGTGATAAATTTAACGGGAGCAAGCGGCACTTCCACGGGTGTTCCGCCATCGAGAATATACATATGGCGGGTTTCGGCTCCCGGGTTGATGACGCTGTCTCGAATCCCCAACTCTCCCGCTAAATCCCATGCTTCTGGCTTGCGAGTAATGAAAGATTCGGGTCCACCATCAATGATCGCCTGCCCTTCGGGTAAATCAATAATTTCTGTGTGAACCTTGCCGCCCCAACGATCTTCTTTTTCGAGTAGCGCAAAAGAAATCCCGCTTTGCTGCGCTTCCCATGCGGCACTCAAACCGGTAATTCCGCCGCCGATGATGATGATTTCAGGCATTTTTGCTCCGTTTTTTAGAAAGTGACAGTCACCTAAGGTGACTGTCACTTTTGTATTCTTTCCAAAATAATTTCGCTCAACGCTTCAACATGCAAATCGCTGGCGTTCAACGCGGGGAAATAGCGATATTCTCCGCCGCCAGCATTTTGAAAACTCTCGCGCCCTTCATCGCCAAGCTCGCCGACCGTTTCGAGACAATCGACCGCAAAGCCAGGGGCAACAACACCCAAATTATCTAAGTTTTCCGCACCCAGCTTCTCAAGAGTTTGGCTGGTATACGGTTGCAACCATTCTTGCCGCCCAAAACGCGATTGAAAAGCCGCCAACCATTCATCTTCACCAAGCGTAAGTTCAGCCGCAAGCAGCTCCGCCGTGCGCAGACATTGTGCATCGTAGGGATCACCTTTTTCTGCGTATGCTGCCGGAATTCCGTGAAAAGAGAGCATCAATTTCTCTGGCTTTTGCGACTGTGCCCAAAACGCGCGCAGGCTTTCTGCCACTGCCGAAATATAGGCAGGATGGTCGTGATAATTATTAATAATTTCTGTTGGGGGAATGGCGCGCCAACGCTTCAATTCGTCAAAAACAGCTGCAATAATCGTGCCGCTGGTGGTATTTGAATATTGCGGAAAAAGTGGCAGGATGACGAGATGCGTTGCGCCCTTTTCTCTTAATTCCCCTATAGCGTCTTTAATAGACGGATTGCCGTAGCGCATCCCGACCGCGACATTTAGGCTTGCCTCCGGTAAACGAGCACGAAGCGCGGCTTCGAGATTTTCCGCTAAATCCCGCGTATGATACAAAAGAGGCGACCCCCGCTCATCCCAAACACGCTGATAGAGCTTCGCCGAACGGCGCGGACGGGTATTCAAGATAATCCCATGCAAAAGCGGCAACCAAGCCCAGCACGACATTTCTATCACACGCGGGTCTGCTAAAAATTGCGCTAAAAAACGCCGAACAGCTTTTAGGGTCGGCGCATCGGGGGTGCCAGTGTTGGCAAGAAGTATTCCGAGAGATTTACACATAACGCTCAGTATTTTAGACGAAAGACCCAGAAAGTTTATGTAGTTTTTAGTAGATTTGGGTGAGGGTTTATTAAGAACCTTCGCAAGCCCTTGCAATAACTCTCTTATCTGTTATCTTTGCGCTATCGTTTTTTGTGCGCACAATTAGTTTTTTTTACAGGAAAGGTTATATGAAAATACTTTTGAACAGAAAATCATCTATTCATGAAATAAAGCAACGCTTCGACAAAGACGTTGACCGTTTCTCTAATCTCGAAAGCGGACAAACAGCGACCATTGACGCCCCGCTCGCGATGGAACTGATCACACAAGCCGCGTATCACAGCACGCCAGATGTCAAAAAGGTTCTGGATATAGGTTGCGGCGCAGGAAATAACACCCTGAAATTTCTGGAATACGCTCCATCCTTTGATAGCGACTTAATTGATTTAAGCCTCCCCATGCTGAAAAAAGCAAAAGAGCGGATCTCGGCGATAAACACTGGCGAAGTCAAAATTATTCAGGGCGATTTTCGAGAAATAGAACTACTTGATAACGAATACGATGTCATTTTTGCAGCAGCCGTTTTACATCACCTACGAGATGACCAAGATTGGGAAAGAACTTTTGAGAAAATCTACAGAATTACAGCCCCCGGCGGGAGCATCTGGATCACAGACCTGATCTCTCACGAAACAGAAGCTGTCCAATCATTAATGTGGGAACGTTATGGGGAATATCTCACATCATTTGGCGGCGAAGAATATAAAGAGAAGATCTTTGGCTATATCGAACTGGAAGATTCTCCCCGCTCCGTTACGTATCAATTAGGTTTACTGCGTAAAGTCGGTTTTAGTCATGTTGAGCTTTTGCATAAAAATTCCTGTTTTGCGGCTTTTGGGGCGATTAAGGGGATATAAGAAAACTCTCTTCTTATACTTGCAAAATTCCCCTAATCTGTTATCGTTGCACAACACTTTCAAGCAACCTATCACTAGAAAAAAACAATATGGAACATCCAATCTCAGCAAATACAGCCCTTTTAATTATCGATGTCCAACAAGGTTTTGATAATCCCGTTTGGGGGCAAAGAAACAATTCAAACGCCGAAGAAAATATCGCTCGATTGATCAGCACATGGAGAAAGAAAAATAGACCCGTAATTCATGTGCAACATTGCTCAGTAGAGCCAAATTCCCCACTGCACCCTGATTCACCCGGCGTTGAATTCAAGCCGGAAGCAATACCTATTGGAGTCGAACCAATTTTCCAAAAGACGGTCAACAGCGCTTTTATCGGGACCAACCTTGAAAAATATCTTCGAAAACAAGGCATCGAAAATCTCGTCATTGTTGGGCTGACCACTGACCACTGCGTCTCCACAAGTGCACGCATGGCTGGGAATTTGGGCTTCAACGTCTGGCTCGTCTCTGATGCTACAGCAACTTTCGGAAAAACAGGGCCGGATGGGAAAGAGTATTCAGCAGATGAAGTTCACGCTGTCAATCTCGCTAGTCTGCATGATGAGTTCTGTCAGGTTGTCACGACAAAAAATCTAATTGATAATGCTTGAGGAAAGAGCTTTGCTAATAATAGAACTAGAAAAGCATTTAGAAAAAAAATTACATCAACTCAAAGGTTCTTGGGTAAAGAAAAACAGTCACTACGATGGTAGTATTTGTCAGGTCTTAGATATGCAAGAAGATACAAACCGCTATTGGGATGCCAGTTGGAAAAATATGCACATTGAGTTCAAAAAAGGAAATTCTATTTGGTTAGACTTAATTCGGTATGGTGAAATTTTATTAGGAGTAAACGAACAGGCAACCAAAGAGACATTTTCTTTATTTTTTATTCCAAACAAAGACAAAACTCTAATAGTAGAGATAATGGGTGTTGAGACAAAAAAAATCATAACCAAACTAGGAATTACCAAAGAAATATCAAAGAGTTTGATTGCTCTCAAAAACAATCTTCCCCGCTCTCTCAATGCCCAAGCAAGTTTGACAAAAAAAGATATAAGAGAGATCGCTGACTTTGTGTTAATTAGTCAAAACTTACTCAAATAATATAATAATCACACACACATATTTATTCAACTATGCGCAAATACATCTACTTCACTGTCTTCATCTCTGGCATGACCACCCTCGCTGCCGAATTATCCGCATCGCGCCTGATCGGCAACGTCTTTGGGACAAGCAATCTTGTTTGGGCTGCTATTATTGGATTAATGCTGCTCTATCTCACCCTCGGATATACACTCGGCGGCAAACAAGCCGATAAATCGCCACACGCTAAAAGTATGTATAAAATTTTGGCATGGGGAGCGTTTACATTGGGCATCGTTCCCTTTATCGCCAATCCCGTTTTGCGCGCCGCCGCAACCGCCTTTGACGGACTCCAGGTCGGCGTAATGATGGGGGCATTCGTTGCCGTTTTGGTGCTTTTCAGCATCCCGATCACGCTTTTGGGCATGATCTCACCTTATGCCATCCGCCTGAGCATGGATGATACTGAGAAAGCCGGCAAAATTTCAGGCAATATCTATGCCATTTCCACGCTTGGTTCATTTTTAGGCACTTATCTGCCCGTCCTCGTGCTGATCCCGACTGTCGGCACAACGAAAACTTTTCTCATCTTCAGCCTTTTCCTGCTTTTTGTCGCGCTTGCAGGCCTCGCCAAAAGCGCTGGCACGCGCAAAATGCTGCCCTATTTGCTAATGGTCGTTTTTATCGCCATTCTTGCCATCTTCGACAGTGGACGCGGTATCAAACAAACCGAAGGGCAAGTTTACGAAACAGAATCCGCTTATAACTATATCGAAGTTTTGCAGCGCGGCAGCGAAACGCATCTGCGCCTGAACGATGGGCAGGGTGTCCATTCTGTTTATGACCCTGATAATCTCGATTACGATGGCCCCTGGTCACAATTTCTGGTTGGTCCCTTTTTCAATACCCCGCCCCGCGCCACGAAAGATGTGAAACGCATCGCCATTGTCGGCTTGGCTGCGGGCACATTTGCACAGCAAGCAACCGCTGTTTATGGCGATATTCCCATTGATGGCTTCGAAATCGACCCCAAGATCATCGAAGTTGGCAATAATTATTTCGGGATGGATCAATTGAATAATCTCAACGCCAACGCCGAAGATGGACGCTGGGGTCTCGCCCACAGCCCGCATCAATATGACATCATCGCCGTAGATGCTTATAGACCTCCCTACATTCCCTGGCACATGACCACATTGGAATTTTTTGAGATAGCGCACACGCGCTTGTCCCCAACAGGCGTATTAACCATCAACGTAGGGCGGCTCCCCGGCGACCGCCGTTTAATCAACGCCATGGCAACCACCATTGCCCAAACATTCCCCTCCGTCTATATTATGGACATCCCCTACACCCTCAACTCCATCATTTACGCTACAAAACAGCCCACCAATGAAGATTTTCTCTCTACAAATCTCATTGCCCTGACCAATAGCGGAGATACACATCCCCTACTTTTGGATGCAACGCAAACGGCATGGACATATCGGCAAGAGGGCTACGAAAACTCCACCATCTTTACCGATGATAAAGCCCCCATCGAATGGATTACCAACGATATGATATTAGGATTCATGTTGGGTGGGGATGTGGAGAGTTTGCAATAACAATCGTAGGGGCGGGGCTTAACCCGCCCCTACAACAACATAAAACTATGAATAAAACCCTTTCCAATATCCTCTCTTTCCTCACCACCCTCCTTACCCCTATCGTACTGGTTCTTTTCGGCATCCGTATATTACTCACGCCGATTTTTCCTGAGATCGAGTACCGTATGCCCGGCTTCCCGCCTGATAGCTATGGCTTCTCTCAAGAAGAACGTTTGAAATGGGCAAAAAACGCGATCGAATATCTCAACAACGATGCAGGGCCTGAATTTCTTGGCGATTTGACTTTTGACGATGGCTCTCCGCTCTACAAAGAAAGCGAGGTCAGTCACATGCTAGATGTGAAGATTCTAATCCAGATCGCTTTAAAAGTTTGGGGGGCGGCGTTTGGGATCTTGATCGCGCTTGGGGCTTGGGCGATGTTGAAAAATGGCAAGCAAGCCTATTTCTTGGGTTTGAAGCGGGGCGGCTGGTTAACGCTCATCCTGACGGGAAGTCTCGCCCTGATCGCTTCAATCAATTTCTGGGCATTCTTCGCCCAATTCCATCATGTTTTCTTTGAGGGGGAAAGCTGGATTTTCCTCTACTCCGATACATTGATCCGCCTTTTCCCGATGCGCCTATGGCAAGATGCTTTCATAATGGAGGCGATCATTGTGGTTGGCGGCGGACTGGCTCTGGCGTTTGGCTTGAAACCCGCCCTCCTCAGCCCCCCCATTTCAAAGAACAAAAATGGAGAGGAGGCTTAGCCCCTCCCCTAAATTGAAAACCAAATTTAGGGGAGGCTGGGAGGGGGCCTAAGTGTTAAGGGTGGTGTATAATTCTTTCAGCTAAAAGGAGCTAAAAATGAGGCAGTTTTTATCGTTAGAAGGACGCACCGCTATCGTGACAGGTGCAGCACGCGGAATTGGAAAAGCAATTGCCGAAACTTTGGCCGCACGCGGTGCAAAGGTTGCTGTTGTAGATTTACGCATGGACTTGGCAGAAGAAACTGCAAGTGAGATCACTGCAGCTTCAGGTATCGAAGCTATCGCTCTCGAAGCAGATGTTTCTAACCGAGAGAGCGTAAACGCAATGATCAAGAGCGCTGTTGAGAAACTTGGAAAAATCGATATTTTGGTCAACAATGCCGGCATCACACGTGATGGACTGATCATGCGTATGAAAGAAGCAGATTGGGATATGGTTTTAGACATCAACCTGAAAGGTGCTTTCAACTGCTCGCAGGCTCTTGCCCGCCCGATGATGAAACAGCGCTACGGACGAATCATTAACATCTCTTCGGTTTCTGGTGTAACCGGGCAAGCCGGACAGACGAATTATTCATCATCCAAAGCCGGTTTAATCGGTTTTACAAAAGCACTTGCCAAAGAAGTTGGCTCACGAGGCATTACCGTGAACGCGGTTGCACCTGGTTTTATTGAAACTGTACTAACCCATGACCTACCTGAAGAGATCAGAGAAATGTCCATGAAGCTCACTCCCATGGGCAGATTCGGCACGCCGCAAGATATTGCCAACGCGGTTGCTTTCCTCGCCGCAGAAGAATCTTCTTTCATCACCGGTGTCACCTTGCAGGTTGACGGCGGAATGGTGATGTAAGGAAGTTGCAAGAGGCAAGTTCGCAAGAGCAAATTTAAAGTTAAATTGGTGCATCCTTTGATAAAAAACGTATTGCGTATTTCGTAATGTTTTTTACGCAACACGCAATACGTAATACGAGGCAAAAAATATACATCATTTTGGCATAGAACAACAAAAGCAAGGAGATAAAAAATGGAACAAGATACTCGCCCTCCCGGAAAAACGACTGTTGCGCCCGACGTATTGGTTGAAATCGCAAGGATGGCTGCATTAAAAGTAGAGGGCGTCAGCGCAATGGCTCCCGTCTCAGGCGGTGTTAACCGTCTTTTCCGTCGCGGCATCGTAGATGGCGCACGCATCATCGTCGAAAATGATGTTGTCTCCGCAGACCTGTATATCATCCTTGAAAACGGTGTTAATATTCGCAACACCAGCCGCACTGTACAGAAAAAAGTAACCCGAGCCATCACCGAGATGGTCGGCATGGACGTTGCCGAAGTGAATATCCACATCGAAAATATCGCCTACGAAGAAGAGGCATAAACTGCATGAAAGAACGCACCAGAGCGCGCAGTCTTGCTCTGCAAGTACTTTACGAAATTGATTTAAGCGACCACCTTCCCGGCACGGTTTTTTCCCAGCGCCTGAAGGAATTTTCTCTATCAGCAAAAGAGAAAAAATCTGAAGAACTGGAAGATTTTGCACGTAGGATCGTCTTCGGCATCATTCCGCTTACCGAAAAACTCGACAAAGCCATCGCCGAATACGCTCCCGATTGGCCCCTCGACCAGATTGCCCCCATAGATCGCAACATCTTAAGAATCGCCTTTTGGGAATTTGGTATTAGCCAGGAAACCCCCACCAAAGTCGCCATTAACGAAGCCGTAGAATTAGCTAAAGTCTATGGCTCTGATGCTGCGCCCAGCTTTATCAACGGCGTATTGGGCAGCCTAGCCAAATTCAAGAACGAAATCTTTATGTCACTTAAGGGGCTGTAATGGACATATTTGGAATCGGCGTCCCCGAACTCTTTTTTGTCATTCTCATCGCCATCATTGTCCTAGGCCCCAAAGATATGCAAAAAGCCGGAAAAACCATCGGCAAATGGATGCGCAAAGTCGTCATGTCTCCTGAGTGGCGAGAAATCAAAGATGCATCAAATAGAATTAAAACGCTCCCCAACCAGTTAATGCGCGAAGCAAGCCTCGAAGACTTTGAAGAATATAAACGAGATCTAGGTATTACCATGCCCACAGAAGAGAAAACAGAAAAAGCGGGATATGGTGCATGGGATGGGACATCTCACCCTCAAGAAGTTGAGGAGACGAATAGCATCGCCCCGCCCATCAACGCGCAAAACGAAGCGCAGAGCGCAGATGAAAAGACTGCTCCCGTTAAAAAAGCAGATTCGAACAAAGAAGCATCTCCCGTTAATCCCGTAGATACCAATAATGCGTAAATTTCTCAACAAACTCTGGTCTATCATCACTGCCCCCTTCCGCCTGATCTCGAAAATCATCGCAGCCCCTTTCAAGGGAATAAAAAATATCCAGGACTTCCTCAACGAAGTTCCTGAAGAGCACTCTCTTATTGATACAACTGCCAGCGCAATTCAATCGGCAGATGCACGCGCATCGCTCATGGATCATGTCGAGGCTTTGCGAAAGCATATTTTTCGTGCCCTGCTCGCGTTAATGGTCACGGTCTCCATCTCATTCATTTTTACACAACAACTTATCCAATATCTCACCGAGCCTGTTGGCGGACTAGACACTCTCCGCGCCATTGAAGTAACTGAATCCATTGGCGTTTTTATGCGCGTCGCCCTCATGAGCGGAACCATCATCGCCTTGCCTTATATTGCTTTTGAATTTTGGCTCTTTTTTGCGCCCGGATTAAAACCAAGCTCTAAAAAATTCGGTTTGGTCGGCATCCCTCTCGCCAGCCTACTCTTCATTGCAGGAGCGGCTTTTTCCTACTTCATCATGCTCCCCGCCGCATTGCCATTTTTGCTCAACTTCATGGGCATCCAGGCTGAATTACGCCCCGCATCTTATTTCACCTTCATTCTCGGTGTCATGTTCTGGATCGGCATCGCCTTTGAATTCCCTCTTATTATCTATGTTCTCAGCGCAATTGGTCTGGTTAAACCAGATGTCTTAAAACAACAATGGCGTTTAGCCATAGTCATTATCTCAATTTTTGCAGCTGCTATTACGCCAACTATTGATCCCATCAACATGGCATTGGTTATGCTGCCCATGTCTGTCTTATACTTCATTAGCATCGGGCTAAGCTATATTGCCTATAACGGAAGGAAGAAGAAAATTGAATGATTTGCACCAAAGCAGGAGGAGAGAAAGATGAGTAATTTACAAAGAGCTATAAATGCCATAAAAGAGGGTAAAAAAACAGAAGGAAAAACTCTTCTTGCTGAAATACTCCACACTGACCCCAATAACGAGAGAGCTTGGTTATGGATGTCTGCCGCTGTAAAGAATCCAGACAATAAAGAAGAATGTCTGGAGAGAGTGCTAAAACTCAACCCTGATAACCAACCCGCCCAACGCAGTCTGGCTTCACTCAGAAAGAAACGAGGGAAAACACCAGCAAAACCTTCGTCCAAATCTACATCTTCTTCCACCTCAACAGCTACAAGTTCAGAAAAGAACAGAGCGCCAACACAAGAAGAGATAGAGCATCAACAGAAGCTAGATGAAGAACGCCAGAAAAAAGAAGAAGAGTTGCTCAAATTAAGCAAATTAATCTCCTATGAACTCGGCGAAGGAGCCTCCAGCCGAGTGCTTACCGCAAAATATATTAAAAAAGGCTTCCCAAAAGAATCTGTTGAAAATCTCATCTACGAATTAGACGGCAAATTAAAACCTGTTAAGAATGATATGTCTTTGTCCAATTTGTTGTTCTCAACAAAAGGAAGGATCACCAGAACAACTTATTGGCTCTTTAACCTTGCCTACTTCATACTCTCCCTTATCGCCGTCTCTGTAGACTTCATGCTGCTTGGCGGCCTTGAAGGCTTAGCACAACAAACACAGCCTTTCTTCTTCGGCATATTTTCGGGCATCTTGGGATTAGCAGCATTTTTCCCATCACTAGCCATCCAGATAAAAAGACTTCACGACAGAGATCGCTCAGGCTGGTTTCTTTTGCTCTACTTCGTTCCGCTTCTGAATTTCTGGGTAGGGATCGAAATAGGTTTCCTTCCTGGAACAATAGGACAAAATCAATACGGTCCAGACCCGAGACAGCATAACCGCCAGAAAGAAGAGATAGAATACTAAAATCACGAGTACATTTTTATCTAATCAACTTTTTAAAAGTGAATGCTATGCAAAAAAAACACCCCTTACTCTCTAAAACAGCTATCCTGATTCTGGTAGCCGCAGTCCTTCTCAGTGGCCCCGCCTGCACACTCTCTCTGCTGGACATAGAAATCCCTATTGGTGGTGGAGGAGATACGCCTTCTACACCACTGCCTGAAGATGCTCTCCCTGAAGCAACACCGATCCCCTCTGCAGAAACGAGATTCACAGTCCATATCCCCACACCACTTAATGCTGGAGATGTTCTCGTTCTTAGCATCCTCGACGAGGTTTCAGGACTCCCTTTCAACGCGATCAATTATCCGCTTGAAGCAGTAGATGCACAAACTTATACTGCTGCCCTGCCACTCCCCATTAATGCAGTTGTCAAATATCGTTATATTATTACCGGAAATAATCGCCTACAAGAAACAACAAGTGAAAATCTCCCTGTGCGCTATCGTTTATATAAAGTAGAAGGTGTTGGCGCTATAGAAGATGCTGTTACCAGTTGGGCAGGCCAAAGTTTTGATGGCGCAACCGGACATATTCAAGGATTAGCACTCGACTCTCTAAGCGGCCACCCCATCCCTAATCTGTTAGTAAATATAAGCGGTATTCAAACGTTAAGCGATGCGTCTGGCAATTTCTATCTCGAAGGTATTTTGCCAGGGCTACACCGCATGACCGCATACGCCTTGGATGGAGCTTATCAACCTTTCCAGCAAGGTGCACAAGTAGAAGCGGGGCTTGTAACGCCTGTTCAAATTCATGTCGCGCCAGCACAGATCGTGCGGGTTACATTTATCGCAGATCTTCCTGAAAACACGATCTCTGGCGCACCTGTTCGTTTAGCGGGAAATCTCTCTCAGCTTGGTAATACATTTGGTGATCTAGGCGGCGGTTTTAGCACAGTTGCAGATAAAATGCCTGTTCTCACGCCTTTGGAAGATGGACGATATAGCGTTACGATCCCTTTGCCCATTGGCGCAGACATACGCTATAAATATACGCTTGGCGACGGATTCTGGAATGCAGAACAAGATAAAAGCAGCGAGCAAGTTCTTCGTCGGCTTATTGTTCCGCAGACCGATATTGTTGTCGAAGACAAAGTTATTTCGTGGCAATCAGGCCCCTCATCCCCCATCCTCTTCGATCTTAGTGCTCCAGACAATACACCAGCCGGGGATATGGTCTACATCCAATTTTCTCCCTATGCTTGGACAGAACCCATCCCAATGTGGCCCTTGGGTAATAATCGCTGGGCTTATAAACTTTACGGCCCTCTTGATACTGTTAAGAGTTTTGGCTACAGGTTCTGCCGCAATGCTCAATGTGGCAGCGCAGACGATCTTGCCACAATGGGCAATGCAACGGCTGGACGACAAATTACCGTCAGCCTTGCCCCGCAAGATATCCGCGACCGCATTACCGGCTGGACATGGCTTGAAGAAGAAATGCCCTACACCATTGTTGCCGCCCCCATTCAGGCGCGCAATAATGACTTTGTTGCAGGCATTGAATTTCAATCGAATTTTGTACCAAGCTGGACACGCTATACATCACAAGCGATGCAAAATATTAGCGCGCTGCATACAAACTGGACAATACTCACCCCAAGTTGGACATTTTCTAATACAAGCCCACTTGTTTTCGGTCCCCAACCCGCAGAAGACCCTCTTTGGGATGACACAAAACTGATGCTTGAACAAGCCGCTGCGCTCAATTTGAATACGGCTCTTTTCCCACAACCCCATTTCCCTGAATCTGTAGATAATTGGTGGATCAACGCCCCAAGAGATTTTGGATGGTGGAACGATTGGTTTGATCACTACCGCCAATTTGCATTGCACCACGCCGACATAGCTGCGCGCAACAATGTGCCGACGTTAATTCTCGGCGGAGATTGGCTTGCTCCCGCTATGCAAAACGGATTACTCGCCGATGGGCAATCTTCTGCTGTTCCTGCTGACGCAGAACTGCGCTGGAATGCGATCATCACTGAAGTACGCACACATTTTGCAGGCGAGATCTGGTGGGCAATGCCCTACACTTCTGGCAGTCTTAATAGTGCACCACCTTTTATTAAAAGTGTTGATGGTGTTTATCTGCTTTGGGATGCCCCTCTTAGCCAGGGAAGTCCTATTGATAAAACAGCCATGACAAATGAAGCAATTCGTCTTCTGGACGAGGAAATTTCCCCTTATCAGGTCAGCGTTGAGAAAGATATCATCATCGGCTTGGCCGTTCCTTCTGCCAGCGGCGCAGAATCTGCTTGTGTGCCCAACGTAACCGGCGGCTGCTACAACTGGAAAGAACTCAACCGCCCGAACGCAGATATTCCCTCTGTGGGCTTAAATTTACAAGCCCAAACGGATGTTTATGAAGCGATGCTAAACGCCATCAATGGACGCGCCTGGGTAAACGGAATCGTCAGTCGCGGCTACTATCCGCCCGTGATATTACGTGACAAATCAGCATCTATCTACGGAAAAACTTCAGGCGATCTGCTTTGGTATTGGTATCCGAGATTGCTGGGCTTGGCACAGTAAAGACAATTTCACATCAAAAAAACGCCATCTTGTTGATAAGATGGCGTTTTTTTGATGCTTTATTTCTTTTTCCGCAACCAACCAATGAGCGCAAATCCCAGACCGAGAGCAAGCAAAAAGAATTTGATCGTCGCCGAGATCGCAGCCACACGGGGACAAAAGGCTGTTGCACTTCCGCTCAGTAATCGCCAAAGGGCAAAATTCTCCACAGCATCAAAAAGGGCTGCGAGCAAAACACCCCACCCCACATAGCTACCCATTTCCGCAAACTTCCCACCATGCTTGGATGCCACCATCAGCACACCGAGAGAGATCGTCAACCCATAAACGAGAAGAAAGAGATAGTCAAAGCCCAAGCCAAAAGCGGCGAAGAGTTGAGCACGGGAATCCCAGCTTTCCATGATAGTATTTGCCTTTTCAACGGTGCCTGCGAGTTCAAAGGAGACAATGCCCGAAGGCGAGGCAGGATTCCGCAAGGGAGCATCGAGAATTCCAAAAATGCCGACCAAGATAAATGTCAGCGCGAGAAGCAAAATAAATATCTTTTTACGGGAAGATGTGGGGATAAAATCCAATGGATGAGACATACTGATCTCCTTACTAGTCCAAAACAAGAATGAATTTGCGAGGAGAGTTTTATCCGACGAAGCAATCTCTAGCAAATGAGACTGCCACGTCGCACGAGCATGCTCCTCGCAGAGGCATTCTCTTAACAAATTGCTACTTGACTCTCAATCTTAATTATTATATTATAGAAATAACTGACTGACTGGTCAGTTATAAGGAATTCTATGTCACCAAAACCCAACGTAAGCGAAGAAAGAAAAGAACAGATCACCGAAGCCGCAACAAAAGTTTTTGCAGAACAAGGTTTTGATAAAGCGCGCATGGACGATATTGCAGCAGAAGCAAAATTAAGCAAGGGCACTCTTTATCTTTATTTCAAAAGCAAAGATGCCATTATAAAACATCTACTTGAAAGTCTTTTTGAACGTGAGTTTGCTGACCTAAGCTCCTTGATCGATGATCCTCGCCCTGCCTCAGAAAAATTAATGCTTTTTGCAGAAAAATTCATTGGCGACATGCACAAGTGGTCACGCCTAATACCAATTATGTATGAATTTCTAGGCCGACTTTTTCGACAAAGCATTGTGCAAGAAGCTTTTAAAAAATATTTACGTGTTTATCTTGATATGGTTACTCCGATCATTCAGCAAGGCATTGACAAAGGAGAGTTTAAAGAAGCAGATGCAAGCGAAATCGCAATCACTTTTGGGGCGCTATTGGAAGGAACGATCTTAATTTGGGTTTACGATTCGGATTTGGTTGACTTAGAAAAAAACCTCCGTGCTAGCATCAAATTACTAATGGAAGGCATTATTAAATGACTCAAGAAAATCTTCGACAACCCCCACGCGGCTTTCAAGCCTGGTTCTCGCGTATGCCTATTTATTTCTACAAAATTGGTTTGGGCGGGCTATTCCAGGAGCGCTTTTTGCTGCTCACCCATATTGGACGCAAAAGCGGATTACCGCGCAAAGCTGTGCTTGAAGTCGTAGATAAAAACGTAGAAAATTACTATATTGTCTCTGGTTTTGGCGAAAAGTCGCAATGGTTCAAGAATCTA
>JABGQT010000199.1 GCA_018648685.1 Anaerolineae bacterium
ATCGGCAAGAAGTATTGGAATACCTGCTCAAGCTGCGCCATGAGATCAAACCCGATATCATCTTTGTTCATAGCGAACAAGATATTCACCAGGACCACAACACTGTCACGCAAGAGGCATTACGCGCATATCGCGGCATCACCGTGCTCGGTTTCGATGTTGTTCGTTCCAGCCATGGATTTTTCCCGAATTATTTTGTTGAAGTTACTGAAGAAGATGTAAATAAGAAGATAGAGGCTTTGGCGCAATACAAAACCTATGCAAACAAATATTATTTTGGTAAAGAGCTTCTACGCGCAACAATGGTGCGGCACGGAGCCTTGGCTGAGAAACCCTTTGCCGAAGGATTTGATATTCTCAGGATTGTAGGAGAATTCAAGAAGTGTGTCTAAGTACAGAAAATGGATAACAGCTACGGCACACTCCTGATTTGAAGAGGGTTGCGCCATCATCATTCTCTACACCCGCACTTTTCCTCGCAAAAAACATCCCTAAGCGCAATCTTCTTCTGAAGATTGCGCTTTCGTTAAAAAATGAGTAATATCCCTAATATAGGTTTATTATTTATACTCAGAACACATCTCTGGCTTCACAAAAACATGCTAAAAACAATCACTCCCATCCTCCACCCCCTCAACGCCAGCGTGCGCGTGCCAGGGTCAAAATCGCTGACCAACCGCGCGCTGTTAATCTCCGCCTTAGCCGATGGGAAAACAACGCTCACCAACGCACTTTTTTCCGACGATTCGCATTATTTTGCAAACGCGTTGAAGGCATTAGGTTTTGAAGTTTCTTTAGATGAAGAAAAGAAGACAATGAGCATCGTTGGCTTGGGCGGGAAAATCTCAGCTAAAAGTGCCGAGCTTTTCATCGGCAATGCCGGCACAGCCGCACGCTTCCTAACCGCGTTTCTCACGCTCAGCAATGGCGAATATATTCTCGACGGCGAGCCCCGCATGCGTGAACGTCCCATCGGCGATTTGGTAAACGCACTCACCCCGCTCGGCGCAGAAATTACGCAACACGCAATACGCAATAAAAATCACTCATCACTCGTCACATCTCCCCTTTGCCCTCCCCTGAAAATCACAGCATCTGGTCTCGCAGGCGGCAAAACACAAATTGCAGGGAATGTATCCTCACAATATCTTTCCGCGCTTTTGATGACCGCACCCTTTGCCGAAAATCCCGTTGAGATCCAAATTACGACCGAACTTTACTCCAAACCTTACGTGGATATGACTCTGTCCATCATGCGCGACTTCGACGTAGAGGTAAAACGCAAAGGTTATCAAGTTTTCAAAATCAACCCTACACAATACGCACCACGCAATACGTATGTCATAGAATCCGATGCATCTGCCGCCTCTTACTTCTTTGCCGCGCCAGCCATCTGTGGCGGGACGGTACGTGTGGAAAATATCACTCGTAAATCCGTGCAAGGCGACATTGATTTCTTGGATATCCTCGCCAAGATGGGATGCGAAATCACGGAGCATGAAAACGCAATTAGCGTAACAGGCACAAAAAATCTCACCGGCGTAGACGTGGACATGCGTCACATCTCCGATACAGCCCAAACCCTCGCCGCCATCGCCCCTTTTGCATCCTCACCAACACATATTCACGGAATCGCTTCTGCGCGCGTCAAAGAAACCGATCGTGTTTCTGCCGTTTGTGCTGAGCTAAGGCGTTTAAGCATAAAAGTTGAAGAATTTGAAGATGGGATGAAAATCTATCCATCTAAAAATATCCAAGCAACGACTGTCCAAACCTATAACGATCATCGCATGGCAATGGCATTTTCGCTCATAGGATTGCGTGAAAATGGTGTAGAAATAAGGAATCCATCTTGTGTATCAAAAACTTTTCCAAGCTATTTTGATGTTTTGGATGAGTTGAGAGAGTAAGACTATGAAAAAACTTCTTGGGCTACAAAAAAGACATTGGAAATTTATTTTCTTGATTCTGTTAGTTCCACTCACGCTAAACACAACTTCAATGTTGTGGCACGAAATTATGTATAAAACCATTAGCGATTTTCATAACCCTTACCAAGCATTTGGTGTCCCTTATTACCTATGGTTATCTTTTTTCCAAGAAATTGCTTTTGTAGAAATAGTTCTTGCTATTATTGGATGGGCGACTCTGGTATTTCTTGAAAGTAACTTTTTACAAAACTTATTTAGAAGTCTGCGAGCGATTCTAATAATTTTAGCGACCTTTTTTTCTGCACTAGTTTTTGGGATTGGAGCCCTCTCAATAGACATAATCTGGGCTTCTACATTTCGGTCCGGCCCAAGCCTTGGTCTTCCATCATCAAGTACGATTCAAATAGTAACAATATCATCCTTTTTGATAGTGACATTTTTATATACCTCTCGTTACAGAAAAAATATACCCAATCTTCAATCTTCAATCCGCCGAGCTGAGCCTGTCGAAGCCTTCAACCTCGGCCTCATCGGCTACCCCATCAGCGCCAGCGTATCGCCTAAAATACATAGCGCTGCGCTCAAAGAAACGGGCTTGGATGGCGAATATAAACTCTATCCTATCCACCCCGATGACGAGCAAGGGCTAAAAGATTTGCTCAAAAAAGTCCGCGCGGGTGAGATTCATGGGCTAAACGTCACTATCCCACATAAGCAAAACGTTATTCCGCTCGTAGATGAATTAAGTGCCACCGCCAAAACCATCGGCGCGGTGAATACCATCGTGCTAAAAGATGGCAAGCTCATCGGAGATAATACCGATGCACCCGGCTTCTGGAACGATCTTCAAAAACTATTAAAAAACCGTGAAAATCCGCAAAAACCGCGTTCTGTTATTCTTGGCGCAGGCGGCGCGGCGCGGGCAGTCACCTACGCCCTGATCAACGCAGGCTGGGATGTCACCCTCGCCACCCGCGCAGCCGATATTCCGCAAGCAAAAGCCCTCATCGCAGATTTCACCACCCAAAAACCTAAATACGCCGAAAAGCTCTCCAATACGGAACTCAACGCAACATCTCTCTCCCCTCTACTCTCTTTTCTTTCCCTCATCGTCAACGCCACGCCCGTCGGGATGAAATCGCATTACGCAGGCACGCCCTGGCTCAAGAATTTACCCTTCCCCGAAAACGCCCTCCTCTACGATCTCATCTACACCCCCGCACAAACCCAACTCATCCAAGATGCCGCCCAAGCCGGTCTCCCCACGCGCAACGGTTTAGGGATGCTTATCGAGCAAGCACTGCTCTCTTTTGAAATTTGGACGGGGAAGAAAATCCCCGCTGATAAAATCATTCTGAAAAGTGACAAATGATGCGTGATTCACTTCTCACTCGTCACTCATCACGAACGCAAGGAGTACTCCCATGCCATTAAGATTTATGACCGCCGGAGAATCTCACGGACCCACCGTGACTGCCATTCTGGAAGGAATCCCAGCCGGATTAAAACTGGATGCCTCGCTCCTGAACCCGGAACTTGCTCGCCGTCAAAAGGGTTTTGGTGCCGGTGGACGAATGAAAATCGAGCGCGATAAACTAACAATCCTGAGCGGAATCATGGAAGGGAAAACCATCGGGATGCCCATTTCGCTGCTCGTAGAGAATCTCAACCATAAACAATGGAAAGAGAAAGAAACCCCGCCAATGACCGCCCCCCGCCCGGGTCACGCAGATTTAACGGGCGCAGTCAAATATGGCTATAACGACCTGCGCCCCTCGCTAGAGCGCGCATCCGCGCGCGAAACAACCATGCGCGTAGCGGTTGGGGCAATCTGCAAAACCTTTTTAGCCGAATTTGGGATTATCGTTGGCGGCTACGTTCGCTCTATCGGGGAGGTAGATGCCGATTTCGGAGAGACCAAGTTCAAATCTCGGTTTGATGCGGCGGAGAAAAACGATATTCGTTGCCCCGATGCCGAAGCCGCCGAGATGATGCGAGCACGGATTAATGCCTGCATCCGAGAAAAAGATACGCTGGGCGGCGTGATTGAGATCGTTGCCTTAGACGTGCCTGTGGGACTTGGCTCCTTCGCCCAATGGGATACGCGCCTTGAAGCGAAATTGGCGCAGGCGGTGATGTCTGTGCAAGCCATTAAGGGCGTAGAAATTGGCGATGCTTTTGAAAATGCGCGGCTGCCCGGCACAAAAGCGCATGATGCGATCGTCTTGGATGACGAGAATTTGGTGCGCCCCACGAATCGCGCGGGCGGCATCGAAGGCGGAATCTCGAACGGAGAGCCAATTATCATCCGCGCGGCGATGAAGCCGATTGCCAGCACGCTCACGCCGCAAAAGACGGTTGACTTAGTGAGCGGAGAAACACGCGAAACCACCTACGAACGCTCCGATTTTTGCCCCGTGCCGCGTGCCGTGCCTGTGCTGGAAGCCGTCGTTGCAATTACGCTCGCCGATGCGCTGATCGAAAAACTTGGCGGCGACTCAATTGCTGAGATGAAAACGCGTTTTGCTACCTTGAAAAAAACGAAACTGAGCGATTTTGATTTGGATAATGAGCCGCATATCTTTTGGTAGAGAATAACCGCCAAGACGCAGAGAGCGCAGAGATTAATATAAAAAGAGAAAAGTCCAGTCTCTGAGCGGAGGGTTGAGTAACCCGAAGGGTGTATCGAAACCCGCAGTCGAAGAGCGACGTTTGCAAATACCATCCTTCGTCTACAGACTCAAAAGCACTCGCCTTCCGCTCAGGAGCTCGATTAAGATAAAACGAGAAGTACACTGCGGGTTAGCAAACGAAAACCAAGCGCAACGCATCAAAGGCAGATGCAATGCACTCTCAATAGGAAACAAAAAATGACATCATCCACCATCTACATCTACGGTCCCCCAGGCGTGGGGAAAAGTACGGTCGGTAAAATTCTTGCCGAAAGCCTAAATCTCCCTTTTGTGGATGTTGATGAGGAGATCGAACAAGCGGCGAACGCCACTATCCCGGAGATTTTTGCGAGCGAGGGCGAAGAGGCTTTCCGCGATAAAGAAGAGCGCGCGCTGAAAGGCGTTGGGGAGACCTCGGTTGTTTCTCTTGGGGGCGGTGCCCTTTTACGCCGAGCAAGCCGAAATCATCTCCGTGACGAGCAGGTCATCTGCTTGGGGGCATCTCTGGCCACTTTAACGGAACGTCTGCAAAAAGATGGCGATCAGCGTCCGCTTCTTAAAGAAAATGCTTTAGCCACTTTTTTAGATGGGCGCAAGGCGCATTACGCATCCTTTTCGATCCAATTGGATACCGAAAATCGCACGCCCGCAGAGAGCGCGGATGAAATTCAGAAGCGTTTGGGGCGGTTTTATTTACGCGGGATGGGGCAGGGTTACGCGGCGCGCGTAGAGAATGGCGGGCTAAATAATTTGGCAGAATTGCTCAATGAGCATGGCTGCAAGCCGCCCTATATGCTGATCTGCGATAGCGATGTTGCGCCGATCTACGCCGAGAAAGTTGCGCAAACTGTGGATGCGCGCACAGTCGTTTTTCCGGCTGGCGAGAAGCATAAAACCATCGAGACGATGACGCAGCTTTGGCGCGATCTGATTAGCGCGGGGATGGAGCGCGGCGGGACGATCCTTGCGCTGGGCGGCGGCATCACGAACGATATGGCGGGTTTTGCGGCGGCAACGATCATGCGCGGCGCGGCTTGGGTGAGCATCCCGACTTCGCTGCTTTCGATGGTCGATGCCAGCCTGGGCGGCAAAACGGGCGCAAATCTGCCTGAGGGCAAAAATCTGGTGGGGGCTTTTTACCCGCCAAAACTCGTTCTCGCTGACCCCGAAACGCTGCAAACGCTGCCCGAAGCCGAAATCTGCAATGGGCTGGCGGAGGTGGTCAAACACGGGGTGATCGCCGACCCTGAATTACTAAAAAATCTCACCATAAAGAACACGACACCCTCAAGGGTGCAGGCGAGCACAAAGTTTGATTGGGCTGAGTTGGTCATTCGGGCGATGGGCGTGAAAATTCGGATAATCGAAGAAGACCCTTATGAGCAGGGCATCCGTGCCGCGCTGAATTTTGGACATACGATTGGGCACAGCATCGAATCACTCACAAATTATGGCATCCGTCACGGCGAAGCGGTGGGTATCGGGATGGTAGCAGAAGCCCGTCTCGCCGAGCATTTGGGGATTGCCAAATCTGGCCTAGCAGATGAAATCGCCGAAACACTCGTGTCTCTGGGCTTGCCTACTGAAATCCCAAGCGAAATCTCTGCCCTGGATTTGGTCGCCGCGATGCAGAGCGATAAGAAAAAGTCGAAAGGCGTGGTAAAGTTTGCTTTGCCAGTTAAAATTGGCGAGATGAGGGTGGGCGTGGTGATTGAGGATTTAGAGAGTGTTCTTTAGGTTGGTTCAATCTTGGGCTGATTGGACTAATCTGTTAGAAATATCTGAAGGAGACAACAATGCAACCTGTTCTGATATCCGAAGTTTTAAAAATCCTATTCTTGAATATATGGGTTGAGCCTTCAGGCAAAATCTTCACCCTCTCTATAGCCTACTACCTCTTTAGTGCTCTCGTTTTTAGTGGTTACATGTCTTTTTTTTCAGGAGGATATAACAGCATACCTTTCGGAAATTTTTCTCTTGGGGATTTGCTTTTCTTCTTCCCAACAATGTCTGTTTCAATAATTGCTTCTATATTTAACAATTTTTGGAAAACAATATGGAATTTCCTCTATAAAACAGCTCTCCCCACATTCTTAGGTCTTTTATCTGGCATCAAAATTCATATTTACATACTAAATGAAACTCATCTTTTAGAGCTTCACTCAATGTTTCTTGTTCTTATATCTTTTGGAGTATGGTTTTATAGCTTTTTGGCTTCTATCGATAACTCTCATAAATACCGAAAAACATTTCTTATCACCTTACAATTTTTCAGTTCGCTTCTTTTCATTCTCTTTGCAGTCGGTTTCACTCAAGACGCTTCTTCACCCCCATCACCTACCACAGAGCAAGTAACTGGTTATTTCGGATTTCTTGGGGACTTAATAATGACTTTCTTCCAAATTGTTCTAGGCATCTTAATTCCCATTCTAATAGGCAAAGGGATTGCAAGAAATGTCATAAAAAATAAGTTAGCCAGCAGTGTGGTTCAATTAGAGCTGCAACAGAAATTAAACAGTCTGAATAAATGGTTAGCCATAGACTCGAATGCTCATTCTACTGTATGGAACGTGTTACTAAAACCCAAAAACAATGAACCAGTTAACTTCACTTACATATTAGAAGACAACCTATTGCTCATTGCATCATTCAAAAACACAACAGCTTTCTATCTCACCCCAAACACAGAAAGCCAAAGAGGCTCTCTACAGATCATATCCAACGACATCATTGCCAATATTGAATTGAAACCAAAAGCAATCACTCAAAAAGAAAGTGACTACCTTTCCAAATAAAGGAAGAAAACTCATGACCACCCTACTCGTCCTACACGGCCCCAACTTAAACCTGCTCGGCACGCGTGAGCCTGAAATCTACGGGGCGTTGACGCTGGCTGATATTAACCAAAATTTGAAAGAAGCCGCTTCTGCGCACGACATGGAAACTTACAGCATCCAATCCAATCACGAGGGTGCGCTGATCGATGCTCTCCAAGAAGCCGCGACAAAAGCGGATGGCGTTATCTTCAACCCCGCTGGATACACGCACACATCCGTTGCGCTGAGAGATACAGTCGCGGCGATCGGCATCCCTGTAGTGGAAGTGCATCTCTCGAACGTTTATGCACGCGAGGAGTTCCGCCATAAATCGCTGCTTTCGGCTGTTTGCGCGGGGAAGATTTCAGGCTTTGGGTGGATCTCGTATAAGTTGGCTTTGGAAGCACTTGTGGAGATAATAGAACGCGAATAACGCGGATTTTCGCAGATAAAACAAAAAAAGTTTTTGAAGGTGGTTGAGTAGCCGATGCTCTTCGGCGTATCGAAACCACATCGTGAAATTCTCTGAGCTATTTTGGTTTCGATACGAGCAACAAAAACGTGTCGCTCTACTCAACCAACGGACGCTATTTAAAAATTATGGCAATAATTAAAAAACACTTTTTCGCACAGCTCGACGAGACCATCGCCACGCTAAAAACAGAAGGCGTGGAGGTCATCCGTCTTGACATCGGCTCGCCGGATTTACCGCCGCATCCCAGCGTGATAGAGACTCTCGCGCGCGCATCAGCACGCGGGGATTCGCATGGCTATCAATCGCATTTGGGTCCGCTTTCTTACCGCGAAGCATGGACGGGGATGTATAAGCGCGTCTTCAATGTAGACCTTGACCCCGCGACGGAAATTGTCCCATTGCTGGGGACGAAGGAAGGGATTTATCACCTAAGTCAGGCAGTAATTAAGGCTAGCAACGTGGTGCTAATCCCCAATCCCTATTACCCCACTTATTTGCGCGGCACAGAGCTTGCAGGCGGAACGCCATATTTTATGCCCCTGCTCGCTGAAAATGGCTATCTCCCCAATTTGGATGCCATCCCCGCAGAAATTGCCGATAAAGCCAAATTAATATGGGTAAATTATCCAAATAATCCGCTTGGGGCGACTGCGCCGCTCTCATTTTACGAAAAACTCGTCCGCTTTGCGAAAAAGTATAATATTTTGATTTGCTCAGATATTCCCTACGCTCAGGTTTATTTTGGCGAAGATGCGCCGCCGAGCATTATGCAAGTGGAGGGCGCAAAAGATGTGGCGATTGAGTTCAACTCGCTCTCGAAATCGCATAATATGGCGGGATGGCGCATCGGCGCGGCAGTCGGAAATTCGGCTGTTTTGAACACTCTGTTGAAGCTGAAAACCAATGCTGACAGCGGGCATTTTGGACCCATTCTTGAAGCCGCATCCCACGCTATGGGGTTAGAATCAAGTTGGATTCAGGAGCGGAACGATATATATAGTGAGCGGCGAGACATCATCATCGAATCCCTGCGCTCCTTGGGTGTGGATGTCGCCAGTCCACAGGCATCCCTCTATATTTGGTGCCCGATCCCCGAGGGCTGGACATCCGAAAAGTTTGCGTTGGCGATGCTGAAAGAAGCGGGCGTGAGCGTTGCGCCAGGGACGGTTTTCGGCAGCAAGGGCGAGGGTTTTGTACGCATTTCGATCACACAGCCAAAAGAAATAATCGCAGAAGCAATGGATAAGTTGAGTAAATGGTGGAAAACTTTATGAGCAAAAAAATTATCGCATTTCAGGGCGAGGCGGGCGCGTATAGTGAAGCCGCCGCTTATGCCTATTTCGAAAAAGATGCCAGCACGCTGACCTGCAAAAGTTTTGATGCGCTTTTTGCCGCCGTTTCAACTGGCAAAGCCACGCACGGAATGGTGCCAATCGAGAACTCGCTCGCGGGCAGTATTCATCGCAATTATGATCTTTTGCTGCGCAACGAACTTTTTATCATCGGCGAATATCATCACCGCGTCAGCCATTGCCTGATGGCATTGCCCGGCATGGCGTTGGGTGATTTGCAACAGGTTTATTCGCATCCGCAGGCCCTAGCGCAATGTGAAAATAGCTTGCTTGCGCTTGGATTGCCCCCCGTCGTTGCCGCAGATACCGCTGGCAGTGCGCGAGCGTTGAAGGAGAATAACGATCAAAATTCTGGCGCGCTGGCGTCTGAGTTGGCAGCGCAAGTTTATGGGCTGAATATTTTGCGGCGCAATATGGAAGACAACCCCGTCAATTACACGCGTTTTTTGGCGCTCGCCCCACAGAAAAATGACGAAAGGCAGGATGGCGATTACCGCACTTCCATCGCTTTTAGCCTCATCAATAAACCTGGCATTCTCTTCAACGCCCTGAGCATTTTTGCCTTGCGCGAGATCGACCTGACCAAAATCGAGTCCCGCCCGCAAGCGGGGAAGGCGTGGAAATATCTCTTCCATATTGATTTTATCGGGCATGTGAATGACGAAAGTGTGGGGAACGCGCTCAATCATCTGCGTGAGATCGCGCCATTTATTCGCGTTCTTGGATCCTATCCGCGCGAGAAGAGGGAATGGTAGCGAGACGCTCTTGATTTGAGCTTGATACTCTTATATAAAAATGGTTCAATCTTTGAGATTGGACCATTTCTCGTCCTGTCCCAGACTGCATACCCCATTCGGGGCACTTACGCACGCTGTCGCGTGCAATGCAGTCTTTTCTTTTGCTGTGAATATGATACAAAGGAAGAGAAGAAAGGAGTAACAAAATGAATATCTATCTTTATATTCTTCTCTATCTACTCACAATCATTTTCGGCTATTACGTCTTCCGCATTGCCGTTCGGAGAGATTATCTGGAAAAGGGGAAATTATCCAATTTCTCGTCTTTTTTAGAATTCCTGATTTTCGCCGTGCATGCCAATCTTTCATTTTCTTTTTTACCCGCGCCCTATCCTGAGATGCCGCCTTTCCCCGGTAATAAGTTTCAAGTCGTGGTTGGGATCGCCCTTCTCGTCATCGGTATCTTTCTGACCCTCTGGGCAATGAGCGGATTGGGATTCAAAAAAGCCCTCGGGCAGGATACCGAAACCCTGCATCGCGTTGGCTTCTACAAATTTACGCGTAACCCGCAGATCGTCTTTTACGGCATCGCCATTTTAGGGATGCCCATCATCTGGCCTTCACTCTACGCACTGGGGTGGGTGCTTCTTTTTGCGATCATCGCCCACATGATGGTTACCACTGAAGAAGAACATCTAGGAAAAATTTACGGGGATGATTATGTGAAATATTGCGAAGAAGTGCCGAGGTATTTTCTCAATTTCTAAAAATCCCCCACTGCCAATTTAGACTACAAAAATCTTAAAGACTTTTGTAGTCTTCTTCACTTAATCCAACAAATCTCTCTGAAGTCTCTGCCTTCCCTCAACGGACGGATATGCCTGCATAAAAACATCTGATTCAAAGAGACGAGAGAGTAAGGCGCGGATACCCGTCTGATGCTGCCCGCCGCCTTGGCTGGCATGACAAGCACTTGCGGCACGTTTCTTCTCGATTACCGAGCGAATGGCGATCCGCGCGTGGATAGGGAAAGAGACCTTCGCCAGCGAAGCCAGATCAATATCGCCGTTTTTGCCAAATTTACTGGGGTCTTTGCCAAAAAGACGCAATAACGCGACAGTTACTTTCAAAAAGCCTTTTGAAAAGGTATGAAAATATAATTTGCGCGGCTGAAAAGGTGCGCCTGCATCAGGTGCGTATGCCGCGTCATCAGCGTGCTCAAAGGCCAACACAGTCGCTTCGTGGATGGCAATATGATCGGGATGGCGGTATCCGCCAATCGGGTCGAAGGTCAAGACAATATCTGGTTTTAGTTTGCGGATATAGGCAACAACTTCTTTGGCAACCTTTTCGACAGGCTGTGCAAATAACGCGCGGGGATGTTCATTGTCCGCAGAGTCGGGCATCCCGGAATCGCGGTAGTCGAGGAAATAAACACCTTCAAGCCCCAAAATCCCAGCCGCGCAACGTAGCTCGGATTCACGTCGGTCAGCCACAGATTTAAAGCCCTGCATATATTTTTCGTCCATTTCGCCGACTTCCCCTCTTGTAGCACAAATGAGATGCACATCCGCACCCCGTTCGGCGTAGAGAGCTAAGGTCCCGCCCATGCCGAAAGATTCATCGTCGGGATGGGCGAGGACGGAAAGAATAACTGGTTTATTTTTCATGGAAGGTATTGTACATCAAATCTGGACACGATTTGTCAAATTTGACTTTTATTATAAAACTCTATCGTAACCACCCTGAAAAGCTCAACTAAATCACCCGTACTGCGTTCTGGGGGCAAGCTTGAACACAGAGAGCACAGCTTAAACACATCGATGCTTTGGCATCTGGCATTTCGTACGGAGCTTCTTGCCTAAGGAGCTTTTTTTCACATGCCAGCATAGCAAGACAAATACCATCTTCGCATTTTTCAGGCTCGCAAGCTTTGTAATCCACAACCACTGTTTTCTTAGGCATTACTTTCCTCTACATTTTGTTTCTTCAATTCTTCTACCAAAGCTTCTTCTAGATCGTCTAATTCTTGCAGCATTGCAGGAGGAACAGAATGCGCAGGCCAGCGTTTTTTCAACTCGGCTATTTTCTCTTCTAACTCTTTAATCAGATCGTTCTTCATTTCTTGCTCAGTCAAATTATTTTCTCCTCATGCTATTTAGAGGGTATTCTAGCATAAGGCAAGGCATAATATACATAAAATTTTCCCTTGCCTTCTCCTTTCCCTTTTTACATCAAGGCTCAGCGTGTATAATCTTTCACTATGAAAACTTTTCGTTCAAAATATTTACGCAAACAGATTTATCTTCCCCAAGATCATGGCTCGTGGGTTTTTATTTTAATGCCTCTTTTTATTGGTTTTTTCGCAGGAAATAAAATCTCTACAACCGCTATATACTTGATCGTTGCAGCAATGACCGCTTTCTTCATCCGACAACCCGTGACGGCCGCCGTTAAGGCTTATACAGGGCGCCGTCCACGCACAGATCTTCCTGCCGCCCGTTTTTGGATATTGATCTACGGTTTTATCGCCTTATTGATGCTGATCGGCTTGATTTTTCGCGGCTTCGCCAATGTGTTGTATCTCGCTATCCCCGGATTTGCAATTTTTGGCTGGCATCTATATTTAGTGAGCAAACGCGATGAACGCAAACAAGCTGGTTTAGAGATCGTTGCCGCTGGTGCATTGGCATTGGCTGCTCCAGCAGCGTTGTGGGTTGCAAATGACGGCTACGATGCTCAGGGATGGGCGCTCTGGATTTTGGTCTGGTTTCAGTCAGCGGCATCCATTATCCACGCCTATATGCGTTTGTCACATCGGAACCAAGCCCAAATCCCGGAGCGGACCGAGAAAATCCAGTTGGGGAAACGTGCCTTAATGTACACATCCTTTAATTTTGTTGCTTCTCTCCTGCTTGGTATCTTCGGCTTATTACCGCGCTTTATCTTCATCCCCTTTCTTTTACAATTGGGAGAGACAGTGTGGTGGGCATTTAATCCTGCAATAAAGGCAAAACCAACTGCAGTCGGTTTTCGCCAATTGGCAATAAGCACCCTTTTTACTATTTTGTTTATTATTTTTTGGAGTGTCTAATATGACTGAAATGACTTGGGAATTGCTGACGAAGGTTTATGACCGCATCGAAGCGGAGATGATGAAAGCTGCGCTCGAAGCGCTGAAAATCCCTGTTGAGTTAGCGCAGGAAAGTGTGGGAGGGACTATTCCCGTAAGTTTCGGAAAATTTGCAGAAATTCATATTTTTGTTCCCAAAGAAAAACTTGAAGAAGCCCACGTATGGCTTGAAACTTACACTAATGATGAATTTGAAACAGAAGAGGAAGAGGAATGAACGCATCAAACACTGTTATTCTCGTCACAAATTACGGCATGGGAAAATCGGATGAAGCCTTGCAAATAAAGCTATTTAGCAAATATGTCCAATTGCTCAACGAAAGCGAGTTATTATCCAACGCAATCGCCTTTTATACCGATGGCGTGCGCTGTGTGACCGCTGATTCGCCGGTGCTTGAGCATTTGAAAGCCATCGAAGAAAAGGGCGTCCGCCTAATCGTTTGCAGCACCTGCCTTGAGCATTTGGGGCTTGAAGCCGCTGTAGGCATTATCGGTGGGATGCCCGATATTATTGAAGCCCAATTTAGTGCAGAAAAAGTGATCACGCTCTAACTCGCCAAAAGGAGACCAAAATGAATTTCGACCTGACCGAAGAACAAAAAATGTGGCAAAAGATCGTTCATGATTTCGTCGCTGCCGAAGTGCAGCCGAAGGCGCACGAGATCAGCGAAAGCGGCGAATTCAATTGGGATGCCGTTCATAAAATGGCAGATTTGGGGATGCTCGGCATGATGGTCTCTGAAGAATATGGCGGTTCAGAAGTCGGCACGGTCAATATGTCTATTGCCATCGAGGAGTTGGGATGGGCGTGTGGCAGTACCGCGCTCTCTATCGCCGCGCATACCGAGCTTGGCTGCGCGCCACTCGCAAAATACGGTACGAATGAGCAGAAAAAGAAATTCTTGAAACCGGTTGCCAGCGGCACTGGTAAGCTCGCCGCCCTCGCTCTGACCGAACCCGGCGCAGGCTCTGACCTGCAGGGCGTGAAGACCAAAGCAGAAAAGGATGGGGATGAATGGGTCATTAACGGCTCAAAGATGTGGATCACTAATCCGAGCGTAGCAGACTATATCATCACCTTGGCACGCTCCCGACCTGAGGCTGGCTCCCGCGCAATGAGCATGTTCATCGTCCCCGCTAACGCGCCTGGTCTCATTATCCATCCACCAGAAAAGAAGATGGGGCTCCATGCATCCCAAACCCATGCCCTGACCTACGAAAACGTCCGCATCCCCGCTGATCATCTACTCGGTGAAGAAGGGCTTGGATTGCACCAAACCCTTGAAACGCTGGATGCTGGCCGCATCAGTATTGGCTCACTTTCCGTTGGTTTGGCGCAGGCTGCCTACGAGGCCGCTGTGGAATACGCCAAAGAGCGTGAAGCTTTCGGCAATCCTATTGCCAACTATCAAGCCATCCAGTGGATGCTAGCCGATGCCGCCACAGAAATCGAAGCTGCTCGCTTGATGATGCGCCAGGCCGCCTGGCTGCATGAAAACGGACGTCCTTTCAGCCAAGCGGCTGCAATGGGCAAACTCTTCGCCACAGAAATGGCAGAGCGCGTGGCGTATAAAGCCATTCAAATTCATGGCGGCTATGGCTACAGCCGCGAATATCCGGTTGAACGTATCTATTGCGATGCTCGCCTAATGACCATTGGTGAGGGAACAAGTGAGATCCAGAGAATGGTGATCGCGAGAAACCTTCTGAAAGGCTAGTATGAATAACTACAACAGCGCAAATACGCATATCACTTTAGACTTGCCCGATTGGGCGGTCGAGGAACACAACAAGCTCCCTGAGTTTTTTCCGACTAACGAAGAACGGATGGCGGCCATTATTGAATTTTCAAGAATGAATTTCCAAAGAAAAACCGGCGGTCCTTTCGCTGCGGGGATATTTGAGCGAGATACAGGTAAATTGATCGTCATTGGCGTTAATCGAGTTATGGCTTTTCATTGCTCATCCGCTCATGCTGAAATTATGGCAATATCGCTGGCACAAAAGAAACTGGGCACTTATGACCTCGGCGCAGAAGAGCTTCCAGCCCATCAAATTGTCGTGAATTGGCGGCCTTGCACCATGTGTTTTGGCGCGGTGCTCTGGTCTGGTGTGCGTTCATTAGTCATCGCCGGCGACGGCCCAGAACTGGAGGAAATCACAGGATTTGATGAGGGACCCATACACCCGGAATGGAGAAAAGAATTAGACAAACGTGGCATTGAATTAGCAGAAGATGTTCTACGCAAAGATGCGATTGAAGCATACAAAGAATTTTCAGCTAGCCGCGATTTTGTTTATAACGCGCGGCTGGGATCAAGCGAATAGCAAAAACTCCATCATTTCATAACAAAAAGCCTTCCGAAGTGGAAGGCTTTTTGTTATGTGGGTGAGACTATATCTTCTTCACTACCACCCAGGTATTAAACTCCTCGGTGTGGATTTCCACATCTGCGCCTGCGTAGGGGAAAAGCTCGGCAATTTTTTGCGGTGCAAGGAAATGACTTCGCATTAGCGCAAGTTTCTCTGCAATTGCGATCAATTTAACCGAGAATCTACGGATGTCTGGCTCTTGAATGACAATGCGTCCGCCTGGCTTGATGATGCGCCAGAGTTCGCTCGCGGTTTTTACTTGGTCATTGACATGATGAAGCGCATCTACCATTAGAACGCAGTCGAAATAATCATCGGCAAAAGGCATCTTCTCGGATAAGGCACAAGTGGGGCGTAAATCATCTTTTTCGGCTGCTTCTTTTAGCATCCCCATCGAAATATCGGAGAGCACCACTGAATCGACATGCTCTTTCAGAAAAGCAGAAACGCGTCCTGTACCACCACCCGCGTCAAGCAAACGGCAATCTGGGCTTGGCTCCAATTCTCGCAACATCGCTTCGATAGCTGCTGGAGGTATTACACGTTCATAAAAGGGGGCAAGAAAGTCAAAATGGTCAAAAGGCATGAAATTTCCTAGTCTACAGTGATTAAGTCTTTGATACGATCATAAGTTGAGGGTCCGATCCCGCTGACATCGGTGAGTTCGTCTGTGCGTTGAAAATTGCCGAATTGTCGGCGATGATCAATGATGGCTTGCGCCGTTGATGGTCCAATTCCTGGAAGGGTATCCAACTCGTCGAGAGTGGCGGTGTTGATGTTGATTCTACCCGAGCCGCTCCCCCCAGAACTATAGGCCGCACGTTTTTCGATGTTAATTTTTGAGCCGTCTTCAAGAATTGCTGCGAGATTAACTTGCTCCTGATCTGCGATGGGAAGAAATCCGCCAGCGGCGTTAATTGCATCCACAACGCGGCTTCCTTGAGGCAGGTCGTAGACCCCTGGAGAAACGACTGAGCCGGTGATATGTACAGAAACGGGAGCAGGTTCGGGTGGAGGGCGAAGCGGTACAGCATCCCCTTTAGGTTGACGGGCAGAAATCCATACAGCACCTGCGAGGAGCATCCCAATTAAAATTCCCAAAATGGTGTTGATGAAGGTTTTCATGCCCCAAGTATACCTGCTGTTCAGTTATCAGTGGTCGGTATTCAGTGTTCAGTGCAGCGGTTTTTATCCGACTATTCCTGCCGCGAGAAGAACTGTTAGTGAGCCGATATACCAATGAATGAGAAATGGATAGAGAAAAGATTTGCTGCGCCACGCCACCCAGCCAAAAGCGAAGCCGCCAAAGATAGTGGAGAGGGTTTCAATTTCCGGTTTGCCGACGTGGGCAATGGCAAAGGGGACGGCTTGGAGCCAGAGGGCTTCTGCGCCGAATTTGCGAGCGTAGCCGAAGAGGAGAAAACCGCGAAAGAGAAATTCCCAGCCGAGAAGATCGAAGAAGGTGTTCCAGGGGAGGCCGGGGGCAAGATGGTCGTAATAGCCCTGCATGGAATTATCTTTGCCCACTAGCCACCAGAGAATGGGCGTCATCAGGAGTATGCCGCCGAGGGTGAGTTTTAGCCCCACGCGCCAATCGCCGAGTTGGAAACCGTACTTGGCGGGGTTATCTCGAAAGATGAAGATGACGAAAAAGAGGGGGATAATGAGATAGAGTATCGTGCGATCTATCAGTTTGGATGATGTGAAGGTGTGATATTTATCAAGGATTAGCAGCGTGGTGCTGAGGATGGTGAGAGTGGCGATTCTCCAGTCGAGGTTGAGTTTGGTTTCAGTCATAATTATCCACAGATTTCACAGATTTGGCAGATTATTTAAAAACAAAGGGCACAAAGGGTCTCAAAATTTTCCTTTGTGCCTTTTTGTCTCCATTGTGTTTAATCTAGACTTTCAGCAAACCAATCTTGGCAACTTCGTCGCCAAATTTCTGGTCGACCATTTCTGCATCGGCGGGCGGGGCGGCGAAGCTGATCTCAACCGCCAGTGTTTCACCGCTGATGTAGGCTCGGTGCGCATCTACGGCGGCGTGGATTTCGTCCGATGCTGTCACGAAGACCTTTATGCGGTCTGAGACATCAAAATCGGCGGCTTTGCGCATGTCCTGTATGCGGCGAACGAATTCGCGCGCGAGACCTTCGGCAACAAGCTCGGGCGACAGGTCGGTGACGAGAGCGGCGAGATAGGCACCATCGGATGCGACGGCGTAGCCCTCTTTGGCTTCGGCTTGGACTTCAACTTCATCTGCCAGAATATCCAACTCATCGCCTTCGACCGTGACCTGGAGCTTGCCCTCGGTTAAGAAAGCTTTGGCTGCGTCTTCGGCATCTACCGCCATAATCGCCTTGCGGACGAGGGGGAATTTGCTCTGGTATTTCTGCCCCAATTGTTTGGGATAGGGTTTTACGCTATACGCCACGGCTTCACTGCTGGCATCGAGAAGACGCACGGCTTTAACGTTTAGCTCGCCTTGAATGAGATCGGCGTAGGTTTTGATGGCTTCACGCTCTTCTGCATTACCAACGAAGAAGGCAACTTCTGCCAACGGCTGACGGACTTTGAGTTCCGATTTTTGGCGGGCGGCGTGACCGAGCGAGACAAGTTTCATCACAACGTCCATTTCTCGGTTGAGTTTTTCATCTATGAGACTTTCATCGAGTTCTGCCCACTTTGCCAAATGCACAGATTCTGCGGCGTTTTCATCGCCAGAGCGCACGAGATTTTGATAAAGTTCATCGGCAATGAATGGCATAGTCGGAGCCAGGAGTTTGGCAACTGTCGATAAAGCGGTATATAGCGTATAGTAGGCGGCATTTTTATCGGCATCCGCTTCGGAGCGCCAAAAACGTCGACGAGACAACCGCAAGTACCAGTTGGAGAGCGAATCGACAAAATCCGTTATTGGGCGGGTGGCATTGGTGGCATCGTAATTTTCGAAAGCATCCGTCACATCCCGTACCAGCGCATTTAATGAAGAGAGCAGCCAGCGATCAAGAAGATTATCAATTTTAGCAGGCTCTTTCAGCGTGGGCTGGTCGAGATTGGCGTAGGTCACGAAGAAAGAGTAGGTGTTCCAAAGCGTGAGCGTGAAGGAACGCACCACTTCGTGGACGAGTTCGGTGGAGAAGCGACGGGGCTGACCGGGCGGGGTGGCGGTGTAGAGATACCAGCGGAAAGCGTCTGCGCCGTGATTGTCGAGAACGTCCCAGGGATCAACGATATTGCCAAGCGTTTTCGACATTTTCTTGCCCTCGCCATCGAGAATATGGCCCAGCGAAAGGACATTTTTGAAGCTGACCTGATCGTTGAGCAAGGTGCTGATGGCATGGAGCGAATAGAACCAGCCACGGGTTTGATCGACGGCTTCACAAATATAGTCAGCGGGATATTGATTTTTGAATTCTTCTTTATTCTCAAAGGGGTAATGCCATTGTGCGTAAGGCATGGAGCCAGAATCGAACCAAACATCAATTAGTTCGGGCACACGGCTCATCTTGCCGCCGCATTCTTGGCAGTCGAAATGGACATTATCCACATAGGGACGATGCAGATCGAGATCGCTTTGGTCGTTGCCTGAAAGCGTGCTCAGTTCTTCGCGAGAGCCAATGGCGTGCTGATGGTGGCATTCTCCACATTCCCAAACAGGGAGCGGCGTGCCCCAATAGCGTTCACGCCCGAGCGCCCAGTCGATATTATTTTCAAGCCAATTGCCAAAACGTCCCTTTTTGGTATGCGCGGGAACCCAATTGATGGTGTCGTTCAGCGCAACCAAACGGTCTTTCAGCGATTTCGTGCGGATATACCAAGTCTCACGCGCATAATATAGCAGCGGTGTTTTGCATCGCCAGCAGAAGGGGTAGCTATGCTCGTAATCCTGCACCTTGAACATCAGCCCACGATTTTGTAGGTCTTCGATAATCATTGGGTCGGCATCCTTCACAAAAACACCGCTCCACGGGCGGATTTCAGGGAAGAAAGTGCCATCGGGCGCAACAGTTTGCAGAACGGGCAAATCACATTCCATCGCCATATCCATATCGTCTGCACCAAAAGCAGGCGCCATGTGAACCAAGCCCGTACCATCTTCGGTGGTCACAAAATCACCCAAAACAACATAATGTGCGGGCTTATCAGGCGGCATAAAAGTAAAGAGCGGATTATATTTAACGCCCTGTAATTTCTTACCCTTGAAGGATTCCACTATCTCAACATCTTCGTCGCCGAAAACTTTTTCCACTAAATCACGGGCGAGAATCAAACGTTCTTTTGACGTGCTACCGTTTAATTGAACATCTCTCTCGACCTTGACATATTCCACATCCGCCCCAGCCGCAACCGCAACATTGCCGGGCAGCGTCCACGGAGTCGTTGTCCAAACAAGCAGAGATGTACCTTCTTCGTCAGCCAGCGGCATCCGTACAAAAACGGATTCTTCTTCGACATCCTGATAGCCCTGATTAACTTCATGGTCAGAGAGCGGCGTGCCACAACGGGGGCAATAAGGCACAACTTTATAGCCCTGATAAAGAAGGTCTTTATCCCAGAAAGTCTTCAAAATCCACCAAACGGATTCAATATAATCATCCGTAAAAGTGACATAGGCGGTCTTCAAATCTACCCAAAAGGCGATTCTGTCCGTCAGCCGTTCCCAATCCTGAATATAAGTAAAGACCGAGTTGCGGCAAAGTTCGTTAAATTTGTCGATGCCATAATCTTCGATCTGTTGCTTATTCGTGAAACCGAGCTTCTTCTCAACTTCAACTTCTACCGGCAAACCATGCGTATCCCAGCCCCCACG
>JABGQT010000201.1 GCA_018648685.1 Anaerolineae bacterium
TCAACTATTATGGATAGTGGATGCAGTTGTGGAATTAGTGCTTATGGGGAACGAGAAATAGAATATAGATTCGTAATAAATAACGGTCAATATACTTTAGAGACTGAATCTATAGCATATGAAAAAACTGAAAGTAACCAGTATTATTCAACATGGGACATCGATAATGATGATTTTCAAGGGACGATGGTTGACACATTAAAGTTTCAGGGTAATACGGTAGTTCATCGAATTGAAATCAGCGATAATCTGAGTGCTGACCGCTGCATCCTTGAGTTCACAGATAAACTTGTTAGGTAAGAAGCTAATCTTTGATGTTATTTTTTTCTTTGTCAATCGTTATTGCTACATAGAAAATCTGCAAAATAGGTTAAATTTGTATTTTTTTCATGTTTTATCGGAGAATAAATGGAAGCTCTAAATCGCATAAAATCCGCCGCACGCATCTTGTTGCGTGGCGAAGAAAAAACAGGCGCGCGCGCTGAAATCCCGCCGTTGAGCGCCGAACAGGTCGTTGAAATAAAAGAATTCTTCCCAATGGAAAAATTCTTCATCTACGGGCATGCCCGTTCAGGGACAACGCTACTGGCACGGCTCATCCGCCTGCACCCCGAAGTGCATTGCAACTGGCAGGCGCATTTCTTCACCCGCAAGCCGCTGCTCAAATCGCTGGTCGATAGCGCCGAGATGGAGGAATGGCTCACGCGTCGTTCCAACCGTTGGAATGATGGCGAAGACTTGTCTCCCCTTGTGATGCGCGCCGCCGCAGACTACATCATGGAAAGCGACGCCAAACGTGCGGGTGCCGAAAAGCACATCGTCGGTGACAAAAGCCCCAACAGCTTGAACGATGGCGAATCCGTGCGCCTGCTGCATGCTGTTTATCCTGATGCCTATTTAATCAACATCGTCCGCGACGGGCGGGATGTGCTCATCTCGCAGCGTTTTCGCAACTTCGTCGAAGAGTCGAAATTCCTGACGAAAGAAGATAAGCAAATAGTGGATGCCCTGCGTGCCGACCAAAGGCCATTCACGACAGGCGAACGTTCCATTTTTACCGAGAAATGGCTGCGGGCGAATGCCGAGGGCTGGGTCAAAAATCTGACCGAAACCGCCAGCGAAGGAGAAAAGCTGCTTGGCGAACGTTACTACGAATTCCGCTACGAAGATTTGCTCGCCACACCTTTTGTTGAAATGAAAAAAGTTTGGATGCATTTTGGTATTAAAATCGCAGACTCGCTCGAAGCCGATATTCAAACTGAGTTGTCCTCCAATCCCGACCAGGAGTGGCAGAAGAAACGCAACGAAAGCATCGCCGATTTCCTTCCCAAAGGGCAGGCGGGTAATTGGCAGAATATTTTCACATCCCGTGACCGTGAAATCTTCAACGAAGTTGCTGGGGAGATGTTGAAGAAGTGGCAATACGAAATATAGTAATATGAATTTGCGAGAAGGGCTTCAGCCCGACGACGTGTGCCCTTCAGGGTAAGCAATCTTAAAAATGATGAGACTGCTTCGTCGCAAAAACATGCTCCTCGCAGAATCATCTTTTTCTTGGAGTAAATAATGAAATTTCTAATCGCTGGGCTTGGCTCCATAGGCCGTCGTCACTTGAATATGCTCCGTGAATTGGAGCAGGATGACATCATTCTTTATCGGACGAATCAGTCTACATTAGATGGTGAAGAGTTAGCAGGAATTCCCGTCTACACTGATTTACAGGAGGCGTTGAACTTGAGACCTGATGCCGTTATCGTGGCAAATCCCACGTCCCTGCACATGGATGTCGCTATCCCTGCCGCAGAAGCGGGATGCCATATTTTGCTAGAAAAACCCATCTCGGACGATCTTTCCCACGTGGATGAGTTGCGCAAAGCGGCTGAAAAGAGCGGATCTCGAATCTTGGTCGGATTCCAATTTCGCTATCACCCTATATTAAATAAAGCCCGTGAACTTATCAATGAAGGCGCGCTTGGACAGGTTTTAAGTGCTCATTCGCACTGGGGTGAGTATTTGCCGAATTGGCATCCGTGGGAAAATTATCGTGAGAGTTATGCCGCTCGTGCAGATTTAGGCGGAGGCGTGATCGGCACGTTGACACATCCCATCGACTATATGCGCTATATTTTGGGTGAAGTCGAGGAAACGGCATCCCTTCAGGGGCACGTTTCGCCGCTGGAGCTTTCGGGTGTAGAAGATGTTGGGGAAATGGCTATCAAGTTCAAATCGGGGGCGATCGGCGCAGTTCACGTCAATTATTTCCAGCGTCCGCCCGATCATCGTCTCGAAATCGTCGGCACGAAGGGAACCCTCCGCTGGAATAACGCGGACGGGGTTCTGCATCATTATGATATGCCCGACGAATTTGGGACGTGGAGCGCAAATCCGGCTGCGCCCATCCACACAGAATATCCTTTACCGGATGGTTTTGAACGCAATTATCTTTTTGTCGCGCAGATGGCGCATTTCCTGAAAGTAGTGCAAGGCAAAGCCGAGCCGCGCTGCTCACTGGAGGACGGCGTGCGTGCAGTAGAGTTGGTGGTGGCGGCAAAAGAGTTGAAAGCTATAGGAAAGATAAAGTAGTTCCATAGAATGGAATTACAAAGGGTTTTGAAAATTATGGATAAAAAGATGATGATGCTAAAAAATAACGAAAAGCTCGAACTCGTTCTTGCTCTTGGTGCCATTAGTATCATCACGATAATCAGTTATGGAAATCTCATTCCTCAGCTTGGGTTTTATCGTGATGATTGGTACATATTGCTAACCGGGCAAAGCGAGGGGGCTAGTGGCCTCATAAATTTATTTACTACTGACCGCCCTCTCTTAGGATATATCTATGCGCTTGAATATTCAATTCTAGGAAATTCTATTCTGGGTTGGCACCTTTACGCACTTTTTTTGCGATTATTGGGAAGCTTTGCTTTCTTTTTTATCTTGCGCGTAATTTGGCCTGAGAAGAAGTTTGAAGCCGCCATTGCTGCACTGCTTTTTGCCGTTTATCCTGGTTTTTTGCAACAACCCAACGCAACTACCTTTAAAAATTTTCTACTGGGATATGATCTGGCTTTATTTTCTATTTTAGCAACTATTTTGGCCGCAAAGTTTAAAAATAAATGGAAGAGAATTTCTTTAACAATTTTAGCGATGGTGCTAGGGGGAGGCTACTTTGGAATATTTGAAGCCATGATCGGCTTAGAAGGTGCTAGATTGCTTCTGCTTTGGTATTTTCTTTGGCAAGAAAGTGAAGATGCTCCTACAAAAGCTATTCTTCCAATGTTGAAACAAGCTATCCCCTATATCGTGATGGGAGGGGCTTTTGTCTTTTGGAGAATATTCTTGTTTGAGAGTACACGCCCAGCCACTGATGTTAATAGAATATTTGGAGCATACCGAAGCTTCCCTTTGCAGAGCATTGCAAAGATAATAATAGAAACGATCAAAGATATATGGGAAGCAATTGTTTTAGCTTGGTTTGTCCCATTTTATAAGTTCACAAACACGAGCATTTATGAGGATTTTGTTACTGCGTTTGGATTAGCTGTGCTGGCAGTAGGCGTTGTTTTTCTCTATGTTCAATATTCCAAAAAACATGGGTGGCTTAGTAACAAAGAGACTAATAAATCATCTGTAGAGAAGCACTGGCTATGGGTGGGGATACTAATTGTAGGGATGGCAGTGCTTCCAATAGTGCTTTCTGGACGAAATCTCTCTTTTGAAGTCCAATGGGATCGTTATGCCTACCACACTACCCTTGGTGCAACTCTTGTTGTTGCTGGATTTATTTTCTATGTTTTAGATTCATCTTCTCGGTGGATTATTTCTTTAGCATTGATTGCTATGGGCGTAATGACGCACTATTTTAGCGCTGATTATTATCGTGATTATTGGGATTACAATCGTGAATTGTGGTGGCAAATGTCTTGGCGCGCTCCACACTTACAAGAGCGGACTATGATCTTTGTATCTATGCCCTTTGGGTTTGCAGAGGATTATGAAATATATGGTCCTGCTAACCTGATTTATTATCCAAACGAAGGGGTTATTCTCTCTGCCGAAGTATTAAATACAGAGACTGTCCGATTTATTCAAACAGGTGAACATAGGGCAGGTAATAACCGTAATGTGTACATCCCGAAAAAATATAATAAATCTTTGATAGTTTCTTTTCCTAAAGTTGGTTCTTGTTTGCATGTATTAGATGGGCGTCAGTTGGAGCTGCCCGGCTTTTCAAGGGATGGTAGTTTCACTAATGCTGCACCTTATTCACAAATATCCCAAATTGATGCGTACCATTCTCCTGCAAAAGTCCCTGAGCAGATTTTTGGATCAGAACCTGAACATGGTTGGTGTTATTTTTATCAAAAAATGAACCTTGCTAAGCAAATGGAAGACTGGGATACAGTAGCACAGCTTGCCGACGAAGCCTCTGCTTTAGAATTACGCGCGCAAGACCCATCTGAGTGGTTATCGTCTTTAGAGGCTTATATTGTCATTGGCGAAATAGAAAAAGCTGAAAAAGCTGCTTCTTATATCAAACAGGATCTTGACACACATTTCTTTTTGTGCAATGAATTGGGCAGAGGAGCTATCTATTCTGAGCCATATGATTATGAGAAAGTTGTCGAGATTTTATGTGAAGATATTGTGCAAGAGTGAAAATATAGCTGATTTTTCACCCGGAAATCGTTTTTGGACCCGAACCTGCTCACGTTTGGTGCTACATCTACCAAAAAGCGACATTGGCGCGTCAAAAAGGCGACTGGGAGTTGGTAGCTGCTCTCGACACGGAGGCGCGTGAAAAGGGGAGCGTGCCGCAGGATTCTATCGAGTGGCTGTCATTTATCCAGGCATCTGCTATGCTTGGGGATGGGGAACGCGTTCGGGAGATCGCATCCTTCATTAATGATGATTTTGTATTCGGACAAGCCTGCGAATCGCTGAGAAGGATGGAACTCACCCCAGAAATGCGCGTTTTGACAGAGGATAGCTATTGTACAGGGGGATAAAAGGAGTATAATAGCGGCGTTTGTCTAAAATTCAGTCACTGAATATAAATTAGGAGAATTATGTCTACGAGTAAGTTGATCGCCCCTTATGGTGGCGAATTAGTAAATTTGGTCGCGACCGGTGAAGAACGCGATGTATTGATCGAACGCACAAAAGGTTTAAAAGCTATTCAGATTTCTGCACGCGCATTGAACGATTTGGAATTGCTCGCTACAGGTGCATTTTCGCCTTTAGATCGTTTTATGGGCAAAGCCGATTATGAAAATGTGTTGGCAAATATGCGTTTGATCGACGGGACGCTTTTCCCGCTCCCTATCACGTTGACCGCTGATCCTACCGAGCTTCCCGCTGTTGGTGAAGACCTTGTCATTCGCAATTCGCTGAATGATCTGATCGGTATCATGAAACTCGAAGAGATCTACACTTGGGATGCAGAGAAAGAAGCTCGTTTGAGCTACGGCACAAATGATTCCCGTCATCCGATGGTTTCTGAAATGTCTCGCTGGGGCAAGGTTTGTATTTCTGGTGAGTTGAAGATCATCAATTTGCCCAAGTATTACGATTTCGTAGGCATTCGCCAAACCCCTGCCGAAGTCCGCGCAGAATTGGAAGAACTTGGCAACGAAAATGTTGTCGCTTTCCAGACTCGCAATCCGCTTCACCGCGTTCACGAAGAGTTGACCAAACGTGCTGCAAAACAAATTGGTGGCTCCTTGCTCATTCACCCCGTTGTTGGTCTGACCAAACCCGGCGATGTAGATCACTACACCCGCGTTCGTGTTTATAAAGCCCTGCTCGAAAGTTATTACGACAAGAAATCCACCCGCCTAAGCCTTTTGCCTTTGGCAATGCGTATGGCTGGCCCCCGTGAAGCTCTGCTTCACGCCATCATCCGCCGTAATCACGGTGCAAATCACTTAATCGTTGGACGCGACCACGCTGGTCCCGGCAACGATAGCACCGGCCAGCCTTTCTATGGTCCCTTCGATGCGCAGGAAATGCTCAGCGCACACGAAGAAGAACTTGGCGTAAAAATGGTTCCTTTCAAGTGGCTGGTTTATTTGCCCGACACCAATGAATATGTGGAAGCTGGAAAAACCCCAGAAGGTGCAAAAGTTCTTACTATTTCTGGCACGCAGGTTCGTGATGATTATCTTGCTGTAGGCAAATTACTCCCTGAATGGTTTACGCGCCCTGAGACCGCTGAAATTTTGCGTGAATCCTATCCTGCGAAACATGAACAAGGTTTCTGCATCTGGTTCACGGGTTTAAGTGGCTCTGGTAAATCTGCTACAGCCCGTGCGCTTACTGATCTTTTGCTCGAACGTGGAAAACGTCTCACCGTTCTTGATGGTGATGTTGTCCGCACGCATCTCTCCAAGGGTCTTGGTTTTAGTGCCGAAGACCGCGACACCAATATTATGCGCATTGGTTATGTTGCCGGCGAAATCGTTCGCCAAGGCGGCAACGTGATTTGTGCTGCAATCAGCCCTTACCGCAACGCTCGCAACGAAGCTCGCAAACTCGTGCCTGATGGCAATTTCCTGATGACCCACGTTGACACTTCTCTCGAAGTCTGTGAAGCCCGCGACGTGAAAGGTCTCTACGCAATGGCTCGCCGTGGAGAGATCAAAGGTTTCACCGGCGTTGATGATCCCTACGAAGAACCCATCAACCCTGAAATTACCGTCACTGGTGACGTAATTACCCCCGAAGAGAACGCTCTAAAAATTATCGGATATTTGGAAGAGCAAGGTTTCTTGCTGAATAACTAATCGTATCAAACCTGACAGGTTTTCTCGCGCTCTTAGGGGATTTGTAATCCCCCTGGATTGCCGTGCTCCGAAGGGGTACAAATCCAGCTAGAGCAAAAAGAAGCCTGTCAGGTTTTTCTTTTCTATGGATAGAAAACCCGTTTTCGCCCTTGTTTTAGGCTTGCTCACTGCGAGTGGAATTTGGCTGCTCAAAATCAGCACCCCCTCTGGTTTGGGGCTGATAGATGATGCCATCTCCTATATTGCAGCCGCTCGTGCTCTCCTAAATGGGCAGGGTTTTACCCGTATTTGGCTTGCTACAGCTACAGAACCCATTACACATTGGCCCCCTTTCTTTTCATTTTCACTTGCAACGATCAGTCGTATTTTTGATATTGATCCTTATCGTAGTGCGCGTGTTCTTAATATTCTCGTCTTTGGCGCAAACGCGGGGATTTTGGGATTATTTGGTTATAAAATGACCAAATCCCGGTTGGTAGGAATTTTTCTCTCCCTTTTATTTTTATCAAATACTGCACTTATACGTCTTCACGCCCAAGCCTTAAGTGAACCACTATATATTTTTGTGAGCTTGTTGGCATTTTTGGCTTTTTATTCTTATTTTGAAAAAGAAGAACACAGGAATAGAAAAAAAACAAATGAAAATGTCATTGCGAACGAAGTGAAGCAATCTCCACGACGGTCAGGGAGATTGCCACGTCAGGCTAAAGCCTTCCTCGCAATGACAAAAAATGGATGGAGTGAAAATAAATATCTCTTTCTTGCAGGTGCTCTAACCGCCCTCTCTTATCTAACCCGTTATGCCGCATTGTCATTATTAGCGACATTTATCATTGCCATTCTTATTTTGCGCCCGACTTGGCGAAAACGCTTCTCTTCTTTAGCCTTTTTCCTTACTGGCGCATTGCCCCCCATCCTCGTGTGGATGGGACGCAACAAACTCGTCAGTGGGAGCGCAACCAATCGCACGATTGAATGGCATCCCGTCACTGTCGAGAATGCTCAACGAGGATTACAAGAGTTCTTTTCTTTTTTGATTCCCTTGCAAGATTTGCGCTCAGGCTGGATTGAAAATTATTTATTTCTCACTATTATTCTTTCTGTTATTGCTATTGCTTTACTTTTATGGCTTCTCTGGCGCGGATGGCGCTGTTTCTTCCGTCAGGAGAAAACAAGTCTTGAAATTATCCCCTTTGCCACGGCTCTCTACATTTTTGGCTATATGGGGGCGTTACTGGTCTCACTCAGCTTTTTCGATGCTGCGACGCCGCTTAATGATCGCATCCTTTCGCCGGTTTATGTTGCTTGTTTAGTAATATTGGTTTTCTTTATCCATTCTCTCTTTCAACAAGGTAAAATTACTAGAAGAATTTTCGCAAGCGCGCTAGTCCTTTTCTTGCTGGTCACTTTTTCCATAGCACAAGTGCGTACTGTCAAAGCTTTGCAAGAAAGCCCGCACGGATTTGCATCCTGGCGCTGGCGAGAATCGATGGTGATGGAAACACTCCGCAATTTGCCGGATGATGTTGAAATCCATACCAATCAGCCTACCGCTGTTTATTTCTGGATAGATCGTCCTGTTTATCGGCTTTGGGATGCACAACCCAAATCGCTCCAGTCAGGAGAGGCTGCAATGGCTATTTTCTTCCCCCCTGATGATGAATCTCCTGAGTTTCAGGCATGGTTTGCTGAAATGACCGAGGGGTTGACCCTAGTTGAGAAATCGGGCTTAGGGAATTTATATACTAAATAGTGCGTAAAGCGTATTGTGTAATGATTTTGCTCATAGTCAAGATTTTATGCACTACGCACTACGCAATACGGAGTAGATTATGACCATTCAAGAAAAATTTGATCTAAAGGGGAAAACGGCTATCGTGACCGGCGGCTCCGGTTTGCTCGGCGCAGAATTTTGCCGCACGTTTGCTGAGGGTGGCGCAAATGTTGTTGTGGCAGATATTGCCGAAGATGCTGCGAAAGAAGTTGCTCAGGGACTGGCAGATGCCGGTTACGCGGCAGCAAGTTTCGGGCTGGATGTGACGCGCAAAGAATCCGCTGAAGAGATGGTGTTTGAGACGTTGAAAAACTTCGGGAGTCTCGACATCCTCGTCAATTCCGCCGCCCTTGATCCCAAATTTGATGCCAATGCTTCATCCAAAGGCATCGCTCCGGGCGCATTTGAAGACTATCCGCTCGAAGATTTTAAAGCCGCTGTTGATGTCAACCTGACAGGGATGTTCATCGTCACGCAGGCGTGTGTAAAGCCGATGGTGAAAGCGGAGAAGGGCAGCATCATCAATATCTGCTCGACCTATGGTTTGAACGGCCCCGACCAACGACTTTACCTGAATGACGATGGCAGCCGCGTGGCGTATAAACCCGTTTATTACACGACGACGAAGGCTGGCGTGATGGGCTTTACGAAATATTTGGCGGCATATTATGCCAGCACGGATATCCGCGTGAATGCGCTCACCCCCGGCGGTGTTTTCAATAACCACAACGAGACTTTTACTCGCAAATATTCCGAAAAAACCATCATGGGACGCATGGCGAATAAAGACGAAATGAACGGCGCGCTCCTTTTCTTGGCGTCTGAAGCATCATCGTATATGACGGGCAATAATGTCGTCGTCGATGGTGGCTGGACGGCTTGGTAAGACAGTGTTCAGTGCACAGTGGTCAGTAATCAGCCAAAACAATGGAATATATTAATAGCTTACGAAAACATGTTGGTAATAGCCCTCTGATAATGGTTGGCTCCACCGTTTTGGTACTAAATTCTCAAAACAAATTACTGATGATGAAACGCTCTGATAGCAATATGTGGGGTGTCCCTGGTGGAGCAATGGAGTTAGGAGAAACCACCGAAGAAACCGCCAGACGAGAATTACTTGAAGAAACTGGTCTTACAGCAGATGGTTTGACCCTTTTCGATGTTTTTTCAGGCGAAGAGCTGTATTATCGCTACCCCAGCGGTGAAGAAGTTTATAATATTTCCATTGTTTACATCACTCGTGGCACTCAAGGAGATATAAATCTTCTTGATGGTGAGCATTATGATTTTCAATATTTTGAACTCTCAAAATTACCAAAGGATATAAGCCCTCCCATCAAGCCGATTTTGAGAAAATTAGTGGATACAAATCTAAAAAATGACTGAGATACTTGCTATCATCCCTGCTCGCGGCGGCTCGAAGGGTATTCCGCGAAAGAATATCCGCAATTTTGCGGGCTATCCGCTGATCGCCTACAGCATTGCTGCCGGGCTGAAATCGGAGCTTGTTACACGCGTAATCGTCAGCACCGACGACGACGAGATCGCCGAAGTTGCTCGCGAATATGGCGCAGAAACGCCCTTCATGCGCCCATCCGTTTTTGCCGAAGATAACACCACTGATCTGCCCGTTTACGTTCACGCCCTTGAGTGGCTCGCCGAAAACGAAAATTATCACCCCGATGTGGTTGTTCAATTGCGTCCCACATCGCCAATCCGCCCTGTTAATTGCGTGGACGATGCCATTCGCATCCTGCTCAACAATCCTGATGCAGATTCGGTGCGCGGCGTTGTTCCGGCGGGGCAAAACCCGCATAAAATGTGGCGTCTGCCCGATGGCGAGAAAGCAGCGATGAAAAACCTGCTTGATGTTGATGGAATCGCAGAACCATTTAACGCACCTCGCCAGAGTCTCCCGCCCATTTATTGGCAGACCGGGCATATAGACGCCATCCGCCCCGCTGCCATTCTTGAGAAAAAATCTATGACGGGTGATGTGATTTTTCCGCTCATGATCAACCCCGATTACACGGTGGATATTGACAATCTCTCGGATTGGGCAAAGTACGAATGGCTGGTCAAATTTGGGACGCTCAACTTCGTCTCGCCCGGACCCGACCGCCGCCCGATGCCTGCTACTGTTAAAGCACTTTTTCTCGACTTTGACGGGGTACTCACCGATAACCGCGTCTGGACAGATGAAACTGGGCGAGAGACAGTTGCCGCCAGCCGTGGCGATGGATTTGGCATCGGGATGCTCAAAAAAGCAGGCATTGATGTGATTGTCGTCTCAAAAGAGAAAAATCCCGTTGTGGCGGCACGTTGTAAAAAGCTGGGAATCCCTTACGAGCAAGGTGTTGACGACAAGACAGGGATCATTAAACGGGAGCAAGCCAAACGCAAGCTCGACCCGTCGGAGACGATCTTTGTCGGCAACGATTTAAACGATCTTCCCGCTTTCCCCCTTGTGGGCTGGGGAGTCGCCGTATCCGATGCTTCGCAAGAAGTTTTGGAGAAAGCAGATTTTATTTTGGAGAAAAAGGGCGGCTTTGGGGCTGTCCGTGAGATTTGTGATTTGATTTTGAGTAGAATTTAATAATTATGTCTCTGCGAGCGTCTTTTTGCGAAGCAGTCTCACTTTTAACGATGAGATTGCTTCGGCGGTAAAGCTCCCTCGCAAAGGCACCCTAGAAGAGGTGAAAAAATGGCTCGTGAATTGAAAATTGGTAATAAATTGGTCGGTGATGGGCATCCTGCTTATATCATCGGCGAGATCGGTATCAACCACAACGGCGATTTAGATCTTGCAAAAAAGATGATCGATTCAGCGGTAAACGCCAAAGCGGATGCGATCAAATTCCAGAAACGCACCCCTGAAGTTTGCACCCCGCTCGATCAGCAGAAGAAAATGCGCCAGACACCCTGGGGCTATATCACCTATCTTGATTATCGCTATAAGGTTGAGTTTGGTGTGGACGAATACCAGGAAATTGACCGCTACTGCAAAGAAAAAGGGATCGACTGGTTCGTCTCGGTCTGGGATGAAGGCTCCGTGGATTTCATGGAGGGCTTCAATACTCTGGCTTATAAACTCCCTTCTGCATCATTGACCGATTATCCGCTCTTGGAAAAAGTCCGTTCAACGGGACGCCCGATCATCATCTCTACGGGTATGTCCACGATGGATGAAATCCGTAAGGGTGTTGAAGCTGTCGGTGAAGAGAATTTGGGCATGATGCACTCGACCAGCTCCTACCCATGCGCTCCCGACGAATTGAACCTGAAAATGATCGAAACTCTGAAAGCTGAATTCCCGAATATCCCCATCGGTTATTCCGGGCATGAAGTTGGCTTGGTCCCCTCGGTCGTGGCAGTTGCTTTGGGCGCTTGCATGGTCGAACGCCATATCACCGTTGATCGCTCCATGTGGGGTAGTGACCAATCCGCATCTGTGGAGCCGGGTGGTTTCCGCAAACTTGTCAAATACATCCGTGTCACCGAGCAGGGTTTGGGCGATGGCGTGAAAAAGGTCTACGAAAGCGAAATGGGACCGCGCGAGAAGTTGCGCCGCGTAAAATAAATTTATTTTGGTAGGGGCGGGGTCATCCCGCCTTTGATTATCCACAGATTTCACAGATTACGCAGAAAAAATCTGTGAAATCTGTATAATCTGTGGATGCCTTTTATGTCTCTTAAAAATACTCTCCGCCAAAAACTCCGTGAACCGGGCAAATATGCTCAGGCGGTTTTGCGTTGGCGGAGATTATCTTTTGGCGAAGCTCCACCCATCTTCGGCAATTCCAAACCGAAAAGCGGATCGCATCTCCTGCTCCAAATCTTGAATGGTTTTACGCAGATCATGCCTTATGCGTATACGGTTGCTGAACCTGTACGCACCATTGAAAAGAACGGACGTCGCCGCGAGCCGAATGAAGTTGCTGCTGATTTGCGTAGCCAGCCCCGTCATGCCATCAGCTGGGGCTACATCGAAGCATCCCCCGAAAATCTGGCCGTTATCGCAAAACCAGAACGTGTGAACTACTTCATCTACCGTGACCCGCGTGACATGCTCGTCTCACAAGTTTTCTTTGCCACAGATATGCACAAGGGGCATGGGATGCATGATTACTACAATTCCCTGCCTGATTTTGATGCACGTCTTAAAGTAGCGATTACGGGCATAGACCAGAATGGGCTAAAAATGGTCAGCGTTCTTCAGCGTTATGAAGGCGTTTTCGAGTGGCTCGACCAAGAGCACGTCATGTGCATCCGCTTTGAAGATTTGATAAATAATCGGGATGAAACCTTGCTCGCTATGCTCGATGAAGTTGAGAAAACGGGATATAAAATCCCCACGCCGAGAGATAAGGCGCTGGAGATTCTTATCGAAGCAATCAACCCGAAAAAGAGCCATACCTTCCGTTCAGGGAAGACGGGCGGATGGGTAAATCATTTTAGTGAAGAGAATAAAGCTCTTTTCAAGGAAGTCAGCGGAGACTTGTTGGAAAGATTGGAGTATGAAGAAAATAAAAGTTGGTAAAGCTTACTATGTTCAGCACGTTAGGATTGTTTTACCGTATAATCATCACGATAAATTCTATGCTTTTTAGAATTACCAGAAACATTCTGAGAGAAATTACCGATGAAATTATCAGCTTGGGCACGTGGCCCTTATGAACTCATAGAACATGCTGAGAGCCACTATCGTGGAACTTCTGATGTTGATAGGCGAATTGCACTTATTGGTTTTGATAATGCAATAGAAGTTGCTATTACAACTTACTTACAGTTGAACCCAAAACTTCGAGGGGGCGCAACCTTTCCTAAAGATGATGTTCAAAAGTGGTTACAAAACTATCACACCAAAATAGAATTTTTCGAATATTTCACGGAAACCCGCGATATTCCAATAGAATCATCTACCGCAGAGATAATTTGGTACCACATGCTGAGAAATGAGCTATACCATTCTGGAAATGGTATGGTTCCAGAATTACATAATTTGGATGGGGTAAGAGATGCTGCCATTGAAGTTTTTCAAACATTTTTTGAGATTGATGTAACACCTTTATTGGAAGCTTCGATTACAGCTTATGCTAAGCCCGAAAAAGATGACAGTGAACATAGCACAACCCAAAATAAATTTCTCAAATCATATATTGCATTTGAGAGAGCTCTACGTGCGTCAGCTTTGGCTATTGGAATGGAAGCAGATAGCCGGGCGCAAGGAAGTGTAAGGTTGTGGGGAAGATTCAAAGAACAAGCAGGGGAAGGAGTGGATATTTATGATTCTATCGTGCAAAATGCTAGAAAAACGCGTAATCAATTTGCTCACACTGGCATCACAGAAAATACTGATAGAGAACTCGAGTTATTAATAAATCAATTAGATGACATAGTTACCTATTTACAATCCTATGCTTTTTCTTTTGATTTACTAACATCTCTTAAAGAAAGATACAAGGATTGGGTTGAACCCAATATTTTAAGTGTAAGAATTGTACACAAAGATGGCAAGGCTTTTTTAGAGGTAACGAATAGGGCAAGCGGTCTTTATGATGAAGATATAAAACGAGTTGATTTAAATTTTATTCATGCCGATGAGGATGAGCTTTTATTTTCTCCATCTCGACGGGCTCAAGAGAATGCGGATTTATTCTTTGATGAACTCGATCTCTATTCTATGGTTATGATAGGCATAGCGGATTTGCTTTTTACGGAGGAAGGTCATAAGCAAGCGATTAGGCTAAGTGGGGCAGATAAAGGAAAATCAAAGGGGAACATTACACGACGTCCCGAAGAATCTAGCTCATAATTTGTTATACAAAAGCAAACAGGCCATCGAATGATGAGCTGTTCTTTTTTTCAACAAAACTTATTCTTACGTCGCAACCAAATTGTTCACAAAGGCAGTGCCCTTATATTGCTTCTACTACTGAATTCTTTTAAGCCAACTCAAACCCTAATGCACAAACTTAGCTTGTATAATAAGGTTTTCAAAATTCAAAACGGTGGAATTATCAAAATGAAATTTCACAACCAGCAAGCTTTTCTTAGCGGCTTGATTACAGATCATCTTGAAGAATAAAATGCTTTCTAAACTCTCTAATTTCTATACCCAAAATATCCAACGCCGTCTCACCCGTCATCTCAATAATCTTCAAATTTGGAAGATGGCGCGTCGTGTTGCCAAAGCCGTTCCCGCTGCCGAGGGCGCACCTGTTATTTTCTTTAAAGCCTCCTCCGGCATCGACGATCTCTCCTGGAACGCCGCCTTTCACCTGCTCACCTCCTGGGCCTTTCGTTTGCAGGGCATCCCCGTCCAGTTTTTTGCCTGCAAAAGCGGCATGACCCACTGCGTGCTCGGCACAAATCGCGACAATGTCAGCCACCCCCCCCCCTGCGCTTCCTGCATTTATCAATCGAAAACGCTCTACACCAGCGCGGATGCAAAAACTTTCTCTTTTAATGCGGATGAAGAACTGGATCGCTCTTTAGTCAACTTGCCACTCCCCGAATTAATGGATTTCGAATTCAACGGGATACCGCTAGGACAACTCTCCCTGCCCGGCTTGCGCTGGATTCTGCGACGACACCATCTCAATGACGATGAATCGACTCGATATCTGCTGCGCGAATATATCCGCTCGGCGTGGAATATTGCTCAGGAATTCGAATCGCTTATTAAAGAGACACAGCCTCGGGCTGTGGTCGTCTTTAACGGTCAGATGTATCCCGAAGCGACAGCAAAATTTATAGCACGCAAACACGGGATAAAAGCCCTCACGCACGAAGTTGGTATGCGTCCCAAAACAGTCTTTTTCACCGAAGGCGAAGCGACAGCCTATCCCCTCCACATCCCCGATGAATTTGAACTGACTGATGCCCAAAATGCCCGTCTCGATGAATATCTCTCGAAACGTTTTCAGGGCAATTTCACAATGGCCGGGATGAAATTCTGGGCAAACATGAAAGGTTTGGATGAAGATTTTCTGGCAAAAGCAGCGGAGTTCAAACAAATTGTACCGATCTTTACCAATGTCATTTTTGATACAAGCCAGCCGCATGCGAATACTGTTTTTGAAGATATGTTCACGTGGCTGGATGCGGTTTTGGAAGTTATCAAGGGAAATCATGATACGCTTTTTGTCATCCGCGCCCATCCCGACGAGATGCGCCTGCGAAAAGCGAGTTTGGAGACGGTTGCAAATTGGGTCGCCAAGCGGAATGCTGTCGATGAGCCAAATGTGATTTTTGTTCCGCCGCATGAAACTTTGAGTTCGTACGAGTTAATCCAGCGCGCAAAATTCACGATGATCTATAACTCGACCATCGGCATGGAAGCCTCCATTATGGGCGAGCCCGTGCTTTGTGCGGGGAAAGCGCGTTTTACGCAATACCCGACTGTTTTCTTCCCCGAAAGTGTGGAGACTTACGGCGAAAAATTGACTGAAATGTTGAAGGCTGAAAGCATTGAAGTCCCCACGGAGTTTAAACATAATGCCCGAAGGTTTTTGTATTATCAGCTTTATTTCTCATCTTTGTCCTTCGGCGAATATCTTGAGACGGGCGTGCGAACATCCCATGCGCTCTTGCAGGATTTTACCTTGAAGCGTTTATCGCCTGAGCATTCCCCAGCAATTAAGGTGATTTTAGATGGGGTGTTGGATGATGGAGATTTTTTGCTCAAAGAAAATTAACTGTATAAGGCGTCTATTTCTTTAGTGCTGCAAGCCCTTTATCTGTAATTTTATACCCATCTCTCAAAACCCCTGCCTTTTTTATGAGCTTGAGTTTGAGCAACGGCTTTGCGATTCGATTTGTGAAGGTCGGTGCCATAGGGGTAAGTGGCTGACCGAATCCCTTCACGATGTGAACATAAGTTTTTCTGCGTCCGTCGGCTAAAATTTGTAGGAATTTGATTTCTTCAGTTGATAGTTTCATAATTCACCTCCTTTAAAACATACTACAAGCAATTAAGAAATACAATAGAATTCCTAGAGCCACTAGAATTAAAAGGAAATGACCGCTAGACAAAATAGCGGCCATTTTTCTTTCTGCATATTTTTGAAAAAGATTTACGGATTGACACCCGTTAGAATCTGTCCTGCTTGTAGCTGGCTGAGAACGTCTTGTGCAACTGCTTGTTTTCCGGCATCAAGATGTTCGGGATTAACATCTGCCAAAATCAGGGGCGATGTGATATTCACCCCGCCAGTTCCTGCGACGAGTTGGGGCCAAGTATTTTGGATCGCATGAATTACGTCGGGTTGGATGGTCGCAACCCAATTCCCATATTTTCTCCCTGGAGAGAGATCGCTGATGATCAATGTCCCGCTGCTGGAGAGATAAGTGAGCAACTCTGGGGTGGCAAATTGGGGGGATACATACATCGTTTCGACCGTGTGATTGACAAGGTAGTCGGCGTAAGCGTTGTACTCGTTCAGGGGTGCATCTGCTGGAACCTCGACGAAGAGCGGATAATCGTTAAAGGGGCCTGCCCAGGGCGAACAGAGACCACAATAATATTCTTGCCCTTTGCGGAAAGCCGCGAGCATGACCTGCCCGACAGGATCATCTTTGGGGATCATCAGCCCGGTGTGGTAATCGACAGTGATCATTGCGCCGATATAGCCAGAGAGAAAGGCTGCAATATCGGGGCGTTCTGTATTTGCGAGAACGCTTAAATTCCCGCCCGCGACCATATCGGGGATGTTGACGGAAAGAAATTGTGCCTGGGGTGCGGCTGGGGCTAATTCCATTAGGCCAGGGTCAGGGGGAAGGGCGATAACGACGCGTAGCGATGGTTCAAGGTCTTCCATTGTGAGCGTATTACGGACTTGAAAACGCATCCCTGCACTTTGCGCGAGATCGTAGACGAGGGTTTGGTAAATGTCGGAGGTTTCCTGGTCCATATCGGCTGGGAGGACGAGTAGCGCGAGGGGGATTTCGGGTGTGGGTGTCAGCGTGGGTTCCGGTACTGGTGTTTCAGTGGGAGCAAGCGTAGGAACTTGAGTCGGTTCCGTTGCGGCGGAGCCGCCACATCCCGCTAGAAGGAAGGCGATCAATAATATTAGGATGATTTGTTTTTTCATAGACTTTCTCCTTTTTTCTTTTCCTGAATTTTACTTCATTGATGCCTTTAAAAGAATAATCCGTTCCTTCAAAAGGAACGGATTATTTGAGTTGGATAAAACTTATTTCGCCAAAATTTCGATCTGTTTCGGACGTGCTGATTCGACCTTGGGCAGGCTGAGGGTCAGAACTCCGTTTTTGATCTTGGCTTCTACTTGGTCAGCATCTACTTCGCTGGGGAGGCGCAGCGTGCGGATAAATTTGCCTTCGGGTAGTTCGCGCAAGAGATGTTCACCATCAGATGTTTTATATTCGCCTTCGATGCGGACGACGTTGTCAAGAATCTGAATATTTAGATCATCTGCGCTCAAACCGGGAACGGCAGTGGTGAGGATAAAGTTTTCGTCTTCTTCGCGGACATCAACGCGCAAAGTAAAAGCATTATTTTGGGCAGCCATGCGGCGCATCATGTTGCGGCGGTGGGCATAAGGTCGGATATGGTAGCTCATTTATTGTCTCCTATATTTGGAATACTATTAAAACTTCAGTGTGCATATAATATCTGGCGTGTGTTAGAAAAAAGGAAACAAAAGGTTTAAGTTTTATAAGAGAGGGCTAGAATAAAAAAACTTCGAGAATCTCGATTCTCGAAGTTTTCTTTTAGTCAGCTTAGATTATTTTGGTTGCGCTATCTTATACTTGTTTTCCTACAAATTGAGCAAAGTTGGCACTGCTAAGACGATTTACAAGATCACGTTGTGCATCTTGCCAAATAGAGACAAGAGGACAATCATTTGCGAAGGCACACATGCCATCAGAATGGGCACATTCATTTAGGCGGATGGGCCCGTCGATTGCCTCGACAACTTCGAGAAGAGTGATCTCTTCACAATTGCGGGCGAGGGTAACACCGCCGCGCGCGCCGCGTGAAGTATGAAGAAGGCCTGCAATAGAAAGTTGTGAGACGATTTTTGCCAAAAAAGAGGGGGGGATATGTTGATCTTCTGCAATGGTACTTGTTGCGGCACGGTTTCCCATGCCCAAACGTGATAAGTATAAAACCGCACGCACTGCGTAGTCAGCTTGTCTGGTAATTTGCATTTTATTTCCTTTTAAAATTAGGGTAATGTCTATCAATAATACTTTAATCCCCTAATTTGTCCTAGTGAAAGACATCATCTCGTAAATATGACCTTTTACTCCGAATAAGGCTTATTGTTCAAAATATAGTCGTGCGTAAGGGAGTAATCTTTTACACAAAAAATGCCTTAGCAAAAAGCTATGGCATTCTCTGGGAAAAGCTACCATTCTTCTCTATTTAGTTAGAAGAGATTGTGCTTTTTTTACATCTTGAAGGATTTCGTCAATATTCTTATATTTCCCATCGCAAACTGTGATCCCTACAGCGACAGGCGTTTGAGCTTTATTGTTGATGTTGACCAGATTCTTTTCTAGCATTTCTTTTATACGTGCAGCTACTTCCAGGGGAATATCTATATGTGGAATATTTTCGAGTAGAATATAAAAATTATCCTGGTCAAAACTGGCAAAAGTATCAGTGGGTCGTATAGCTCCTTTGAGTGACTTTGCTGTCTCCCGAAGGGGAGATACCCATTGTTTAGAATCCAGAGAATTGTTTAAATTATGTTTTTGATCCAACTTGAATGAGAGTATAGCAAAAAGATACTGCTCGTTTTCTTTAGATTGTTTAAGTGAACTATTTAGGCGATTTATAAAAAACGATTGGTTATAAAGCCCTGTGTTTTTGTCCCAAGGGTTTGCGTCTTTCAAAGATATCTCAGATAAAGCAAATCTTTTCATGAAGATCGAAAGTTGCTCAATACTGACCGGTTTTAGCAGGGTCAAATCAGGTTCTACTGGCAGCGTATTTGCAATAATTGCATGAGCTGATACGACAATGATCTTCGTTTGCTCCAAACGCTTATCTTTTCGAATTCTTTTTAGGATCTCTTCCCCAGAGACTTCTGGCAGATTCAAATCCAATATAACGATATCCGGTTTGCTGTTCGTTAATCTTTCAATCGCAATTTGACCATCAAGCGCGGTTTCTGTTCGGTATCCGACCATATCGACAACATGCCTAAATAGAGCTGCTATATCTCGATCATCTTCCACAATTAGCACAAATGGTTCGCTCATACCGTACCTTCCACAGTTGTCCCCAAAAACAAAATATTTCTTTCAAATGATATATTACAAAAAATAGCAGCCAAAAACAAGTCTTGTGACAAATCAGATATTATTTGCAAAGAAATAAGCGGCGATCCCTAGAAGTAAAAGCACTGTTAAGCCAAGGATAATAATTAATTTGATCTTCTTTTTTTCTGGGGATAATTCCGACTGTTCCGCCTCAGGTGAAAATGGAAAAATGGACATAAAAAATAAGACACTAT
>JABGQT010000197.1 GCA_018648685.1 Anaerolineae bacterium
GGGACATCTCAGCGCAATATCGAAGCGGAAAGGGACGCTCTTAATTTTGGCTTGACACCGGGTCAAATACGGAGTGGGCTAAGTATATTTGCTGCCGCTACGAACGCCTTCGAAGGCTTTGTTGCCGATCTCGGACATGATATGTATTTCGCCGAGCCGCTTTATTATCATAATGCGATCATCTTTGAGCGTTACGGGTTCACCTATCAGTCCGGGAAAAAGTTGATGCAGCGGATTCAAGATGAATTCACGCGCGAATCGGGAGAAGTTGTTGATAAGCTGGATAATTCTTCGGTCTTCCGACAAGCCAATGCGCGGCAGAGCATCCGGCTCCGTTCCTGGGCGATCCACGACGGGATTTTGGGTGAGCCATTCAGCAATGTGACAATGTACAAATATGTGGGCAAATCAGCGAAGATAAATACTGCAGAAGGCACATATTGGTAAACTAAAAGCACAATTTTGTCATTGCGAGGCTGCCTTATCGCCGACCTGTGCTCCGTTAGGGGTAAGCAATCTCCACCCTGAGAGGGAGATTGCTTCACTTCGTTCGCAATGACGTGTTTTCGCAAACTGAAATTGTAGGAGCGGGGTTCTTCTTTTATTGAATATATTTTAAGAAATAGGCCGCCAAGCTTAGGAAGATAAAGAAGCCCATGCTATCTGTGGCCGCAGTGACCAGCACAGAGGAAGCGAGAGCGGGGTCTACACCGATTTTCTCCAAGCCTAGGGGGACCAAAACTCCGATCATCGAGCCGAGACTGAGATTGGCGACAAGTGCCACGCCCAAAACAAGACTAAGATAGATATTTCCGCGCCAAAGATAAACGCCCAAAGCAACGACAGTGCCGACCGCAATCCCCAGCAATAATCCCATAAAAAATTGACGAATAATAATACGACGCTGCGCTCTGGCACCAACGCGCTCGGTTGCGAGGGCGCGAACGGCCATAGCGATATTTTGGCTAGCGGTATTCCCTCCCTGCCCGGCAACAACCGACTGGAATAAGGCCAAAACAGCGGCTTGAGCAATGACGTATTCGTAGTTGCTGATCACCCATGCGCCAAAGAGGGCCGTTATCGTATTGAGATAAAGCCAGGGAAGACGACCTTTGAGCTGCTCTTTTATGGAACTATCGGGATTCAACTCGCTATCTGAAATATTCGCCAGCCGATAAACATCTTCGGTGGCTTCTTCTTCGAGAACATCGACGATATCATCGTGGGTGATGACGCCCATAATGATATTTTCTTCGCTCACAACAGGGATCGCTGCAAGATCGTAATGCGCCATTATGCGAGCACATTCTTCCTGATCTTCGCTGACATTAACGGATATCACATCCCTATCCATAATATTTTCTAAGAGAGTTGTCGGCGCCGCTAAAATCAGGGCGCGCAAGTTAACAACCCCGCAGAGTTTTTTATCTTCGTCGATAACAAAGAGATAGTAGATCTCGTCTCCATCTGGGCTCCAATATCTTAGGCTTTCAACAGCTTCTTTTGCCGTCATCTGAGGGCCTAGGGCGAAAAACTCCGAGTTCATCAAACCGCCTGCGCTCTCATCAGGATAGATCAGGAGCGGGCGGACTTCATCGGCATCGTTGAGACGGGCCAAAACAGCTTCTTTTTGCTGCTCTGTTAAGTCTCCGAGCAAGTCGGCGGCTTTATCTGGTTCCATCTCATCAACAATACGAGCAATTGTCTCTGTAGGCAGGGATGCAGCTAATTTCGCTGTTTCGGGGTCATCCATATCCTCGAGAATATCTGCGGAATCGGAGAGCTCAAGTTTGGGCAGCAATTCTTGTTGCTCGTCGTCGTCCAGTTCTGAAAAAAGCACGGCCTGGTCAGGGCCACGCAAAGCCTCGAGCATTTGAATAGCAGAATCAAAATCGTCGCGCTCAAGCGCGTCTTGAAGCACAGTTAAGAGTTCGTCTGTGTTTATGATCATGGAATCACCTTTGAATTCCCCCAAGGCGATAGAAAAGCGGAATCTGCCCTAGGAGAAGATTAGAGTTGGGCGCCTATCACGCCCGCCGGGACTGGGAACAGATTCGTCGTTCATTTTTTTCCTTTTTTGTGAAGTCATCAACGATTTGATTCTAGCGATTAAGCGAGGTGAAGTCAAGTTGGATGTTAGAAAGTATGCGCATCGTAATACTGGAGCGACATATTGAATAAGCGTTGATGAAAATGTACAATGTCTATACACAGTATTAGGCAGAAGTTTTTGCCGTCTATCACCTAGTTAGCCAGTTACTTAGATGCAATTCAAGTCACAATAAAGCTGGCTTCTAGGAAGAATTATGGATATTTTTGAAATATTAATGTGGTGTTGCATTGTACCCATATTGTGTTTAGTGATTATTGTTATTGGTTTTATTGGGGTGATTAAGATCACAAAAAAGAGTCTTTTTAATGTACCACAGAGTACAGAAGTAGCCAACATAGAAGAATGGTCATCCACTGCAAAATGTTCGTCTTGTCAGGGAAAGCTTCGAAAACAAGGGGATTCCGAACCGACCTTCACTGAACTAATCAAAGGAATTGTTTGGCTTATTGGCTTTTTTACGATAGTAGGAGCTATAGTCCATGTCTATAAAACCTTCTGGCATGAGGAGATTATCGCTCGCAAGATGGCTCAATCTGTATTAAGGCAGTGTAAAAACTGTGGGAAGTTTGCTACAAAATGTCCGAAATGCAGGAAAGTGTTTGTGGTACGTGGCAGACCGGCATATAAAAAAAGGTTTATTTATACGAAATGTCAATATTGCAAGATCAAAATTACTGCTTTTGAGCATAAATCGCTTTAGGAGACAGAAGAACCTTGATGAAGGATAACAAAAAAACATTGATAGCTAAATTACATACGGTTTTGCTTGTAAATTTCCAGACAGCAATCGGATTATAGGTGACTGTTCCGCCTCAGGTGAAAATGGAAAAATGGACATAAAAAATAAGACACTAT
>JABGQT010000055.1 GCA_018648685.1 Anaerolineae bacterium
CCCGCTGCTGACTGGGTCGCTGAAGCAACCACAAACGCTAACAAAAGCGAATAATCTAGCTTCGTAAATTAGCAATATGATATAACTAGCGTGGACGGAAATTTCGTCCACGCTAGTTATTCCAGCCAGACAAAACTCACCCAAAACGCCTTATAGCAACGCTCTGCGTTGCAGCTCTTTATAATGTCCCAACGCAGAGCATTGGGACAAGGATCAAGTTTCTATCCTGTTTTCTGGAGGATTTTTCAATGACAGAAGCTGATAAAAAAGCACATCGATGGGTCTTATTCCGCCGTTTTGCGCTCCCCTACGTTTATTTACTTCCTGCATTTATCGTGATGGCTTTCATCACTTTTTATCCCCTTGTTTATCAGGTCATCATTTCCTTCACAGATTTTCAACTCAAAGACCTTATGCACGGTTTGGCATCACCAAACCTAAACCAAGTCGGCTTGAAAAACTATATAGATATTTTTACGAACGCGCTCCCTGTTCAGAATTTTGAATTTGCTCGTATTCTTACTTATAACTTTTGGTGGGCAATCTCGAATGTTGCTCTCCACGTCCCCGCAGGTGTTGTGATCGCGGTTTTGCTTAATATCCCTGGGTTGTGGGGGAAACGCATTTATCGCGCCATTTATATTCTTCCTGTCGTCATCCCTCCCATTGTTGTCGCGACGGTTTGGCGCAATATCTTCCATGAACAATATGGCGCAATGAACCAATTTCTAACGGCGGTCGTAGAACTTTTTGGCGCAACAGACCCTGTACGCCTTCGCTGGCTCGAAGACTTCAACGCCCCCATAAAATGGCTTCTGCCCAACTCACCATTGCCTCTTGCTTACTACGCGATGATGATCGCCAACTTCTGGCTGGGCTGGCCCTTTATGACCCTCGTTGCCACAGGCGCGCTCCAAAGCATCCCCAAAGACCTTTACGAAGCTGCCTCCATTGACGGGGCGTCCAATACGCAGCAATTCTGGAATATCACTGTCCCTCTCCTAAAAACAGCGATGATCCCTGCTGCAATATATGGCTTTACGCTATCATTTAACTTATTTGCCTTTGTTTACTTCTTTACCGGCGGCGGACCAGCCCGCTCAACAGAAATTCTAGTAACCTTTGCCTACGACCTTGTTCGTAACCTGAACCTCTTCGGTGTTGCCGCCGCTTTTGCCGTGATCGTCTTCTTTGTTGCGCTCTTTGTCTTCCTTATCACCAATCGGATCACCCGCGCAACAGAATCTTATACGGAGGCTTAATCATGACAACTCAACAACATACGCCTAAAAAGAAAAATATCATTATCCGCTTTCTCAACATGAACACATCTGGCGAAACAAGCGGACGTGACCTCCCCCTCTGGCGCCAACTTCTTCTGCAAGTATTGACACTCTCCATCGGCGCAACCGTGATGTTTCCCATCATGTATATCATCACCATGTCGCTCAGCTCACAGACAACGCGCCCATCCAGTTTGCAGCTTTTCCCCAAAGAGATTTCTTTCGTTGCTTATCAGCAAGTTCTCGATCACCCTACTGCCAATCCCGTCAGTTTTATCGAGCTTTTGCGGAACAGTGTCGTTCTCTCCAGCGTTGTAGGATTACTTGCCGTCTTGGTTGCTGTTTCTGCTGCCTACGCATTTTCTCGCTTCAAATTCAAAATGCGTCAAGTGCTCATGGTCATGGTCTTTATTCCTCTCCTCATGCCCGCCATTGGTCTCGCAACACCGCTATACCTCTTGATGAACAGCGTTCGTCTCGCAGATTGTGGCGAAGGCGTAATGGCACTCGCCCCCTTTGCAACCTGTGCGGTTGGCGCGGGCAAAATAGTTTTCAATCTCCGAGATTCCCTCTACGGCGTAGGCATTTCCATGATCGCGGGAGCACTCCCCTTCGCTGTCTGGAATCTAAAAGGTTATATCGACACCATCCCCGAAGCCCTCGAAGAAGCCGCTGCTATAGACGGCGCAGACCCCAACCAAATCTTCTTCCGCATCATGTTGCCTCTTGCCGTTCCCCAACTCGCCGTTACTTTTTTCATCGGCTTCATCGGTCACTGGCAAGAATTCGCCATCTCATGGCTTTTCCTCACCAAACCCCAAGACTACACCCTCGCTATGACCCTCTATAATATGACCGGTCAATACGCCAACAGCATCCCCTGGAACCGTTTCGCGGCAATGGCCGTCATCGTCGCACTGCCGGTCGCGATCATCTTTATCGCCCTCCAAAAACAGATCGTCGGCGGTCTCACCTCCGGCGGTGTCAAAGGATAATCTCAAAGGCGGTCAAATTTGACCGCCTTTTTTATTCCAGTCTCTGAGCGAAACCGTAGCGACAGCGAAGGTGTAGACGAAGAGCGGTTCTACCGACTCCGTCCTTCGTCTATATTCCTCTCTTCGTTCGTCACTTCGCTCAGGGATTGTTTGTTTTTTTGGATCAATCCCCCAAATATCACCCCATGAAAAAACATCTTCTCATCTTCATCATTCTTGTAGTTGCGATCACCTCCGCCTGCACCCCTGACCCTGCACCTGCTCCCGTTAAAGCAACATCTCCGGCTAGTGAAGAGATACCGCCAAATGACTGGTGGGACGATGCCATCTTCTGCGAGATTTTTGTCCGCAGCTTCTACGATACAGACAACGACGGGATCGGCGATTTCAATGGCATCACCGCCAAACTCGACTATCTCGAAGACCTCGGCGTCAATGCTATTTGGCTGATGCCCATTCATCCCTCGCCTTCCTATCACGGCTACGATGTGCTCAACTATTACGCCGTCAACCACGAATACGGCACAATGGACAATTTCAAAAATCTCCTCGATGAAGCCCACAAACGCGATATCCGCATCATCATAGACCTTGTGCTCAACCATACATCTAGCCAGCACCCATTCTTTATAGATGCCAACAATAATCCAGCATCCCCTTATCATGACTGGTATGTCTGGTCGGAGAATTACCCAGGCTGGGGCGGGAGCACGTGGCATGAAACAAATCACGGCTATTATTATGCCCTCTTCTGGGGCGGGATGCCCGACCTGAACTACCGCAACCCCGAAGTGACTGAACAATTTGAGCAGGTTGCCCGATTCTGGCTCGACGAGATCGGCGTAGACGGCTTTCGTCTGGACGCTATTAAACATCTCATCGAAGAAGGGGATGTGACAGAAAACACCCTCGCCACACACGAATGGCTCGAAGATTTTTACATCCGCTACAAAAGATCAAACCCCGAAACCTACGTAGTCGGCGAAGTTTACGGTGCAGGCGGCTCCATTGCCCGCACCTATACCGGCGACGAACTGGATCATGTTTTCAATTTTGAGCTGGCATCGGGATTTATCAACTCTGCCAACGGCGGCTCGAACACAGGTATCAACAGTGCCTATCATTTCACACTCGAGCATATGCCCGATGGTAATTACGCAACATTTCTCAGAAACCATGACCAAAACCGCGCAATGAGTGAATTTTATGGCAATCTCGGCAAAGCAAAGGTCGCCGCATCCATGCTGTTGACTGCGCCGGGCACGCCCTATATTTACTATGGTGAAGAGATCGGGATGCTCGGGCAAAAACCGGATGAAGACATTCGTTTGCCAATGAGATGGTCGGGGGCGGCACACAGCGGTTTTAGCGGAACCCAGCCTTGGCACACGGGCGAAGCGGGCGATGAGAGCGTAAATGTTGAAGCACAAAAAAATGATCCAGCTTCTCTCCTGTCTCACTACCGCAGGCTGATCGCCCTCCGCAAAAAATATCCCGCTTTGCGCACAGGAGAAACAGCAATTTTAGATATGGGCACAACAGCCCTTTTTGCGGCGTTGCGCAGCGAAGGTGATGAAAGGATTTTGATCATCATCAACCTGACAGACGAAGCCGTGCAGGAGTATGCGCTTCCCGAAACGTATGTCTTGCAAAAAAATCTTGGCGAGCGTGACTTATCGGCGCCTATCTCCGCGTATGAGACATTGATCTTTACGGTCGAATAAGCAATTCTAAATATGTCCGAAATCTCCAGATTTCGGTGCTTACAAGCAAAAGTCTGGAAACTTTTGACTCCAAACTTGAAATACTGCGGTGGAATAATTCCGCTTGACAAATTGGACAAGATTGGTAGAATATCAACTATGTATACAAAGCAAAGAGAGAAATACACAGAATATTGCTCGTGTCTGGGGCGGGGTTCGTAACCGCCGTCTCTTCAAAGCCAGCTAACAGTTGAAAGATAGTGGACGAATTCCGCATCAAATTGATGTGCCTTCGCACTATCTTTTTTTATTTCTGTTAGCTGTTATTTTTTAAGAGAGAAAATGATGAATACACTTACCATTGAAAAGAAAACCTTGAATATACAGGTAGATAGTTTATCTGCCCGTGTGGGGAATACGCCCCTCTTGCCGCTTCAATGTATAACCTTGGGCTTGCCTGCCTCTGTGAGCATTTACGCCAAAGCCGAATGGTTCAACCCCGGCGGCTCGATCAAAGACCGCGCAGCCCTTAATATCATTCAAACCGCTATCGCCAACGGAGAGCTAAAACCAGGAAAACGTCTGCTCGATTCAACATCCGGAAATACAGGAATCGCCTACGCCACCTTCGGTGCTTCGATGGGAATCCCCGTCACACTCGCGCTCCCTGAAAATGCCAGTCAAGAGCGAATATCCATTTTACGCGCTCTCGGCGTGGAACTTGTTTTGACGGACGCGCTTGAGGGTCCAGAAGGCTCGATGAATGTCGTCCGCAAAATGCTTCAGGAATCGCCAGAAAAGTATTTTTACGCCAATCAATATGGCAATCCTGCAAATTGGATGGCGCATTATCAGAGTACGGGACCCGAAATTTATACCCAAACAGCAGGTCAAATTACACACTTTGTTGCGGGCTTAGGCACATCTGGTACGATGATGGGCACAGGGCGTTATTTGCGCGATCAAAATCCACAAATAGAATTAGTTGCCGGACAACCGACAAATTCCCTGCACGGCCTGGAAGGCTTAAAACACATGCAGAGCGCGGAACACCCTGCCATTTATGACGAGAATTTATCAGACCGCTATGTAGAGATTGAGACAGAAGCCGCGCACGAAATGGTACGTCGTCTTGCTCGCGAAGAAGGTCTCTTTGTTGGGCTTTCTTCTGGTGCAGCAGCGGTTGCAGCGTTGCGCGTCGCAGAAAAACTTGAAAGTGGCGTTGTCGTGACTATTTTTCCTGATGCTGGATATAAATATTTGAGCAACGAAGAGCTTTGGAAGTGATGATTTTGCGAGCGAAGCGACGAGTGCCCTTCAGGGTAAGCAATCTCATCATTAATTAGGGAGACTGCTTCGTCAGACATTCGCCCTCCTCGCAGAATCAGTAACTAAAAAATGCTCAAAATCCCACAAAACTTGCTCAAAAAAATCCACGAACACGGAGAGAAATCTTATCCCGAAGAAGGGGTGGGATTTCTCTTCGGCACGGAAGCAGGCCCACGTCAGGTCGTCACGATCTATCCTGTTGCAAACGCTCGTGAAAAAGAAGCGCGTCACAATCGCTATACCGTTGCCCCACAAGATATAATCCGAGCAGACGAAGAAGCAGAAAAAATGGGATTGAGCATCATCGGTGTTTTTCACTCACATCCCGACCATCCCAGCAAACCCTCTGAATTTGACCTAAAATGGGCTGCGCCTTACTTTTCTTATATCATCACTAGCGTTCTAAACGGAGAAGCAGCAGAATCCTGTTCGTGGCGACTCAATGAAGAGCGCAACGGCTTTATTGAAGAAACCATAGAAATACTTTGAAGAAAGGGCTCGAGCGAATATAATCACATCACTATGCCGATCATAAAAATCCCCACATCCCTACGCCATTACACAGAAGGAAATACGGATATTCTCATCGAAGGAGAAAGCGTTGCAGAAGCACTCAACTCACTTTGCGAAAAATATCCATCTGTAGCAAAAAATCTCTTCAACAAAGAAGGGCTTCTCGATACATCTATCCAAATCGTCGTAAACAAAGACTTTATCGGCAATTTACAGGGATTACAAACACCCCTAAAAGATGATGATATTTTGCGAATTATCCCCACTATAGCTGGTGGAAAATAGGTCAAGGCCTTATGACAACACTCACAGACCAAGAATTCTTACGGTACTCACGCCATCTCCTGATCCCCGAAGTCGGATTATCGGGACAAGAAAAGCTCAAAGCCTCCTCTGCGCTCATCATCGGTACAGGCGGATTAGGCTCTCCCATCTCTCTCTATCTCGCCGCTGCGGGGATCGGCAGAATCGGTTTGGTAGATTACGACGTGGTGGACACATCAAATCTCCAGCGCCAGATCATCCACAGCCACGATACCCTCGACAAACTAAAAGTGGATTCGGCACGCACGCGGATGTTGGGTTTGAATCCGCACATTCAAATTGATACCTATAACGAGCCTTTTACCACTGAAAACGCGATGAGAATCGCCACCGGCTACGATATCATCATCGACGGGACAGATAATTTCCCGACCCGCTATTTAAGCAACGATGTAGCCGTTTTTCTCGGCATCCCAAATGTTTATGGTTCGATCTATCAATTTGATGGACAAGCTAGTGTTTTTTATGCCAAAGAAGGCCCCTGTTATCGCTGTCTTTTCCCATCACCCCCACCGCCACATCTTGTCCCATCCTGTGCAGAAGGTGGTGTTTTGGGTGTTTTGCCCGGCACAATTGGCTCCATTCAGGCAACCGAAGCGATCAAAATGCTTTTGGGCATCGGCTCCTCCCTCGTTGGCAGATTACTGCTCTACAACGCGCTGGAGATGACATTTGACTATGTCAAACTCAAGAAAAACCCCAAGTGTCCTGTTTGCAGCGAAAACCCAAGTATTACAGAATTAATTGACTACGAAGAATTCTGTGGTGTGCCTGGCCACCATATCGACGAAATGCCCTCTGAATGGGATATCAGCGCACTTGAATTAAAAGATGTGCTAGAAAAACCATCCAAACCCATTTTGCTTGATGTGCGAGAACCTCACGAACAACAGATTTCGGATCTGCCGGATTCGGTCAATATCCCTTACGGCGAGCTAGCCAGCCGCATGTCTGAGCTGAATACAGCCGATGAGATCGTCATCTTTTGCCGAACAGGGAACCGCTCTCTCTACGCCATAGAAATCCTGCTCGGCGCGGGTTTCCGTAAACTCAAAAATCTCGAAGGCGGGATCAATGAATGGGCGGAGGATGTTGATTCAAGTTTGCCGGTTTATTAATTTACAGGCGTAGAAACCCAAATTCTTGAAGAATTCGGGTTTCTCGGGCGGGTTATTAGCGCAAGCATAGAATCCTGAATTTTGCCAACATTCGGGATTCTGAAATGTAGGCATCTCCTTTTTATTCCCCCTCAATTTCAAAACCTTTTCTACTGTATAATTCTAGTGTTCTAAACAAAGTAATCTAAGCGGACGGAATTTTAAAAATCTTGCAAACAGAGAGTTAGGATATGCCAAACGAAAACAGACAATTAAATAAAGCAGCAAAGTCTAAAAAGGACGAGTTTTATACGCAACTGTCTGACATTGAACGAGAATTAAGACATTATAAAAGTCAATTCAAAGACAAAATTGTCTATTGCAATTGCGATGACCCGCGTGTTAGCAATTTTTTTCATTACTTTTCCTATAACTTTGAAAAGTTGGCGTTGAAGAAATTAATTTCATCTTGTTACAAAAACCAGAATATGGATTTGTTCAGTCAAAACGATGCAGAACACGCTATTTACCTAGAATATGATGGGGATAAAAACAGAAACAACATACCTGATCCAGAAGAAATTGGTATTAGGCACTTTAAAGGAGATGGGGACTTTCGTAGTAAAGAAAGTATTGAATTATTGAAACAAGCCGACATCGTTATAACCAATCCACCATTTTCTTTGTTCAGAGAGTATGTAGCTCAACTTATCAAATACGATAAGAAATTTCTCATCATAGGTCATCAAAATGCTATAACCTACAAAGAGATTTTTAAGCTAATCAAGGATAATAAGATGTGGCTTGGATATGGTTTTAAGCGAAATATGGCTCATTTTCTCAATCCACATTATGAAGACTATGCAACAGATACCGATCATAGAGAAGGTATGATTCGAGTATCGGGTGTAGCCTGGTTTACCAATCTAGACATTCAAAAAAGACATGAAGATATAATTCTCTACAAAAAATATTATGGCAATGAGAGTGAATATACTAAATATGACAACTTTGATGCCATAAACGTAAATAAAACAAAAGAGATTCCTATGGATTATTACGGTCCGATGGGTGTCCCAATTACCTTTATGGCAAAATTTAATCCTGACCAATTCGAGGTACTTGGAAATCTTGGTTCATACGCACCCGATGGCTATTCTTTAAGTTCGGCAATATATATCAATGATAAGAAAATATATAAGCGAATCTTAATTCAAAGGAAGCGATAATGAAAATAGAACTCAAAGAAATCACTGTCCGTGAATTAACCGCTGACTACGAAGATAACGAAGAAAAGGGCGTGCTTGGGTACGGTGGCAAATTAGATATACGTCCGCCCTATCAAAGAGAATTTATCTACAAAGATAAACAAAGAGATGCTGTCATTGACACCGTCACGAAAAATTTCCCGCTCAACGTCATGTATTGGGCAGTCCGCGAAGACGGCAATTTTGAAGTGATCGACGGTCAACAACGCACGATTTCCATTGCGCAATATATAGAAGGTGATTTTTCTTTTAGGAACATGTATTTTCACAACCTTCAGAAAGATGAGAAAGAAGAAATTCTGAACTATAAGTTAATGATTTATCTGTGCAGTGGAACAGATAGCGAAAAATTGGAGTGGTTCAAAACAATCAATATTGCAGGAGAAGAGTTAACAGACCAAGAACTAAGAAACGCTGTTTATTCGGGTTCTTGGGTAACTGATGCAAAGCGACATTTTAGTAAAAATGGTTGTCCTGCTTATGGTTTGGGGAGTGATTATTTAAGTGGCTCGGCGATTAGACAAGATTATTTAGAAACCACAATAAAATGGCTAAGCAATAACTCGGTAGAAGACTACATGGCGAAACACCAAAATGAGCCAAACGCTAATGAATTATGGCTTTATTTTCAAAGTGTCATCAATTGGATCAATGCAGTCTTTCCAAAATACCGCAAAGAAATGAAAGGAATAGCATGGGGGCTTCTTTATAATGAGTTCAAAGACCAAAAGTTTGATTCTATAAAACTTGAAAAAGAAATTTCACTCTTAATGCAAGACGAAGATGTAACGAAGAAAAAAGGCATCTATTCCTATGTCCTAACCAGAAAAGAGAAGCATCTCAATATCCGCACCTTTAGTGATAATCAAAAACGGGAAGCTTATGAAAGACAAAAAGGAATTTGCGCATTTTGCAGCGAAGAATTTGAATTAAACGAAATGGAAGCCGACCATATCACCCCTTGGCACGAAGGCGGCAAAACCATCGCTGAAAATTGCCAAATGTTATGTCGAGATGATAACCGCAGAAAATCTGGCAAATAGCCCATAAGAATCCTGGTTTTTTGAAAAAACCAGGATTCTGGTGTAAGCAAAGAACCCCGAATTTTTAAAAAAATTCGGGGTTCTAATCAAAAAAGGAAAAGCAATGCCAAGAAGAAAAATTCTCTTTGAAGAAGGTCATTATTATCACATCTACAATCGTGGCAATAATCGCGGAGCGATCTTCTTCAGGCCAGAAAACTACAGCTTCTTTTTGCGGCGCTGGAAAAAATACCTGACACCCTACCTCGATACGATTGCCTATGCGCTCATGCCCACACATTATCATTTTCTCGCGCGGGTGAAAAATCCCGAATTCTTTAAGAATTCGGGATTTTCGGAACCCACCCCAGCTATTTCTAACGCCATGCAAAGATTTGGACTTTCCTACACAAGAGCAATAAACAAAAGATTTGACCGCGTTGGCTCGCTCTTTCAAGGCGTATATCAAGCAAAACTTATCCAGACAGAGTCTCATCTTTTACATCTTTGCCGCTATATTCATGGCAATCCTGTCAAAGACGGCTTGGTCGCTGACTCTGCAGATTGGGAATATTCCAACTACTTAGAGTGGATTGGAGAACGCGACGGAACACTCTTTGACCCTGAATTTGTCCACGCTTATTTTGCATCACCTGAAGATTATCGTCAATTTATCCTTGATGATCTGCTTGGACGCGATTTACCTGATGATATACAGTTGTATTTAGAAAGCCTGAATAAATAAGCAACAGAATCCCAGTCTTTTCAAAAAACCGGGATTATTCGCCAAAAGACAGTAAAATACACCTACATGAAAACCCAAATTATTCAGCTTGAACCTCACGACAACCATATCTCCATCCGCGACAAGATGAACTGGAGCAAGACTCCGCGCATCCTCTTGGTTTTGCCGCGGCGTGGCAAATTTGATCTGAACACCCTCGATCTGAAGCTGCTCCAACGTTATGCAAAAAGTCTCGGCGCAGAACTAGGCTTGGTCACCAAATCGACCAAGGTCATCCGCGCGGCAGATGTGCTCAACATCTCCGTTTTTGAGAGCAATCTAGCCGCCCAACGCGAATCCTGGCATCTCTCAGTGCGTAAAAAATATCGTGAACACAAAGCGTCAAAAGACCTGCGCGAAAAACAAAAAGAATTTCGCACAAAAGAAGCAAAATGGCGCAATCATCCGCTGACGCGCTTGGCATTTTTTTCGCTCGGCGTTTTAGCATTATTGATGGTCATCGTCGCCTTTTTGCCGCGAGCCGAGGTTGTTTTAGTGCCAGAAAAACGTGTTCAGAGTCTCATTATCCCTGTCCGGGCAAACGCCGATATAACGGAGATTTTTCTTTCGGGCAGCATCCCTGCCCAAAGAGCGCGCGTGATTTTAACGGAATCCACTTCGGCTGGGGCAAGTGGTCGAATAGCGGTACCTGCTAAAAATGCGCGCGGCACGGTCATCTTCCATAACCTAACCGATTCGCCTGTCCAGATCCCCGCCGGGACAATCATCCGTAGCTTGGAAGATGAAGAAATCCGCTTTGAAACGATGGATAACACCAAGATCGAAGGCGGTGTTGATGCGGAGGTGGAAGTCCGCGTTGAGGCGCTGATATTTGGAGAACGGGGCAATCTTGACCCGAACTTGCTCGAAGCCATCGAAGGCGATTTGGGTCTGTCGCTGGCAGCCACTAATCCCAACCCCATCGAGGGAGGCAGCGACGATTTTGTACTCGCCCCCTCAACGCAAGATCGCAGCGAGTTGCGAGATCGGCTGATGGTCTCTTTTTACCAGCAGGCTGAAGAAAAAATTGCCGAAGAACTCTCAACGGGCGATTTGCTTTTCCCCAACGCGGTCAGCGAAGCGGAAATCATTGAAGAAATTTATGACCCGCCCCCAGGCGAATCTGGAGACCGCCTAACACTTAGCGTGAGCGTCGAATTTGAGATCCAGTTTGCGAAAGGAACAGATTTGGCTGAACTGGCACAATCTGCCCTCGATGCATCGCTCCCAACAGAGTTTTCGCCTGTGCCCAACACTTTGCGCTTTGAGCACCTGAGCGATTTTGAAAACAACGCCCCCGGCATAACTTCCTGGCAAATGCGCGTAGAGCAGGATTTACGCCCGATCATTACCCCCGCCCAAATTGCCGCCCTGACGCAGGGATGCGAGATCGAAGTTGCCACTCAAAGCCTAAAAGAGAATTTTGAACTTGCCGAACCTCCGACAATTACAGTCACCCCTTCCTGGTGGAAATGGATGCCCATTGCACCTTTTAGAATTGAGCTTGTTCTCAAATAGTTATCCACAGATGATGCAGTTTTTTAATTGCTACCTTTACCATCCTTGCTTATGAAAATTCTTGCCGTAGACCCCGGAGAAAAAAATATCGGCCTCGCCATCAGCGATGAGTTGGGCATCTCTGCCAAACCACTCGCCGTCATTATACATATTCAGCGAGAGAAAGATGCCGCGCGCGTTGCCGAAATTGCGACAGAAAAAGGCGTGGAACTGATCATCATTGGGCAATCGCTTGACGATGCCGGTAAACCAACTTTCACAGGGCGAAAATCTGCCCGCTTTGCAAAAGCCCTGCGCGCCCAAACAGAGATTCCCGTAAAACTTTGGGATGAATTCCGCAGCACCCAAATTGCCCGAGAAACGCGCGTCAAAATGGGTGTTTCCCGCAAAAAACGCGGCGGACATCTCGACGATGTTGCAGCAGCTGTCATTCTGCAATCTTATCTGGACAGAGAAATTGAAAATTAAGAATTCATAATTCTTAATTAATAGTATGCGTCGTTTTCTAACAATCTCCGTCACTCTGCTCATTCTTGCTGCCTTCGCCGTGTTATTTGTAGTTCCGGCACTTGCGAAACATCATTATGGTGAGCCATCTTCTGCGTTGTCGGGCAAAAACCGCTATAGCTATGCCGCAAAAATCCTCTGGCACGACCCCACCATCCGCCGCGTCGCAGACCCCTATGGCACAGAAAAAAATTTCACCCTTGAGCAGGACGAATCGCCCTATCAACTCGCAGCACGTCTCGAAGCAGAAGGGCTTATTCTCGATGCCGAAGCCTTCCTGACCCTCCTCATCTACACAGGCATGGATACATCGCTCCTGCCCGGCAACTACAAACTCGGCCCCTCTCTCTCCATGCAAAGCATCGCCGGAATGCTTCAGGATTCGCGCGCCAGCCAGATCGAATTTATCGTCCTGCCCGGATGGCGGATAGAAGAGATCGCCGCATCGCTCGCCTCCTCTGGCTTACTCATTGCAGAAGACACATTTCTGGACGCCGCACATTCTCCTCCGCCTCTCGCTCTGGAAGCGACAGAGGCATCATCTCACGAGGGCTTTCTCTTCCCCGATTCTTACATTCTCTCACGCAACATGACCGCCGAACAACTCCTTACCGAATTGACGCTTGATTTTGCCCGCAATCTCTCTCCAGAGATCAAAGCCGGTTTCGCCGCACAAGGGTTATCGTTATACGATGGGGTCAAACTCGCGTCCATCGTCGAGAGAGAAGCTGTCGTCGCGGATGAGCGGAAGATGATCGCATCGGTATTCCTTAATAGACTCCGAGCAAGCCAAAAATTGGAGACTGATCCGACGATCCAATATGCCCTCGGTTATGATGAAATATCCCAAAGCTGGTGGAAAGCCCCGCTCACTTATACTGATCTCGAAGTTGTCTCGATTTATAATACTTATATCCACGCAGGTTTGCCACCTACGCCGATCTGCAATCCATCGCTGGGATCGCTAGAAGCGGTCGCTTTCCCTGCCGAAACGCCTTATTACTATTTCCGTGCCCGCTGTGATGGCAGCGGGCTACACGCCTTTGCAGAAACCTTCGAAGGACATTTAGCAAATGGCTGTGAGTAAAAAAATGAAAAAATTCTTCTTCAATCTAAGATATTTTCGCAATAATATTCCTTGGGATAGTGGCATCTCCCCGCCAGAATTGCTCGACTTCATTGAGAAGCACCCATCTGGGCGTGCGATCGATCTTGGCTGTGGCACAGGAACAAATGTGATTACGCTCACCCAACACGGCTGGCAAGTCAGTGGTGTAGATTTTGCGCCACGTGCGATTAAAATTGCCCGTCGCAAAGCTAAAAGTGCAAAAATAAATGCTGATCTACAAGTCGGCGACGTAACCAAACTACATGACATTGATGGCAAATTTAATCTTGCTTTGGACATGGGCTGTTTCCACAACTTAGGTGATAAAAAAAACAATTATCTCAACCGCCTTGATGAAATTCTCGCTCCGAACGGATTTTGGTTGCTATACGCGCACATCCTTTCCCCAGAACACGCAGACCCAGACCATGGAATTTCTTCAACCGAAGTTGAAGGCCTGAAAAGTTGCTTCAATCTTATTTGGCGCAAAGATGGGACAGACAAAATCGGGCGTAATTCGGTCTGGGCGTTATTTCAAAAAACTTCGTAGGGGCGCGGTCATCGCGTCCGAGCAACAGGACGTTGCCTCTACCACATTCTATTGGTATTTCTTTATGCATCTCCTTTTCTTATTCCTCGATGGTGTTGGGCTCGGCGCAAATAACCCAGATACAAATCCCCTTGCCCGCGCAAAGATGCCGACGCTGCATATCTTGCTGGGCAAGCAAACCATGACAGCATCCACTGCACCTTATCATGGCAAAAAGGCAACGCTACTCGCACTAGACACAACCCTCGGCGTGGATGGGATGCCCCAATCCGCCACCGGACAAGCAACGCTGCTTACAGGGATCAATATTCCAGCCGAGATTGGCTATCATTATGGACCAAAACCAAATGCTGATGTGCGAGAGTTTCTACTAAATACAAATAACGATTCTGTCATTGCGAGCGAAGCGACACAATCTCCTTCTGAGAAAGCAAATAAAGGCGAAACCATCTTTTTCTGGCTACGCGCAAATAAAAAGACAGCCGCGCTCTTAAGTGCCTATCCCGATGGCTATTTCAAAGGTATCAATTCCGGGAAACGACTCTACTCCGCTATTCCCCTTGCCGTTACTCAGGCGGGATTTCCTCTCTTCACCGCGGAAGATATTTATGCAGAGCGTGCGCTCGCTGCCGACTTCACCAATGAAGGCTGGCGCAAAATGCTCAAAGACGAAACTGCTCCCCTCTTCACACCAGAAGAAGCAGGCGCAAAAATGACCAAACTCGCCATGCAATACGATTTCTCCTTTTTTGAATACTGGGCAAGTGATTACGCTGGACATAAACAAGATATGGATTGGGCGATCAACCAACTAGAATCTTTTGACGGCGTGATAAAAGGTTTGCTTGACACCATGCCCGATAACTTGCTTGTGCTCGTCACATCCGATCATGGAAATATGGAAGACCTTGGCACGCGGCGCCACACAGATGTGGATGTGCCTTGTTTATTATTAGGAACTGAAGAAGCAAGAAAGAAGTTTGTCGGGGAAAACTTAGAAAACCTAGCCGATATTACTCCTGCAATAAAAAGATTCTACAACTAAGTACCTCATTATCTCTCATCCAAAAAATGAGATTTCAACCAACATATTGACAAATCGCGATATGTTGATACAATTCGCGCATGGCCATAAAAAACCAACTAAAAGCCCTCAACAATTCCGCTCGAATGCAAATTCTCGAATGGCTGAAGGACCCAGATGCCAATTTTCCGCCCCACGAAAGCGGATTGACTTTTGAAAATGGCGTTTGCGTCGCTTATATTCAGGAAAAAGCAGGGATTTCCCAATCTACCACATCTCAATATATATCCATCCTTCACCAAGCAGGCTTCGTCCTCCCGACCCGGATCGGGAAATGGACTTATTACAAGCGCGATGAAGAAAAAATCTCCCAATTCATGCAAGAGCTGAATGGGATCATGACCATTCCAGGAGAAGAAAATGATTGAACGGCTCAACCCTTTTAGCTTTGGTTCCTTCGGGTACTATTCACAGGGCATGAAAATTGATCTTGGCACAAAAACAATGATCTTGACCGCAGGACAGATCGCGCTCGATGACGAGGGTAAACCCGTCGCGCCGGGTGATTACACCAAACAAACAAAGTTTCTTTTTGAACGAATAAAACAGGTGCTGGATGCCGCTGGCGCAACAATAGACGATGTAGTTAAGGCACAGTTTTTCATCAAAGATGTAAGCAAATACAGCGAAGTTTCAGCCGTGCGAAACGAGTATTTCGTCAACGCACGCCCAGCTACCACGATGGTGGAAATCAGCGATACCGTCGCTGAAGGCTGCGACGTTGAGATCGAAGTTATGGCGATTATTGATAACGAGTAAGAACAAACCAGTTCTTGAGATGAGTATTCCTAGAGAACATGGACGTTATTCAAAGTGGAGACAAATGAAAGTTAAAATTAGCAGTATAAATGCTGGTGTTTCAGGTGAGTATTTTGTTGCAGCAGAATTAAGTAAAAGAGGGTTTATTGCATCAATTACGCTTAGAAATACAAAGGGTATTGATATATTAGCAACAAATCCTGAAACGGAAAAAACTCTTAATGTCCAAGTCAAAACTCATCAAGGTAAAAGCCGAAGTTGGATACTAAACAAAAAAGCGGAAAACAATTATGCGTCCAATTTATTCTATGTTTTTGTCAGTTTAAAAGGTCTTATGGATCGCCCCGATTATTATATTGCCCCAAGCAAAACAGTTGCCACATATGTGAAAAACAGCCATGCAGAATGGCTCAGAACACTAGAAAAAAATGGACAACAACGTAACGACTCTTCAATGAGAAAATTTGAAGACAAATCCGGAGAGTATTTGGAACGATGGGATTTGTTGAAATAAAGAGATTATTACAAAACACAAGGAGAAAAACATGAGTGAAAAAGTTGCAATTATTACCGCTGCCGGGCAAGGAATCGGTGCAGCAATCGCCAAGGAATTGGCAGAGGTTGGCTATAAAGTTTCCTTGCTTTCAAACTCTGGCGGGGCTGTAAAGCTCGCTGAAGAGCTGGGCGGAATCGGGATGACAGGCTCCGTTACTGAGCCTGCTGACCTGGAAAAACTGGTCAACGCCACGATGGAAAAATATGGTCGGGTTGATTCGGTAGTCACGAATACCGGGCATCCGCCCAAGGGCGATATTTTAGCGATCTCCGATGAAGACTGGCACCAAGGTTTGGAACTGCTGATCCTGCCTGTTGCACGTATGGCTCGGCTGGTCACACCTATTTTTGAAAAAAAGGGCAGCGGAGCAATGGTCAACATATCCGCTTTTTCGGCTTTTGAGCCATCCCTATCCTTCCCCGTTTCGAGTGCTTTGCGCGCCGCGCTGGCGGGATACACAAAACTCTACGCCGACCGTTACGCCGAAGCGGGCATCCGCATGAACAATGTGCTCCCCGGCTTTATGGATAATTACCCATCCACACCTGAGATCGTTGAGAAAATCCCGATGAAGCGCTATGCCAAAGTACAGGAAGTGGCGAAAACGGTGCGTTTCCTGCTCTCGGATGATGCCGGATATATCACCGGACAAAATATCCGCGTGGATGGCGGGATCACGCGCTCGGTTTAGCTTGCTTCCACTTAATAACAACAGCCCGTTGAGCAGCTTTATAGCGTTAGCGGGCTGTTTATTTTTCTGTGAATCTAGATCGTGCGTCGCACCAAACGATGAGAATCTGCCCTTCAACAAAGAAAATACTGTCAACAAGCATTTTCCCAGTCGAAATTGGTGCGACGCACACCTGCCCCACAAACTGTACTATTCGGTAGTAAAATAGGCCGAACTGTATCTGGATATTTATCTTTCTTTTCGGTTATATTCAATAAAAGAGCTCGCTAAAAAACAGAGGTGATTATGGCAAAGCAAAAATTCAAATGGGATGACCCATTTTTATTCAACAACCAACTAGATGAAGAAGAACGCATGGTGCGAGATATGGCACATCGTTTCTGCCAGGAGAAGTTAATGCCCGGCATCACCGAAGCGAACCGCCATGAAAATTTCGACCGCAATAATATGAATCAAATGGGCGAAATGGGCTTCCTTGGCATCACCATCCCTGAAAAATATGGTGGCGCAGAAATGAGCTACGTTGCCTACGGTCTGGTCGCCCGCGAAGTTGAGCGCGTGGACAGTGGCTATCGCAGCGCGATGAGCGTCCAAAGTTCGCTGGTAATGCACCCCATTAATACTTATGGCACCGAAGAACAGAAACAGAAATATCTACCCAAATTGGCGAGCGGCGAATGGATCGGCTGTTTTGGTCTGACCGAGCCAAATCATGGCAGTGACCCCGGTAGTATGGAAACCCGCGCTAAAAAAGTGGATGGCGGCTGGATATTGCACGGCAGCAAAACGTGGATCACAAACTCCCCCATCGCCGACGTTTTCATCGTTTGGGCAAAAGCCAGCACAAATAATAGAATTCGCGGCTTTATCCTTGATAAAGGCATGAAAGGCTTGAGTGCCCCAAAAATCGAAGGAAAATTCAGCCTGCGCGCCAGCATCACCGGCGAGATCGTCATGGACGAAGTCTTTGTTCCAGATGAGAACCTAATGCCCAACGTAGAAGGTTTGAAAGGTCCATTCGGATGCTTGAATAAGGCGCGCTTTGGTATTGCCTGGGGCGCACTTGGTGCTGCTGAATTTTGTTGGCACGCATCTCGTCAATACACCTTGGATCGCCCGCAGTTTGGGCGTCCGCTGGCAGCAAATCAATTGATTCAGCTAAAACTAGCGAATATGATGACAGAAATTACACTGGGACTACAAGGAGTCTTACAGGTTGGGCGTTTAATGGATGAAGATAAATCCACGCCAGAAATGATCTCCTTGGTTAAACGTAATTCCTGCGGTAAGGCATTGGAGATTGCCCGTCATGCGCGTGATATGCACGGTGGGAACGGTATTGCAGACGAGTATCACGTCATCCGCCACGTTATGAACCTTGAAGCCGTGAATACCTACGAGGGCACGCACGATATCCATGCCCTTATCCTCGGGCGCGCGCAGACGGGCATCCAGGCTTTTTCGGCATAGATAAAATCTAGACTTCCGAAGTTTTGCGAAGCACTTCTAGCGAAGCGCAGAAGCAGAAACTTCGGAAGTTTTTTCTTTCAAAGGCTATTTCCCTACCGAACGGTTGGTAGTTTTTTTGTGATATAATTAATTCACCTTCACAATCATTGCTTTTGTCAAGTTTTTAGACAAGAGAAATTTTCAAATAACTACCTTTACCAAAGGAGGAACATCTTGAAAATCGTAGTCTGTGTCAAAGTAGTCCCCGACTCAGCGGCAACTCTCGTCGCAGAGAATGGACAACCCTCTTGGGGCGATGCACCCTTGGTCATCAATCCCTGGGACGAGTATGCCGTAGAAGCGGCGCTCAATATGGGCGGCGACGTGACCGTCATCAGTATGGGTGACGAAAGCGCCAAAGAAGCCACCAAACACGCCCTCGCAATGGGCTGCAACGAGGCTATTCTTATCTCTGACCCCGCCCTATCAACTATAGATACACAAGGAACAGCCAAAGTTCTCGCCGCCGCCATCCAGAAAATTGGCGATGTAGATATGGTCTTCTTCGGCAAACAAGCCATTGATGGCGACTCGGGCATCACCCCCGCCCAAACCGCGCGCGTTCTCGGCTATCCCGCGCTTACGCTCGCATCATCTATCGAAGTAGATGGCAGTAACGTCAAAGTAGAACGCTCCATCGAAGAAGGCTCACAAACAGTCAGCGCCGCGCTTCCCGCTGTTTTCAGCCTCGTCAAAGAATATGGCGAACCCCGCTACCCCTCCTTCATGGGCATCCGCAAAGCCTCTCGCGCCCAAGTCCCCGTTTGGGATCTGGCAGAACTCGGCATCGAAGCCCCCACGCCCGCAGTGACAATTGAAGGCATCGAAAATCCGCCCGCCCGCGACGTAAGCATCGAGATGATCGAAGGCGGCAGCCCCACTGAGATCGCAGAAAAACTGGCAGACAAGATCATGGCGGAGAAAATCTTATGAAAATCTGGGTATATATTGATCACTTCAAAGGCGAAGCCCTTCCCGCATCTTGGGAAGCCATCGGCGCAGCCAAAAGCTTGGGTGGGGATGTCTCAGCCCTTGTCCTCGGTTCTGGCATAGAAGCACTCACCAACACAGCATTTGAATATGGTGCGGATGAAGTCCTCCTCGCAGATGATGCCGCCTTGGCAGATTTCCGCACAGAGACCTATGCGACTGCCCTATCAGTCCTCGTATCGGACGCAGCCCCCGGCTTGCTACTCTTTCCCACAACATCTCGGGGACGTGAACTTGCCGGCATGACCGCCATCGACCTGAACAGCGGCG
>JABGQT010000084.1 GCA_018648685.1 Anaerolineae bacterium
AGTAGAAAGCATCACATCTACAGAAGAACTCCCTGCGCCTAATGCCCTTCTTGACCCCGAAACCTTGCTCCTGATCCCGAATGATTTTGAAGAACATCAGGCTGCCGAAAAGATCTTCCCCGACAGTGAAGTCGTTTTTTCAGCAACAGGGATGGATTTCAACACCCTGTCTTATATCGCCGATGCCGAAGGCTATTTGAGCGACTATAAAGAATATCTCGGCTCTACCGGCTGGACAACAGGCGCAGAAGGCATTGCGCGTCTTGCCGAAGAAAATGCTCTAAATCCGCGCTTATTAGTCGCCCTGCTTGAATATGAATCAAGCTGGGTACTTGGCGAACCAGGAAATCTCGCCAAAGAAGATTATCCTCTTGGCTACGTAGATACGCGTAAGCGCGGCATGTTCCGGCAAATGATGGTCGCCGTGCAGGATTTGGCTCTCGGATACTACGGCTGGAGAGAGGGGTCGTTAACCGAATTAACCTTCCCCGATGGAAGTACTCAGGGGATCGCTCCTGACCTGAATGCTGGTTCCGTTGCCATTCAATACTACTTCGCCCAAAAATTGGATCCCGAACGCTGGGCCCAAACAGTGGATCCGCGCGTGGGCTTCCCTGCCCTTTACAAAGACCTCTTCGGCGATCCGTGGACACGCGCCCAAAGCGTTGAGCCTCTCTTCCCTGCCGGATTAAAACAACCCGATTTAGTCCTCCCCTTCGAGCCACGCCGCGAATGGGCATATACTGGTGGCCCCCACTCCGCTTGGGAACATGAGGGAGCAATCGCGGCGATCGATTTTGCCCCCGCCAACGATTTTAGCGGCTGTGCCGAAACAGAAAAATGGGTTGTCGCCTCCGCGCCTGGCTTGGTCGTCCGCTCAGATCGGGGCGTAGTAATGCTCGATCTGGACGGCGATGGGAATGAAGAAACCGGCTGGTCATTGCTTTATTTGCATATTGCCACTGTAGGGCGTGTTCCGCTGGGGACATGGGTAGAAGTTGATGATCGTTTGGGGCAACCTTCTTGCGAAGGCGGTGTCTCGACAGGCACACACCTGCATTTTGCGCGCAAATATAACGGCGAATGGATTTTGGCAGACGGCCCGCTCCCCTTTAATCTCGATAGTTGGATCGCTCATAGGGGAGACAAAGTGTATGCAGGTACACTAACCCGCGATGATGAGACCATTACCGCCAGCCAAGTAGGGGAAAAATGGTCGGTCATTTTCCGCGATAATCCTGACGATGCGGAAAAAGATGAAGAAGAAACAGAATAAGGTTCGTAACTACTCAGCCTTCCCAAAGAGATGTTTCTGCGAGGAGCATGCTTGCCTGCACTCACTACGTGGTGGGCGTACGACGTGGCAGTTCCCAAGACTGTCGAGGAGATTGCTTCGTCGGGAAAAACTCTCCTCGCAAAGACATACCTGAGTAGTTACTAAGGTTCTTTCTATTAATGTTAAAACTTAAAAAAATAATGCGTATCGCATATTACGCGATATTCAGTCTTTTTCTTATCGGGTGTACAGCAACCAACACTACTTTTCAATTTGCAGCGACTGCTGTGCCCACGCCCGAAGCCACATCTACTCCTTATATAGCCAGACCTATTTACAGGCCAGGTGAATTGGTCGAATATATTGCGCAAACGGGCGATACTATCCCCGGGCTTGCCGGGCGTTTTAGCAGCAGCGAGGAGGAGATTTTTGCTACAAACCCCATTATCCCCGCCGATGTGAGCACCCTCCCCCCCGGATTGCCGATGCAAATACCAATTTACTATTTGCCGCTTTGGGGGAGTCAGTTCCAAATTATGCCAGATTCTGCTTTTGTAAATGGCCCCGCTGCGGTAGAGTTTGACGCATCCGGTTTTGTTGATGCTTATCCCGGCTGGCTCAACGGCTATAAAGCTTATGCTGGCGGAGAAAATCGAAGCGGGGCAGAAATTGTCGATTATGTTGCCACAAATTTTAGCGTTAGCCCTCGCCTTTTATTAGCTTTGCTTGAGTATCAAGCTGGTGCACTCACAGAACAGGAAGAGCCTGATACACCTTATACACTCGGCTATATTGAACCAAAATCTCATAAAGGGATGTATCTTCAACTCATTTGGGCAGCAAATACGCTCAACAATGGCTATTATGGCTGGAGAGATGGGTCTTTGACCGAATTTGACCGCGAAGATGGACATCTCGAAAGACCCGACCCATGGCAGAACGCGGCTACGGTCGGGATCCAGTATTATTTTTCGCGCAACCACGCCGGGGTCACGTACGAAAAGGCGATCGGGGCAGATGGGCTGTACGAGACATATACCAAGCTCTTTGGCGATCCGCACGCAAATGAGCGTATCCATATCCCAGGTTCCTTAAAACAACCCGAGTTCATTCTCCCCTTCCCTCGTGGAAGAACCTGGACTTATACTGGTGGTCCCCACACGGGATGGGGCGAAGGCGCGCCTTTTGCGGCTATCGATTTTGCGCCTCCAACGGAATTTAGCGGATGCTTTGTTGCTGACCCGCAGCAATTTACAACAGCAATAGCAAGCGGAATGGTCACTCGCGTAGATCGTGGCTTAGTGATATTGGATCTCGACATGGATGGTGATGAGCGTACAGGTTGGGCTATTATCTATTTACATATCGCTACTCCTGATCGTGCAAAATTAGGTAGTATTGTCAATGTGGGAGACTCTCTGGGCTACCCCTCTTGTGAGGGGGGGAAGACAACGGGCACGCATATTCATATTGCCCGAAAATATAACGGCGAGTGGATCGCTGCAGATGGGCCAATCCCCTTTCACATGGAAGATTGGGTTCCGCAAAATGGTGTGGAAGCCTACGAAGGAACACTCTCTCGAAACGGGATCATCGTGACTGCCAGCTCTGTATCTGGTGCAAATAGCCAGGTTACTTCTGCGGCAGAATAGATTTTGCTTGATTTACTAGAGATTCATTGAAGATGACAAAAGAAAAGAGCCAAGAAAAATCAATGCGTAGCTTCTATATTTTGTGGGTAGGACAATTTCTTTCTATTTTTGCATCCAGAATGACGTGGTTTGCAATTACTTTGTGGGCATGGGAATTGACTGGTTCTGCAACAGCATTGGTTTTGGTTGGGGTTGCTTATTCTTTACCTGGCGCAATTTTTAGCCCCTTTGCAGGTGCATTGATCGATCGCTGGAATCGCAAACTAATCATCATGCTTTCTGATTTTTCAGCAGCAGTATCTACCTTTATCCTACTTATCCTTTTTGCTACAGATAGCATTGAGATTTGGCATCTTTATCTGGCAGGTGCCTTCTCAGGGATTTTTGGATCATTCCAATATCCCGCTTATGCCTCTGTTATCACTACGATGGTCCCCAAAGAGCAGTATTCGCGTGCCAACTCTTTACGTTCTGTAATTAATTCTGCTTCAGGGATTGGTGCTCCATTATTGGCTGGTGTGCTGATCACTTTTCTCGAAATTAGCGGTATTATGGTCATTGATCTGATCACCTTCTTTATAGCTTTGGGTACAATCTTGGCTATTAAAATCCCCCAGCCAAAAGAAAGCAATGAAGGGAGCAAAGGCAAAGGGAGTGTTTGGTCAGAAACACTACAGGGACTAAAATATATACGTGTACGAGAGAGCCTTTTCGCCATTTTTTTATTATTCGCTTTTTCAAATATCGCTTCTGCTTTCACTTTCCCAATGATGAGTCCCATGATATTGGCAAAAACAGGCAGCGACTCTGTTATTCTGGGTACAATAAGATCGGTAAGCTCTGTGGGTTTTCTGGTAGGCGGATTGATCACCAGTATCTGGGCAGGACCGAAAAAGCGAATTCATGGTGTTAATATCAGCTTCATCTTGTGGGGGCTTCTGGGCGCATTCATATTTGGGTCAGGGTGGACGATGACAGCGTGGATCGTCGGTGCCTTTTTTATGAGCGTTTTCAACCCGATGATCAACAGCCTATATATTGCCATTCTTCAAGCCAAAATAGAGCCTGACTTGCAAGGTCGCATTTTTGGTTTGGAGAAATTCTATCTCAACGATCACCTATCCTCTAGGGCAAGTTATCGCGGGCTTCGCGGTTGATAGTTTTCTGGAGCCTGCATTAATACCTGGTGGAAGCCTCGCGAATAGCTTTGGACAAATAGCAGGAACAGGCCCAGGTGCAGGAATGGGGCTAACCATCTTAATAGGAGGCATATTAGCTATTATTACTGGAGTAGCTGGTTATGCTATTAAATCCATTCGAGAAATCGAAATACTTTTACCCGATCATGAGAATTTAGCAACTTCTTCATAAGTTACAAGGAAAATATGGAAATTTACACCCCCATACTCATTTTTATCGTTAGTTTTGGCGTTCTCGCATTGGCATCAAAAGAAATTGGTGCTTTTTTTGCTCGCTATAACCTCCCGCTGATCAGCGGGTTTCTTTTTGCAGGCATTTTAGTTGGCCCCTATATGCTTGGCATGATTCCCAACGAAGCGATTGAAAAACTCCGCTTTGTGGATGAAATTTCACTAGCTTTTATCGCCTTCTCTGCTGGGAGTGAGCTATATCTCAAAGAATTGCGCAGCCGCTTTAAAAGCATTACCTGGGTCACAATAGGTTTGGTCTTATCAACCTCTATTTTGGGCAGTTTCGCATTTTTCTTCCTCACACAATATATCCCCTTTACACAAGGACTATCTGTCACCAGCCGCGTCGCTGTTTCTGTTTTGGTTGGTGCAATTTTGGTGGCGCGCTCCCCATCATCTGCAATTGCCATTGTAAATGAACTACGCGCCAAAGGACCCTTTACCCAGACCATGCTCGGTGTAACTGTCATCACCGATGTGGTAGTCATCCTTCTCTTTGCCTTCAATTCAGAAATTGCATCGGCACTGCTTTCTAACCTAAGCGTTAATATTACTTTCGTTGCCCTTCTCTTCGGAGAATTAGCATTATCCATTTTGTTAGGCTATTTATTAGGCAGGGCAATACATATTCTTCTTCATTTTAAAATAGGGCGCATTTATAAAGGTATTCTTCTTCTTATGCTTGGCTATTCAGTTTTTCTTAGCGCAAGCTTTGTACGCCACTATAGCCATGAGCATTTTGGCATAGAGATACTTCTTGAGCCTTTACTCATCTGCATGGTTGCCAGTTTCTATGTCATCAATGCGACACCACACCGTGACCAGATGAGCGAAATATTACACGATATCAGTGCACCGATCTACATAGCCTTTTTTACCCTTACTGGCGCATCACTCGCTTTAGACGTACTAGCAAAAACATGGCAAATAGCCTTAATTCTCTTCTTCATTCGCCTTATCTCAATTTTTATTGGCTCTTTTGCAGGAGGAACTATCGCCCGCGACCCACTCAAGCACAACACTTTGGGCTGGATGGCTTACGCGACACAGGCAGGCGTAGGTTTAGGCTTGGCGAAAGAAGTCGCTGTAGAATTCCCGCAATTTGGGCTTGATTTTGCTACCATCATCATAGCCGTGATTGTGCTCAACCAAATAGCAGGTCCGCCTCTTGCCAAATGGGTGATCACTCGCTTGGGTGAAAGTCATCAACGCGGAAAAACGACCTTCGATGGAATACGTGATGCATTTATCTTTGGCACCGATGACCAAGCCCTCGCCGTTGCGCGTTTGCTCAAAGCAAAAGATTGGCAAGTCAAATGGATTTGTACCGACAAAACTTGTGCAATGGCTCCGCACAGCCCTGAAGACCCACTCACCATCTTGCCGCAGCTCAATCTGACAAATCTTGAAAATATAGAAGCCTCTAAAGCCGACGCTATCATAGCTATGCTTTCGGATGAAGAGAACTACAAAATCTGCGAGCTTTTCTACGAGCATTACGGCACAAAAACCATCGTTGTCCGCCTGAACGATCTTGCCAACCGTGAGCGTTTCCAAAAATTGGATGTGCTTACAGTTTATCCTGGTACTGCTACAGCGAGATTATTGGATCAGTTCGCCCGTAAACCGGATACCGCATCCCTGCTCTTGGGGGCAGATTCCAAACATAGGATCCGTGAGATATACGTCCGTGACCCGAACTTGCACGGCATCCCTCTGCGTGATCTGCGCCTCCCAACGGATACCCTGATCGTCGCCATCCATCGCGGCACTAACGATATCGTCTCACACGGATACACTCGTCTGCGCCTCGGTGATCGAGTAACGATCATCGGCCCGCCAGATGATATCGAAGAAGTCAGACTAAAATTGGAAGTGTAGAAAAAACAAAAACCTGACAGGTCAAAAGGATCTGTCAGGTTTTTATTTTAACGGTGGCAAGCCCAAATCAAGAGTGAGCCGAAGATTTTATTCTCTCTTATATTCGCCTTTGACAACTAAGCTCCGCTCACCATCATCCCCCGCTTCGTAGATTTCATAGAGCAATCCGATTGGCATCACTTTATCCAACATCCCCTGAGCGGGACAATATCGATCTGCGGAGAGTTGAATTGCGCGGCGGACGGCTTTTTCGTCTATATTTTTGCCGGTCAGGTCGTAGGTTATTGCCGATTTTACGAAAACTCTGGGATGTGTTTCTGCCACATCGGCATGGACGCTAACTTCGTAAGCGGTGATCTCCTGACGTTTTTTACGCAAGATTGAGATAACATCCATTGCAGTACATCCGGCAAGACTGATCGCCATCAATTCCATTGGTTTGAAGCCATCATTTTCGCCACCAACAGCGGGGACAGTACCCAGCGGTACAGTAAAACCAGATTCGGATGTTCCGGCAAAGCTCATGCCATGATCCCAGATTACTTTTGCGTCCATTTTTTTCTCCTTAATTTACTGCTCAATAACGGGTGTGACGTGCTTTTCAAGCATAGCCTTAGAAATTGCACCTGTCCAGGCAAGGCGCACAGTGCCTTCGCGGTCAATGACGAAAGATGTAGGCAAGGAGAAAGAGCTAAATGCCTCGCCCGCTTTCCCCTGCTCATCGATCCAGATCGGGTAAGTAACATCTGTTGTTTTAATATACTTTTCGACTACTTCCGGTGATTCTTGTGAATCAACGCCTAAAATAACAAAGCCATCTGCACGATGCTCTGCATAGTATTCTTGCAAAACCGGCAATTCCTTTATGCAAGGAGGACACCAGGTTGCCCATAGATTAAGCAGAACAACTTCTCCGAGATAATCTTCAAGCGATTCCGGCTCGCCTGCCAAATTTTCCAGGGCTAGTTCGGGGGCGGCAAAATCCACTTCCATAGGAATGGATGAGTATTCTTCTGGTGCTCCACCCGCGCTTGCTGCCGATTCTGCTTTGGACATCAGAAAGAGTGCGGCGACACCAATGAGCACAATCCCCAAGCCCATCGTGATAAGCCCAACTGGAGGGGGATTTTTTTGTTTAGCTTTTTTATTCTTGTTGCGGCGATGCATATTATTTGTTGACATTTAATTTACTCACTATAGATAGAAAGAATCCGAGCCTTATGATAACTCGGATTCTTTTTTCTTGATCTATAAACCAAGCAAACGATCAATTTTTGGACGGTCAAACCCGATAATCATCTTGCTACCGATTTGGATTTGGGGTACGCCCTGTTGACCACTACGCTTTACCATATCTCGGGCTGCTGCCTGGTCTCGTGAGACATCCACCTCCCTAAAAGGGATCTGTTTCTCACGAAAATATTTCTTTGCTTTTTTACAGTAAGTACAAGTAGGCGTGGAAAACATAATTACTCGCGGGGATTTCTTTTTCTCTGCCATGTTTATCTATTTACCTATAATGCGTTTTAATTCTGCAAGCATATTGCTTTCAGGGACTGCGCCAGTGATATTGGCAGCACCATCGTTAATGGTTGTCTGCGGGACACCGCTAACACTATATTTATTCGATAATTCTTGAAATTCTGTGGCTTCAACCATCTCAGCCTGAACCATAGAGCTTTCCATTGCAAATTGGTGAGCGAGCGTCACGGCTCGCGGGCAATATGGTCAGGTAGGGGTGACAAATACCTGCAATAAAACAGGCTCTGTCAATTCTTTGAGAAAATCACGCGTATCTTGCGTAAGCCCAGAGTCACGCCCTGCAACAAGCAAAATATCCTGGATCAGGGAAGTAAACTCATGCCCGGAGGGGATACCCGCATAACGGATGCCGTAGTCGGATACTGTCTCGCCATCTTTTGCAGCAAGAACAGTACCTGGAGCTTTGTCTACGTTGAATTTCTCTGCAAGGTCTGCATCATCATCAAGATCATAAACTTCAATGCTTAGCTTCTCTGAAATTTCAGCAACTTCTTCAAGAAGCTGTTGTGTATCAGCGCAATAGCTGCATCCTTCTTTTTGTCCAAAAAACATAATATGGACAGCTTCTTTCATGGGAGCAAAGGCTTCTTCAATCTGCTTCACCACATCTTCATTTAATAGCTTTGCCATAAAAATCTCCTTCTTATTTTTTTTAGCGTACCAAATTTAGATGTACACATCCGTGAAAAGTTACATTTTCTATGTTTGCTTTCTCTCTTCAATAAAATCATCCAAATTCAGGCGGTGGAAGAGACGTTCGCGTACATCTAAGGGGATTGCGGTTTTCTCTGAAGTTTCATGATAAAGGCAAATTGTTTTCTTAAGAGTATCTACTACAACGCGACAATCATCACAACCGGCAACGTGGCTCTCGATTTCTTCGCATAAGGCATCCCCCAAAACGCCGTCAACATATTCGGATAAGGATTCCAACAATGCACCGCAATTAAGATGTTCTTTCATCCTCTTCTCTCCTCATCCAGTCGTTCTCCATAATAGATCGAAAGCATTTCTCGTAATTGCAAGCGAGCGCGTAAAAGCCTTGTTTTCACAGCTGCTTCACTGATATTAAGCGCTTCGCTTGTCTCGGTAATGGATAATTTTTCAATATCTCGCAAAATAAAAACTACGCGCAATTTTTCTGATAATTCTTGTATCGCTTTGTCCAAATAATTTTGTGCTTCAGAAGAGACAAGTTCACTCTCTGGCAAACAACACCAATCAGAAAATTGGGTTAATAGAAGCTCATCATCTTCATCGCCTTCTACTTTTGATGCAAAATCAAACTCTGGTTTTCTGCGCCGGATCAACATAAGAGATTCGTTGATCGCAATTCTATAAAGCCACGTAGATATGCTGGAGCGCCCTTCAAATTTTGGAAGTGCCTGAATTGCTTTCAAAAATGTATTTTGAAGCACATCTTCCGCATCTTGCGGATTTGCGAGCATCTTTAAACCAAGACGATAAATTTTTGTAGAATGCGCATCCACAAGGCGAGCAATTTCTGCCCGGTCCCCGGAACGCAACAAGTCTAAAGAAAACTCTTGTTGACTCTCTTCATTCATTTAGATATTTCCTTCGCTAAAAAGTTACATTACGACCAGTTCATCCAGATTCTTCAAGAGTATAACGCAACCTTATAAAAGGAGACTTATACAAAAGGCTTCTTTTCCCCTTACAATGCTCCGCACTTGCCCCAAAGGTGAGAATGCGAAAAAGTCCTGAAAATATTATAAAGAGCGTCATATTTTAGTAATGATAAATGTCGAAGTCTTTGGGAAATTTGCCACTAGCAAAGGCTTTCTCAAAACGATATTATCGAGAGAGTATGAGTGTAGAATTTGAGAATATTTCCCTCTTCAAAGGGCTAAGCCCCAAAATGCTTGAGATCATTACACCCTTGTTTGAGCCTTGCACCTGCCACGAAGGCATTATTTTTAAACAAGGAGATCCAGCGATTCACCTATACCTTGTTCTCGAGGGTGGGGTAGATATTCTTTACAAACCCTATGATACTCCCGAAATTAAAATCACAAGCGTAGGACCTGGGGAAATTTTTGGTTGGTCTGCTATCGCAGGCAATGCAGCTTATACATCTGGAGCTACTTGTTATACCAAAACTTCGGCTGTGCGCATTCAGGGCAGCGACTTGCATAAACTATATAACGAAGATCCCGAAGCAGGAGAACTTCTTATTGATCGTGTAGTAGAATCTATCCCTTCACGTTGGAAAAATGCTTACTCCCAAGTGCGTGATATACTCTCTCAGAGCATATCCAATCATTTAGAAGCCTAGAAAGGAGCTTTATAATGACCAAAACTCCTGAACATAATCATCCCATACATACAAAAGAAGAGCATATTAAAGGTTTACTAGAGCAAGTCAGCGCATATATTGAACAATACCACGGAGGTTCGGTAGATTTCATCTCTCTTCATGAAGATGTTCTTACTGTACGCGTTGGTGGTGCCTGTCTTGGTTGTTCACGTTTATCAGAAACCTTACAAGGATGGGTAGCAGGAACCATTCGGCAATTCTTTCCAGAAATCCAGGTGGTATCAGCAGACTAGAGATAAAAAGAGCGTTCAACTTGAACTGCCCCCTAACGAAAAGAAATCCCCTTCTGTCTCTATTCTCTCACAGAAGGGGATTTTTTGTGTCCAGTTTTCGAGCAGTTCATCGCGAGGCTTTTTGGTAGAAAAAAAATATCTGTAAACATCCGACTATTAAGGCAAGCAAGTAAGGACACGCTACTTCGACGCTCCAGCGCATCATATTATTCGTTCTGCTGATCCAATACCCACGATCCTAACAACCTGGGCAGTACTAACCTTCGCTATGCCAGCTTCAACAGAATTTCACTCGTTTCAACAACCTCAACAGCCAGTTGTCCAGCAGAAAGCTCTGTCAGCGTTTTTTCAAAGGCAGCCAGTTTTTCAATTTTAAAACGCATGGTCATCGTCACATCTGCTGCAAAATCTTCATCCAAAATTTCGCCTTTATGCTCAACGACTAAAAGACGGATGCGCTCCAGCAAAGAATAGGGCGCAACGAGCAGAATAGTATGCGCTAAAACCTTCTGCGCGCGTGGGACATCAGAAACGACCGCCTGAGCAGCTTGAGTGTACGCCCTTACCAACCCACCAGTCCCTAATTTAGTACCACCAAAATAACGCGTTATAACAAGGGCTACATCGCCCAAACCGCTACCGCGTAGAACAGCAAGAGCCGGTCTCCCCGCCGTACCAGAAGGTTCTCCATCATCCGATGTGTGCGCCGTGACAGAGTTCCCGCCCCCGATCAAATATGCGGGGACATTATGAGAAGCATCGCCAAATTCGCTCTTCATCCGAACGATGAAGGTTTTCGCCTCCTCTATACTAGAAGCAGGAGCCAAGGTCGCAATAAAACGCGAGCCACCGATCACAATTTCTCGTCGAATTTCTTTTGCAGGGACAGGATAAGCCATAAGGCAAGTATAATTGAAAAGTTTAGAGACATCAGATATTAGACTTCAACTTATCATGCCAAAATTTACCAAAAAATCAATTCCTTTTCTATTCGCTATACTCACCCTCCTCGCCTATGGCCTCCTCACCCCCTGGGTCGGTTTTCACTGGGATGATTGGGCCTTCGCCTGGATCGGCAACTTTCTTGGCCCTACCGAATTCATCCCCGCTTTTCGTCCATTTCGCCCCTTTATAGCACCGATATTTGTCGCTACGACCAGCATCATTCCGCCCATCCCCTTTGTGTGGCAGATATTTGGATTAGTCATCCGCTTTTTCAGCGCGTTCGCGGCGTGGTGGGCGCTCAACCAAATCTGGACAAAAAACAAAACCCAAAACCTCGCCGTCAGCTTGCTCTTTCTCCTTTATCCTGGCTACAGTCAGCAGTGGGTCGCGCTCACGCACATCAACCAGGAGTGGATTTCGCTCATTGCTTATCTCTTCTCATTTGGGCTAACGGCACAAGCCCTCCGCACGGGCAAAAAACGCAAAACCCTCCTCGCCCTTTTGCTCCTTTTTTGGGGGCTTTTCCCCACCGAATACTTCGTCAGCATTGAACCCTTGCGCGCCCTTTTCATTTTTTTCATGCTTGGCGAAACAATGTCCAAATTCTGGATACGGATAAAAGAAAGCGCAAAACGATGGCTGCCCTACCTCGCGCTTTGGCTCGTAAACGTAGCCTGGCTTGCCTATTACTATACTCGGGGCGGGTACAATTCTTATAGCGTGGAAGCAAGCCAAAAATCCACGAGCGCACTCGCCGAACTCATCACGGGAATTTGGGATCTGCTTTACAAATCCCTCTGGATGATCTGGACTCAATTCATCCCCCATTATCTGGATTCACCAACCGCGCCGACCGCGATCCTTGGGCTTGCTCTCGTTATTTTGGCGTTTTCTTTCCTCATCATTTACCATCAAAACCTAACCCTGAAATCTACCGCTAAAAAACATCTCTGGACACGGCAAGCCATTTTTATCGGCTTTGTCGGCATTTTTCTGGGGCGTGTTCCATCCTTATTGGCGGGTTTGCCACTAAAGATCGGCAGCACTTTCGACCGCCTAACCATCTCTATTATGTTCGCTTCGGCATTGCTCGTAGCTGGCTTGTTAGAGCTTTTGATAAAGAATGAAAAATGGCGCAATTTGATATTGAGCGGCCTCCTTGCGCTGGCTGTTGGGCAACAATTTCTTAGCGCAAACGAATTTCGGCGTGACTGGGAACGCCAGAAAAACCTGGCGTGGCAACTCACTTGGCGTATCCCCGCAATGAAGGAAGGCACAGCCCTTATTACGCATGAGTTGCCAATGGTTTACGAAAGTGACCAAGCCATGACCGCCCCCCTTAATTGGATTTATGCTCCCAATTATCAGGCTGGCGATTTGCTCCCTTATGCTTTTGTAAATACCGAAAAACGATTAGGCGGCTACACCCTGCCCTCACTGGAAATGGATATGCCCATTAAAGTCCCTTATCGCACAGTACGTTTTGAAGGAAATACTTCTGCCGCCATCGTCATTTATGCACCGAAAAATGGCTGTTTGCGTGTTTTAGATTCGGTTTACGCAAACGCACAAAGCTATAAAAAAGAAGATGATTTCCTGACCGACGCAATTTATCTCTCTGACCCATCCCGAATTTTAACTGATGCAGAGACTCCGGACATCCCCGCGTCACTATTTGGCAAAGAGCCAGCCCATGAATGGTGTTATTACTCCACTAAAGCCGAATTAGCCCGCCAACAAGGGGATTGGGAAGAAGTTGCACGTTTAGGCGATCAAGCAGAAACGGAAGGTTATCATCCTGTTGATGCTTTTGAATGGCTTCCTTTTATTGAAGGTTATGCTTATACAGATAATTTGGAACGAGCAGAAAATCTATCACAAATAGCCATTCAAAAAGAGCCACGATTGCGTAAAGGTTTATGTCAATTATGGGCGCGCGCAGAAGTGGAAATAGGCAATGCAAAAGGGGAAAATATTGCACAAAATATGCAGACAAAATTAAGCTGTTCCCCCTAAAAACACACGCTTTTTAGAGCATCATCCCCCCTTTAGGGCAACTTGACGGGGGTATTGTGTTGTGCTACTATCAAGCGAAGAAAACACCTGTTCTAAGAGAAAAAAGGTGTGTCTATCAAGAGGAGAAAGACGATGAATACGCAGAAAAAAACGAGATTAATTCTCATTACCGCTATAGTCATTACAACCCTAGCCCTCACCGGTTGCACACGTGAATACGCCCCCATTGAAGAAAGTTTAGCAACTCCGGTTATCGAAGGTGATGGCTTTGCTGAACCTCTCCCCTCTGATAATATCGATGGTCTTCTTGAATCTGGCGCACAAACGGCTACAGCACTTGCTGCAGGCGTAGGCGGCGATGCTCCTCCTGGGGTAGAAGTAACTGAAGCAGCCTCTGCAGGCGAAGATCCAACGGCAGTACCCGAAGGTGTTACAGTAACCCCCGAATCCGAATCTCCTGTAGACCCAACAGCAACACCGACCGCCACCGCTATTGCTCCCCCTACAGCAGTGGTCGGGAAACCTGCCAGCTATACGCTTAAAAAGGGAGAGTTCCCTTATTGTATTGCTCGTCGCTTTAATATTGACCCCTCAGAACTATTAGCCTTAAATAATCTTTCTTCAACACAGGCCCAAAGTCTTCAACCTGGGCTAACACTTAGTATTCCCCAAAGCGGAGCAGCATTCCCATCTGCCCGTGCGTTACATGCACACCCAGTATCCTATACTGTCCCCTCTAATACAAACGTATACGGCATAGCCTGTTTCTTTGGCGATGTTGACCCCGCTGCAATTGTAAGCAGAAATAATATTGCCGATCCAAATAATGTTACGGCTGGCACTGTACTACAGATAGACTAATCCCGATCTTATTTAGCAAAACACCCAAGAGAAGAACTTTTCTTTTCTTGGGTGTTTCTATGTCTGGAGCTTTATATGAAATTCAAACTACTTAATTCTGAAAGAATTTTTAAGGGGCGAGTATTTACTATTCGACGAGATAATTTGCGCACCCCCGACGGGCGGATAACTAAATTTGACATCGTGGAACATCACGGCTCTGTTGTTATCCTGGCCATTGATAATGACGCAAATCTGCTGCTTATACGACAATACCGTCATGCCGCAGTTGACGACTTGCTCGAACTCCCCGCAGGAACGCTAGACGCTCCTGACGAAGACCCTGCTCATTGTGCAGGACGAGAGCTACGAGAAGAAACAGGCATGGCAGCCAGGAAACTTGTCGAGTTGGGAAAATTTTATCTCGCCCCTGGTTACTCAACTGAGTTGATGACTGTCTTTTTAGCAACGGACTTATATGATAATCCCCTAGCCCCTGATGCAGACGAGTTCCTGGATCTGGAGAAAATTCCCGTTGCAGAGGCTATATCCATAGCGGAAGCAGGCCAAATGCCAGATGCAAAAACGCTGGCAGCTTTGCTCATGGCACGTCCACATCTGCACGCCTATCTGAAATAGTCATTAAAGTTCTGTTAATCATCCTCGATTAAACTATGACAAGTCGCAAGTGTTTTTTAGCCATAGGTAACTTCCTAAATATGGCGCAAAAGAATACACTGTATGGTGATTAATTTATTTTTCTAATCTTGCAATGTGCACAGTGCACATTGAATAAAGGAGTATCGTTATGGAACGAAAGATCGCAACAATTGACGGTAATGAAGCTACCGCCAATATCGCGCATCGCACCAATGAAGTGATTGCTATTTACCCGATCACCCCCTCTACCCCCATGGGAGAGTTAGCTGATGCGTGGTCTGCCGCTGAGCAGAAAAACATTTGGGGAACAACCCCGCTGGTAATTGAAATGCAAGCTGAAGGTGGCGCAGCTGGTGCAGTGCATGGTGCGCTGCAAACAGGTTCACTGACCACCACTTTTACGGCTTCACAAGGTTTGCTTTTGATGCTGCCTAATATGTACAAGATCGCCGGTGAATTAACTTCTACTGTTTTCCATGTAGCAGCCCGTTCGGTTGCTGCACAGGCGCTCTCTATTTTTGGCGACCACTCAGATGTAATGGGCTGTCGTGCATCTGGCTTTGCCATGCTTTCTTCTGGCTCTACGCAGGAAGCGCATGACTTTGCCTTGATCTCACAAGCTGCTACTTTAAAATCTCGCGTGCCTTTTATGCATTTCTTTGAAGGCTTCCGTGTTTCGCATGAGATCGCCAAGATCGAAATTCTGGCAGACGAAGATATTCGCACAATGATCGACAATGAGTTGGTCTATGCACATCGTCAACGTGGTCTCTCCCCTGACCATCCCGTAATTCGCGGTACCGCGCAAAATCCGGATGTTTTCTTCCAGGCACGTGAAACGGTTAACACTTATTATGATGCCTGCCCTGAGATCGTTCAGGAGATGATGGACAAATTTGCTACGCAGGTTGGACGCCAGTATAAACTCTTCGATTATATCGGCGCACCGGATGCCGAACGCGTGATCGTTATTTTGGGATCAGGCGGTAAAGCCGTCGCCGAGACCGTGAAACATCTCAACGCACAGGGCGAAAAAGTCGGCGTTGTCATGGTCCGCTTGTACCGCCCCTTCTCCGTAAAACACCTCCTCGACGTTATGCCTGCTTCCGTTAAAGTGGTCGCTACTCTTGACCGCACAAAGGAACCCGGCGCAACAGGCGAACCTCTTTATCAAGACATTATCACCGCCTTCAACGAAGGTTTAGGTGACGGCACCGCGCCTTTCGCAACGATGCCAAGTGTAATTGGCGGACGTTACGGTCTTTCATCCAAAGAATTTACCCCCGCGATGGCAAAAGGTGTCTTCGATGAAATGGCAAAAGATGCCCCAAAGAATCACTTCACTGTCGGTATCGTTGATGATGTGACCAACACCAGTGTAGATTACGACGCAGATTTCTCCATCGAAGGCGAAAACACCATCCGCGCACTCTTCTTTGGCCTTGGCTCCGACGGTACTGTTGGCGCAAATAAAAACTCGATCAAGATCATTGGTGAAGAAACCGAAAACTTTGCACAAGGTCATTTTGTATATGACTCTCGTAAAGCAGGCGCAAAGACAATTTCGCATCTGCGTTTTGGTCCTGACCCGATCAATGCCCCTTACGAGATCACCAAAGCGAACTTTGTAGCTTGCCACCAATTCAACTTCCTTGAGCAGATCGACATGCTCAAATTCACCATGCCTGGCGCAGTTTTTCTGTTGAACAGTACTTTTAGTGCTGATGAAGTTTGGGATCAGATCCCGCAGGAAGATCAAAAGACCATTGTTGAGAAAAAACTCAAGTTTTACGTTATTGATGGTTACGAAGTTGCCAGCAAAACCGGCATGGGCGTACGTATCAATACCATTATGCAGACCTGTTTCTTCGCCATTAGCGGCGTGCTCCCCAAAGACGATGCAATTGCTGCCATCAAAGGTGCAATTAAGAAAACCTACAGCAAACGTGGTGAAGCTGTCGTACAAAAAAACTACGCCGCGGTCGATCAGGCACTTGCTCACCTCTACGAAGTCGAGTATCCCAGCGAAGTTACCGGCAAGCTGACCCGCCGTCTGCCCGTCCCCGCGGAATCTCCTGAATTCGTTCGAGATGTACTCGGAAAAATGATCACCGGCGACGGCAACGATCTCCCGGTCAGCGCCATGCCTGCCGACGGCACTTATCCTTCCGGCACGACTCAATGGGAAAAACGCAACCTTGCGCTCGATATTCCTGTTTGGGAAGAAGACCTTTGTATTCAATGTGGTAAATGTGTCTTCGTCTGCCCGCACGCAGTCATCCGCCAGAAAGTATACGAACCAGCACTCCTTGATAGTGCACCTGAGACTTTCAAGAGTCTGGATGCAAAATTCAGAGAACTACCTGACACAAAATACACCATTCAGGTTGCTCCAGAAGACTGCACTGCCTGTAATCTTTGTGTAGAAGTCTGCCCTGCAAAGGACAAGACCAACCCAGAACGCAAGGCCCTGAACATGGCTCCACAGCCACCAATTCGCGAAAGCGAAAAAGAAAATTGGGATTTCTTCCTAACTATCCCAGAAGTGGATCGCACCAAGATCAAACTTGGCAACATCAAGAATTCTCAATTACTACAACCGCTCTTTGAGTTCTCTGGTGCTTGCGCAGGCTGTGGCGAAACCCCCTACATAAAATTGATGACCCAACTCTTCGGCGACCGTACCATCATCGCCAATGCTACGGGCTGTTCCTCCATTTACGGCGGGAACCTCCCCACTACTCCCTATACCCACAATTCGGATGGGCGTGGACCTGCCTGGTCTAACTCCCTCTTCGAAGACAACGCCGAGTTCGGACTTGGCATGCGCTTGACCGTTGACAAACAAAGCGAATATGCCCGAGAATTACTGGTCACGTTAAAAGATGCCATTGGGCAGGATCTAGTAGACGCACTTCTCAATGCCGACCAGACCGAAGAAGAAGGTATTCAGGCACAGCGCGCCCGTGTTGAAGAACTGAAAGAAAAACTGGCTGGCAGCAACGATTTCAAAGCCAAAGACCTCCTCAGCATCGCAGATGTACTTGTCACAAAAAGTGTCTGGATCGTTGGTGGTGACGGCTGGGCTTACGACATCGGTTACGGTGGTCTTGACCACGTACTCGCTTCCGGGCGCAACGTTAACATCCTCGTTATGGATACACAAGTCTACTCAAACACCGGTGGTCAATCATCTAAAGCAACGCCCATCGGCGCAGTTGCCAAATTCGCAGCTGAAGGTAAAGAGATCGCCCGCAAAGATTTGGGCATGATCGCCATGTCCTATGGTTATGTCTACGTTGCTCAAATCGCGATGGGCGCTAGCGATATGCAAACATTGCGTGCCTTCCGAGAAGCTGATGCCTTTGATGGCCCCTCTCTCATCATCGCCTATAGCCACTGTATTGCACATGGCTACGACATGAAAGACGGTCTCTCACAACAACAATTGCTCGTCAAATCAGGCTTGTGGCCTCTCTATCGTTACAACCCTGACAATGTCGCCAATGGCAAGAACCCGCTCAAACTGGACTCGAAGGCTCCTTCCATCCCGGTTTCAGAGTTTGCCTACAACGAAGCCCGCTATCGCGTACTCTCCCAAAACGACGAACCTCGTGCTGAAACGCTTATGAAATCAGCGCAAAAAGATGCTGAAGCACGTTGGAAACTCTACAAACAAATGGCAGATATGAATTACGAGAAAAGCGAAGAGTAGGTTTTTCTCCCCGTGAATCAAAACAGGTCATGCTAAAAAAGCATGACCTGTTTTTTTATAAAGAAACAATTAGGCCGTAGACAAACTCTGTGATAATTTTCTCACCTGCCCTTGTGGTATCGCGGTAGTAAACGAGGTAAAAGTATTTTACCAAAACAAGGTATTTTGAGTCTTGAAATGGCTGACAACCACTTTAAACTATCACTTTTTCAACGCAAAAAGCGCGAAAGAAGCAAATTTTAAGGTTTTTTCGCGACATTCGCCAAATTCGCGTTAGAGATTTTAGGATTTTTCATCTCTGTATCAGTTTCTACGCTTAAGTGCCGTGCTACCACACTTGCTATCACAGGTACAAGTACAAAAAAAAGCCCGCCAAAATTGGCGGGCTTTTACATGCACTACATATAACGAAAAAGAAAATATCCTTATTGAGGGCGCGGGCGACCTTTCTTATAGCGGTATGTGATCCGTCCGCGAGAAAGATCATAAGGTGACATTTCAACCTGCACCTTATCCCCTAACAAAATACGAATGTAGTACTTACGCATCTTGCCAGATAAATAAGCCAGCACTTCGTGACCATTCTCCAACTCTACTCGAAATTGTGTTCCCGGTAGAGCCTCGATCACGGTACCTTCTAATTTAATCTTATCTTCAGTTTTCGCCATAGATTATATCCAATGTTCTAATAACTTCGTCGTTTACGTTTAAGACGACGAATTGCTTTTTTCTTTTCCAGACGTCGTTGTTCTGTGCGAGAGACAAACCAACGTTTATCGCGTACAGTACCTAAAACGCCACTCTTAACAACGCTTTTTCGAAAACGCTTCAAAAGCTGTTCTTGAGATTCATTCGAACGTAATTTTACTACAGCCACAATATTCACCTCCTTCTAAAGAAGGATAATTAAACAAAAAATCGACTGAAAGACAAACTCAGCCGAGGTTTTTCAAAAATATAAGTGCAATCAGCTTTCGCATACCAAGCTTATGGTACACACTCCTCGACTTAATGTAAAAGGGAAAGCTCTAACTTTCACAACGTGAAAAATTATACTATACAAACGAAAGCCTGAGAAGAGAAGGATGTGGAACTCGGGACGAACTCGACCCAAACTAGCTTCCCTACCCGAAAAATTATCTGCTCATGAGCCATTTACCATTAAACGATATCAAGCCCAAATTTTCGTGTGTCCCCGCTCTTTTTTCTATCTTGTGAAACTCTAATAGAAAAAAGAAAAGTCTCTTTGGCGATGACCTACTCTCCCAGGGGGCTACCCCCCAAGTACCATCAGCGCTGATGAGCTTAACTGCCGGGTTCGAGATGTAAC
>JABGQT010000128.1 GCA_018648685.1 Anaerolineae bacterium
AATTGCCAATTCGCATCTCTCTTTGTAACTATTTATGAAACTGTCTGGTGGCTAGGATAATTTCTAGTTTGGTTTATTAAGTGCCGGTGGTTGGAGGCTTTTCTTCATCATCACCGCCGCCATTATTTTTCGGGCAGCCGTTGTCGGTCTCGGCGTATTTATGCGGGCAACTATCGGCATAGTTTAGCACACCATCGCCGTCGTCATCGAGATATGACCATGAGAGGGTTTCGGTGGGGGTTGGGGTAGAGGTGCTGGTTGGTGTAGGCGTAAATGTTGGGGTTGGCGTGAAGGTATTTGTGGCTGTGGGCGTGAAAGTGGCGGTGTGCGTGGGTGTTGGAGTTGATGTGTTTGTTGGGGTCGGTGTTGGGGTGCGGAGAATGTCGTTGATGGTATTTTGGTTTAAAAGAAGGCAAAAGATGATTATAAAGATAAGTATAAGTAGGAGAATAATAAGGTTGCGTTTCTTTTTCATGATTATTTCTCTCTTCGGTGCGGGCTGAAGCCCTGCCTTAGTTCGTGGAAGCCTGCTTCGGCAGGCTCAGTACACTGCCAGCGGAGCTAGCCTCGGAGAGGCTTTCATGCGCTGAGCAAGGAGGCTTTAGCCCCGACGCGGTTTGAATTGTTTTCGGTCTTCGGTGCGGACTAAAGTCCTGCCTCAGTTCATTAAAGCCCCTTGGGGGCTGATCTAATCTTCTTCACTATCTATTTTCTCATAAACTGGCATGATTTTATCATTACGGTGGTGTTCTTTTTGTTTGATAGCATATGCCATTACTTGTTCAAGATTTCTCTCACTGACACTCAATGCGCCGTAACCAGCTTGCCACTGAAATTTCTCACCACCATCATTTAGTTTATTGATGGCAAAGGAACTTGCACCTTTAAGTTGACGAACAACTTCTGCGACAGATAATCTCGGTGGAATGGAGCAGACGATATGAGCGTGGTCATCCACATTTCCGGCAGCGTGAATTTTTATGCCAAGTTCTTTGGCTTTGTTGTATACAACTCCGTAAAAGACTTTTTCCCCTTCGCCAGTTAGCAAAGGTTGGCGCTCGAAGGTTCCCCAGATAAGGTGATAGTGGAGTCTCCAATAAGTCATAGTTTTTTCTTTTTTGGATTCGGTGCGGGCTGAAGCCCTGCCTTAGTTCATGGAAGCCCCTTCGGGGCTGGGTGGCTTTAGCCCGAAGGGCTTTCATGTACTGAGTAGGGGATTTATCCCCGCGGTTTAAGGAGATGAATCAATCTACCCGAATCATCGTCGCTTGCATCAGCGCGACAAGTTTACTCTCTCCACCCTGAAAAGCCAAGACCTCGCCCGAGCAGACGGTCAACGTCCGTCCGGCTTTGATCACTTTGCCAATCGCTATAAAGCCTTCGCCGATGGCTGGTGCGAGCAAATTCACTTTGAATTCCACGCTTAAAACGCGCGAGTTGGCGGGCATCAGAGAGAAAGCGGCGTATCCGCAAGCTGAATCGGCGATAGTGGTCACAATTCCAGCATGGAGAAAACCATCTTGTTGCGTGATATGCTCGCTATAAGGAAGTTCAATGCTCACTTCACCGGGGTGGACGGAGCCCAGCGTCGCGCCGATGGTCTGCATCGCTTTTTGTTCGCCAAAGCTGGCACGGATGCGATTCTCGTAATTTGGGTCGGGAGGGGTGAAGGTTTGGGGCATGTTTTTTGCCTTAGATCATTACGAGCGGAGCGCAGCAATCTCTATGTCATGTTAGGAGATCGCCGCGTCGGGCTGGATTTCACTCCTACAAAGGAGTACAGGCGATACGCTGTTCGAAAAAGATCTCACAGCTACTCAATCACCAGCCTTCCTCACGATAACAGAAATCTTTGTTTGATTTTCTCTTTCAAGTCATCCACGTCATTATAGGTGATAACTATATCTGCGCAGCCGAGCATGGATGAAGAGACTTTTTCACCTTTTTTGTGGCATAACCAGATCGGGATACGGCGCTCGTAGGCTATGCCTGCTTCGATCAATCCGCCGCGTAATTCGGGGTGATAGATGACGATGAACAGATCGGTGTCGGCAAGATGTTTACGCACAAAGGGCATAAATTCTTTGGGATCGGTCAGATCTGCACGGGCGATTTCATCGGTAGCAAAAAAGGGTTGATGTCCCGCTGATTTAATGGTAGCAAGTAAGAGGTCAGAGATGAGACGAAGTTCTTCATCCCCGCGCGGGACTTTTTGACTAATAAAGATTTCCATAGGGGTGAATTGTATGAGGAGAAATATCAAAAACGTTAATCAGATAGGAGCGATGGTTCGGCAACTTGGATATTATTGCGCCCTGCTTCTTTTGCTGCGTAGAGGGCTTGGTCTGCTAACTCGATCATTTCGATCAGGTTAAGTTCTTCTACGTTATCCCCCGCAACGCCTCCGCTGATCGTTAAGTGAATAGCCCCTTTATTTGTTTGGATCGGCGTATTGGCAAGCAACTGGTTTACGCGCTCGGCTACATTTCTTGCTGAAGAAAGGTTTGTCTCTACAAGTAGAATTACAAATTCCTCCCCCCCATAACGGCCAATAATATCGTGAGTACGCAAAACCGTTTTACAAATATCGGCAGTTTTCTCTAAAACTGTATCACCAGCAAGATGACCATAGGTATCGTTTATCTTTTTAAAATAATCAAGATCAAGCATCAAAATGGATAGCGGATGTCCGTATCTGCGTGCTCTATAAAACTCTTCATAAGCGAGTTCAAAGAAGTGTCGGCGTGTATATAATTTTGTTAGACCATCAGTAAGGGCCAAATCTTGTAGTTCGGCAAAAAGACGGGCATTTTCCAGCGTGGATGCAACCTGGGTTGCAAAGATCGACAAGGCGTCTAGATCCTCTTCTTGCAAGTTTTCCCCCCAAAGCCAGAGAAAGCCCAGATTTATCTCCTTGTAAATTAGGGGGAAATGTCCGATCAGTGCTTTTTCTGCAAATTTAATCGAAGAGACGATCCTTCTTATAATTTCGGTCGAAAAACCTGGCAATAATGCTGAAACCGCTTTTTCGTAATTATGGAGAAGCATAGGGTGCTGGTTTTTTGCGAGATTAAGGTCGGCGGGCAGATCTTTGGCGGAAATGCGAAATTCGCCTATTTTTTTATTTTTTGCCAGACGTTCAAATTTTTTGATAATATCAGGATCAAGCGATGTATAACGGATTTCCATCTCTTGAGAACCAGGGATAAAAAGCGTAACCAACGCCTTTAGCCCCAATATATCCAGTTCTTTGCCCATCAGATCCATGACCGCATCTGGGTCGGAGGAGATTTTCATTTGCGAGGCGACGTGTGTAAGGGCATAGATCAATTGATTGGAGCGGTCTATTTTTTCTTTATATTGCCCTTCTAAATGTTTCAAATAGCCAACCAAGATGGGGATAGTAAAAAGAGAAAGGGTTCCGACCCAACCTTTTTGAAAAAAGATGGCCCAAGAGCCTGTGTTACTACCAAAATAAAGTATCATGATGCTCATCATCAGAGAAATAGAAGCTGCTAATAACCCACCTGAAACGCCAAAGAACCAACTGCCAACAAAGACAGGTAATATCGCTAGTGCAGTTGCTGAAGACCCAACTCTCTCTTCTAAATAAAAAAACACGATCAAAAATATCCCCAGGGAGATGGCGAAATAAAGTCGCTCTCTTAATTTTGTTTGCGCTAGAAAATGTTTTGCCATATTTATGCTACTGAATTAGCAGAAAGCAAGAGAAGATAGTGATTGCTCGTACCCAAAAGATGCACCAAGTGCTGTAGATTCGCCCCATCCCTATCCCTTCCCTGATAAACGGGGAGGGGGACTCCTCTCTCCCATTTTGGGAGAGGGACAGACTAGAGCGAAAGCGATGGTCAGGGTGAGGGGAGAGCCGAAGGTATATTTTCTACAATATTTTAGCGTACCCTGCCCAAAAGAGGGGAAACCTTGCTAGTGCTTTGTCAAAGCACTAGAGCAAAAGCCCTTTTATAAATCTATATTATTTGCATTCATAATATATTGCCACCAATTATTATGAATGCCGTTTAGCCGCCCAGCAACGTGAGGGATACGTTCTTGCCACCATTGATGATGAAGCCGAATATCGCCATTGCCCCACTCATCTGCATTGACCTGTTTAGTAAAGCCTCGCAAATGCGGAAAATCCAGCCAGTCGTCGCATTTGCTGGGGACAAGACGCATATTTTCCCAGTCGTAGTCTCTTTCGCTGTTTGGGGCAAAGTGGACGTTCCCGACTTCGGATTGTCCGGGATTTTTCTTGTCGTAGCGTGTATACCGCTCCCAGAGATTGGCATCGCCGCGTGTTCTAGCGAAGGTTTTTGCCATGAGAGATTCGAGTCTATGCCCAAAGGATTCCAGCATTTCACCAACACCGCGCTCGTAGGAGAAGCCCATCATAATAAATTGCCGCGCAATATGGTTTGTCTGTTCAAGGGGAGGGGCGTTACACCAAAAGGCATCTTTACCGACCATAATCGATTCGTAAAAACCAGCGTGGGGGAAGGCGAAAACCCACACCTCATCAATTTCATTATTTCTAATACGCTCTGCGATATTGAAATCGTTAAGAATGGCGTGATAATCTACATCTTCCGGTTGGTGGGGAGGGGTGACACCATGGAGGGCATCAAGATAAAGGGAGGGGGTGTAGCGGAAACCATCTACCTTTTTAGGGAATTCATCTACTTCAATACGCTCAACGACTTCGTAACGCGCCATGCCGTGGCTTGTTTGCAGAACATCTGCTGAGAAGCTGACAACCAGATCGTCGGGGTTTTGCCAACCAGATTGATCGCTGAGTTTTTCGCCTGTAGCAAAATCCATTGTGGGGTTATAGATGATGAGGAGAACGCGGTTAACGGTAATAAGTGCGGGTTCGGAGGGATTATCCACAACGGGAACAGGTTTTGGGTCCACGTGCGGAGCGGGGGGCTTTTTTCCTATCCCAAATAGTTTCTTGAGAAATTCTATGAGAAATGACATGAGTGCCTCCTATCTTCTTATGGCGCATCTGCCATATAGACTTCGTTCCCTTGTGCGACAAAAAGAACATGGCTGGGATTTTGCGTCATTGCCGTTAACGCACCTGCGGGGATACTTTTTGCAAGGGGATGGAGTTGGTTTTGGAGCGCGAAAGCGCGTGGGCTAAAACGAAAAACTGATTGATTATCTGGCGCCATGAGCAAAAGCGCAGAATCGGGTGGCGTAGAAAGGTAAATTTCTTTGAAAGTGACGGCATCAAAACTATTGCTTCCGCCTGCTGCGGGATGAGGGTCGTTAAGTGGCGCAGGGTTGATACAGCGCGTAGGAACCGTATTGAGCAGGCTCGACGTACAACTTGCCAGATGCCCATCGCCAAAGAGAATAAAAAGGTCGCTACCGCTAATGCTAATATCTTGGGCAAAACCCATCCCTTCGGGTGCGTTTTCAAAAAAGGCAGTCGGATAATTATTAAAAGAAGTTGCTTGTCCGCTATAGGTCCATATTTCATTCGAGGCAGCATCCAGAATATAAAGGACGCCACTATCGAGCGCAATCGCTGTAATTTCCTTGAAACCAACAGTTGGGGGCAAAAGAGCCGTTGCCTGTGGCACTCGATTGGCGGCGCAATAGAGCAGATTTCCCTTCCTGTCTATGCCCAGAACACTTGCGCCAAGTGCATTGGCTGTAGGCAGCGCTTGCAGTTCCACCAATGCGTCTAGCGTATGTTCACCATAGTCGCCGCCTCTACAAATAAAACTTGCGTCAAATTGATAACCTTTATCAATGCGGAATGCACGCAAAATTTCACCTTTTCCAGAATCGAGCATAAATAGCTCTGTATCTGTGGCGACCATGGCGGTGATATTTATATCCTTAGGTAATGCATTAATAATCGGCAAGAAATTGAGCCGAATGATCCCGAGCAGATCGTCGAGTTGTCTTTGCGCCTCCTCACGTAACGCACGCGAGTTGGCGGTTGTATCGTGTTTTTCTGCTTCATTTAGCTTTAGAACCACATCTTCCCAGGCAATTCTTTTGGCAACAGGATCATCCTGGACAAGAGCGCGAGCGCGCAAAGTCTCTGCTTCTGTATAATAACGCTCATATTCCAAATTGCCTCCAAACTGGGAGTATACAACGCTCCCGATAGTCGCGATCACGACCGGGATAATAAAGGCGATCAATGCCATCACCCACGTTGGCAAATGGATGGGCGTTTCAGAATCGCTCGAGGGTAATAAACGCGGCAACATTGTAGCAAAAAGATCTTTTAGCCTGTTATTCCCCGCGCGAGTTACCTGCATGCCTTTTGCTATCGTATGTGCGCCTTTTCGGGCAATAATTTCGCTGACTGGTGGGCCAGTGCGAACTTTTTTCTCTCTCTTTCTCTCTCGCCTTTTCTCTTTTATTTCTTCTTCGATCTCGACATCTATCTCTGCAGGGGCAGGGATAGGCTCTGGACGTTGGCGCGGGATAGAATCGGGGATAACGAAAGTGTCATGCTCCACAGCTGCGGCACGCTCCTGCGGAGGCTTGCTCACGCTATCGAAAGTTGCTGCGGCGACCGGATCATCTTCGACTACAGGCGGAACAATAGGCTGCGGTTCAGCGCGATGGCTAGCGATCTCGGGCACAAAGTCATTTTTTTCTTCTTTGCTTTTTACGCTCTCTGCGTAAATTTCAGGAACAAAACTTTCTTCTTCAGTTTCTAGTTCATCTTCACTTGTATCACGCGCAATATTTTCAACACTTTCTTCTTCTTGCTCTATCTTTTCTTGGCTCAAATCATCTTCTACGCTCGCCACAACAGGCTCTTCCGCGATTTTGCGTGAGATACTCTCCAGCGTCGGTTTTTCTATGCGGGCGGGCTTCAGGATTTCGATATTTCCCGGCCCTGATTGCACTTCTACTAATACCGCGTTACGATCATCCATACTCTGACGCATCAAAACACTGCGAAGCGTATCCAACGAAGCAAGGCTATTATCGCGTTGCAAGATCTGCGTCCAACCATCGGGCAGTTCGGGTGAAATGAGTAAGCGTCCCCCGGAGCGAAGCGTTAATTGGGAGAGATAAAAATCGGTCGATTGCCCTAATCCCAACCCGCGCCCGGACATATCCGGAGCATGAATATCCTTCCGTTCATCTTCGCTCATCCAATAAACATGGGTTGAACCGGCTTCCAAAACATATAATTGCTCACCACGTATCGCCCCCAAAACAAGATTTGCCAAAGAATAACGCCCCTGTCCGCTGGCTGCCATATTCCGCTCTAAAAGATCACCATTTAGCGTGGTTGCAGCCGCGCGCAATGCCGAAGTAACCGAGCCGGGCGTTTGGTAAAATTCCTCTGCGGCGTGCGAGGTCATTTGAAGATAATTTACGGTGGAAAAAGGAGCATTCCCCCCCAGGACAAGATGAATAACCAAAAGGTCACGCGCACGACTGCGCGCTTTTTTGCGCGGCGGAGTTAACGCCAACAAACCCGGCGGTGAGGGCAACTCGTTGCCGCCCAAGCGATATAGAGGGAGGAGGGTAAGGTCGAAAGATTTTGACACGTCTAAGGCTCCAGATACTTCCTACATTATACTGGTAAAATTTAAAACCTATCCTATAAATAAATGAGATGTGCAATGCACGCCTTCCATCTCTTTTATCAAGAGACACTTAGCCAAATATCCTCCTTTTTCTATACACATCTACTTACCCCAAAAATTATGAAATACACCCTTATCAACACCCTCGACAATTTTAAAAAACTTGCTCCTGCGTGGAATGATCTCCTCGCTGAAAGCATTGCCAACATCCCCTTTTTGCGCCACGAATACCTCCTTGCCTGGTGGGATTCGCTCGGCGGCGGCGAATGGGAAGACGGCGAGCTTGCTGTCGTCACAGCACATCGTGATGAAGAACTGGTTGGAATCGCGCCCCTCTTTTTATCCACGCATGAAGATGTATCATCCCTGCTCTTTTTGGGCAGCATCGAAATTTCAGATTTTCTGGATTTCATCGTCCACGAAAATGATCTTGCCGATTTTCTAAAAGGTTTATTGGATTTTCTCGATTCGCACGCGACCTTATCTTGGTCGGCGCTCGATCTACAAAATCTCGTCGAAGAGTCCCCCTCCCTAAACCTGCTCCAAACAGAATCCACCTCCCGAGGTTGGGATTTTGCCCAAAGCACCCTCCAGCCCGCACCCTACGTCAAACTCCCCGGCGATTTCGATGAATATCTGGCAGGCATCAAAAAGAAGCAACGCCATGAAATTCGCCGCAAGATGCGCCGCGCCGCCGCCGATGAACGCGAAGTGACTTGGTATATCGTCGATGACAAAGAGAAACTCGATAAAAATATCGAAGCCTGTTGTCAACTAATGGCGCAAGACCCCGAAAAACAAGCCTTTCTCACCACCATAATGAAATCGCAAATGAAAGCGACCATCCACGCCGCTTTTGATGCAGGCTGGCTGCAACTCGCCTTTCTCGAAGTAGATGGTGAGAAAGCAGCGGGCTATCTCAATTTTGATTTTGGTAATCGTATATGGGTTTATAATTCAGGGCTAGATATGAAATTTCGAGATCTTTCCCCCGGTTGGGTCTTGCTCGGCTATTTGCTTCAATGGGCAAATGAAAATGGGCGCGCCGAATTTGATTTTATGCGTGGCAACGAACCTTATAAATACCGATTTGGCGGCGTAGATCGCTTTGTCATGAGAGCCAAAATAACACGCTATATCTAATGCCCTATATTATTGATGGACATAACCTGATCCCTCGCGTGGGGCTGCGTCTTGATGCGCTCGACGACGAAATAGCCTTGGTCGAAATGTTGCGTGAATTTTGCCGTGTCAAAAAGAAACGTGTCGATATCTATTTTGATGGCGCACCACCTGGGGAAGATGGCACGCGTAAATTTGGCTACGTGACCGCACATTTTGTCCGCAAAGGGCGCACAGCTGATAGTGCTATTCACGCAAGGCTGAGAAAAATGGGGAATTCTGCCCGAAACTGGACCGTAGTCTCTTCTGACAGGGAGGTATTAGCCAGCGCAAAATATGTGCGCGCAAGCAGCATCTCCGCAGATGAATTCGCTCAACAGATCGAAAATGCGCGCTTTGTCGCACAGAATGATCCTAACGAAGATAAAGCTCTTTCCAAGCAAGAAGTAGATGAATGGATGAATCTATTCTCTTCAGACGAAGAGAAAGATTGATAGATTTTTTGGCACTATGGGGAATTTGACAATTCTAATTTTCTTTTAATACAATTTAGGTCAAAATACTGTATATTATCTCTAATGGCACTTACGTCCCCCTTTTATTGGTATCAAGTAAGTGTTAACCACCAATAGCATGTCCCCCCCATGCTAGGTGGTGTCCCTCCCCCCTTTGGTCGTCAAGCTCCATGCTTGACGACCTTTTTTTATTCTTATTCTTCGCTGTATAATAAAGGCATTAGCAATTAGCTTTAGGAGTCAATTATGAGCAAAAGGTCGAGTAAATTTATTCAGTTAGAGTGGGAGTGTCCGGGATGTGATGCGCGAAATCCTGGCCCCGAAGAGAATTGTCTAAGCTGTGGCGCACCTCAACCTGAGAATGTGGAATTTGTCGCACCTGCTGAGCGAAAAGTCGTTACTGACGAAAAATCACTTAAACGCGCCAAAGCCGGCGCCGATATTTACTGCGCTTTTTGTGAAACACGAAACCCTGCTACGCAAGAGGCTTGCATCCAATGCGGGGCAGACCTGACAGAGGGAAAACGACGCAAAGCGGGCGGAGAAGTTCGTCAGAGAAAAGCAGAGAAGATGATCGCCTGCCCCAGTTGTGATACAGAAAACGCTTCGTCGAATCACACTTGCTCAGAATGTGGCGCTCCGCTCATGGGTGAAAATGTGGTAACTGCTCGGGCGATGCCAAAGTCGACTGGCACTGAGCAAGCCAAAAACAAGCTCGATTCGAAAAAGAAAAATAATTGGATCGTTGCTATAGTAATTGCCGTCATCCTTTGTTGTATCGCAGGGGCAATTTTCTTTTTCTCTCCCAGCAAAAGTGTGACGGGCACTGTCGATGATGTTTACTGGCAGACGAGTATCCCCCTCCAGGAAGAAGGTGAAGTAAATTATAGCAACGAGCGCGGCAGCCCGCCCTCTGGTGCTTATGATGTTTCTTGTCATACCGAGAGCGAGGAAGTCTGCACAGAAGAAATGGTAGATCAGGGAAATGGTTTTGCTGAAGTTGTGAAAAATTGTGAGACGCACAGTGAAGAGTATTGTTCGTATTCGGTCATGGAATGGCAAACCGTCGAAACCTTTACGCTGGATGGGCATGATTATGCTCCAGAATATGCAAACCCTTCGTTGAGTAGTGGACAGCGTTTGGGGAATGAAGATGTGACATACACCGTCACCTTTAGCGCGGATTCAGAGATGCTCGATTACAGCGTAGATGATCTGGATGAATATAGACAGTTCCAGATCGACTCTGAGTGGACGTTAAAAATGAACAGGCTTGGCGGCATAGTGTCGGTGGAGCGATAATTTGGAACTTTCTCTTTTACTAAAAGGCGCCCTGATCGGGTTTTCTATCGCTGCACCGGTAGGCCCGATCGGGGTGCTGTGTATACGACGCACCATTGCGCAGGGGCGGATAGCCGGTTTTGTTTCGGGTTTGGGCGCAGCATCGGCAGATGCGATCTATGGTTGTATTGCTGGATTTGGCTTAACCTTCATCTCTCAATTTTTGGTCAAACAACAAAATACCCTAAGTCTTGTTGGCGGAATCTTCTTGCTCTATTTGGGCATTAAAACTTTTTTTGCAAAGAGTTCAGGAGAGAAGCTTGAAAATAATGAAAAAGGGCTATGGAGCGCGTATCTTTCTACTTTTTTCCTGACGCTCACAAACCCGATCACGATTCTGTCTTTTGTGGCAATTTTTGCGGGGATGGGCATCGTTAGCGAGAGCGGCGACTATCTCTCCGCATCAATGCTGGTCTTGGGTGTTTTCACTGGCTCCATGCTTTGGTGGGGACTCTTAAGCGGTGGAGCAAGTTTCTTTCAGAAAAAGATCAACGCAGGAGGACTGGTGTGGATCAACAAAATCTCAGGGTTGATCATTACAGTTTTCGGGGTGGTAGCACTTTTTAGATTGTTCTGATCTGCATAGAAAGCTTTTGGGAGCTAATCGAACTCCGATGCTTTTACCCTTTCGGGCACACGTTGGGGTGAACCAACCTCCCCTTCAGTGTAGGAGATTACCGCGTCGCAAAAGCATGCTCCTCGCAACGACATACTTTTGTCTAAACTTTAATTGGGTTATCCATAAGAGACAAACAAACAATATGCAAATATATCTTATGCAACCTGCTTGGCTTCGATACGACCGACGATGAAGCTATCAGTCTACTCAGCCAGCGCTATCGACATTCTGAAAAAATTCGTAGCTTATTAGATTTTCACGCCTAACAAATATATTAACTTATGGGGAAATTTTTCCAAAAAAATTATCCCAATCTGCTATAATCAAATTATTAATAAATTTTCTAACACAGGTTATGGGAAGAAAAAAAAGCAAAACGAAACTCGGAGAGATTTTTCTTTTCTTGTTGAGCGGCTTATTTGCTCTGCTCAACACGGAAAGCGTATTTGCTGCGCCAGAACCTCCCTCTGAGCCAGATCGCTACACATCCGTCATCGTTGAGTACACAAGTTATGAATGGTGGCTCCTACGCTGGGAAGATAGTGAGATTGTCTGTGAAATGAATATAGAACACGAAGACAAACCAACCCTCGGCGAAGTCTATATTGATTGCGGCGAAGCCCTCTACACCGCCTGGCTCGAACAAGAAGCTTGCCCTCCAGAAACTATTACCCGTAAACCTGCCGATTGTCCGGGATATTACCTCCACTATTCATCCAGTATTCCTAAAGAACGGGAAATTGCCCTTGCGCTGCCTCCCCCTGTAGTATGGATCACCCTCGAAGATTGTTTTTCTGAAGACGGAACAAATCGATGCGACCTCCCCCCTACGCTTGTTCTGCATGGAGATGAGCCGCTTTCCGGAGAGAAAATTTTGCGCATTAACGGTGAACTCGATGGGGAATCTTTCTCCTGTGATTCTGCCCTATGTGAACTGCCTCTCTCCGAAACGGAAGAAGAAGGCATCACACTCACTTTTTGGGCAGATTCAAGCTACGGTGACAGCAGCTATCTCTTCGATGCACATATCCGTGTCATTTATATGGAAGATGAAGACACAAATGAACACTTTTGGTATGTAGATGTGCTCAGCGCCCAATGGCGCGGCGAAGCAAACGCCAGTTGCTCTGAAAGTTGGGATGCCTTCCCGCCCATCGGCGGCGTTCCAGAATGGCTCTCCACCCCCGAAGATGTAGCAGACTTAGAATCCGACCTTCCTTATAGCTATCTCGCAGGAAATCTGATCTCCAGAAAAATCGTCGATGCCAGTCACTGCGCCGATTTTGGCGTAGATGCCTATGGGCAAGCGACCGCTTGCGGTCTGGATGCAGCCCAACCTTCGATGGTCGAATGGCAAAATCGCTTTGATAGTCTCATCATGAAAGCCTCAGAAGAGACCAGTATCCCCGCGACATTGATCAAGCGTCTCTTTGCTCGCGAAAGCCAATTTTGGCCCGGCATATTTAACGCTGGTGAAGATGTAGGTTTAGGCCAATTAACTGAAAATGGTGCAGATATTGCCTTTCTCTGGAATCCTGTCTTTTTTGAAGAGTTTTGTCCGCTGGTTTTTGAAGGAAACGAGTGCGAAGGTGGCTACCTTGATTTGAATGAAGCTCAACAAGAAAGAGTTCGTGGCGCGTTGGTGTACAGCGTGAATGCCATGAAAGACGATGCCCCTCTTGGGGTTGACCTTGCCCAAGCAGATTACAGCGTAAGCATTTTTGCAAACACCCTCTTGGGAAGCTGCGAACAAACGGGAACGGTCGTCTTTAACAATACTGCCCAATCCCCGGGCGCGCTCACCAGCTACGAGGACTTGTGGAAATTCACCCTCGTCAACTACAACGCTGGCGCGGGATGTCTCTCATTGGCGCTCGGTGAAACTATCGGTAATAATCAGGAAATCAATTGGGAGAATCTCTCTTCCAATTTGACCGTTGTCTGCATGGGGGCAAAAGATTATGTTGAGGATATTAGTGAGTGAGCTATACTCACTTACTCTAATAAATTGCCGCATAACGCCTTTATCAGGGTGTTGTGTTATGCACCGTTATAAGGCACTACACCGCTTAAACAAGGGTTGGGTAGCTTAAAATCTGGGTTATAACAATGGGTGAAAAAAATGAATACAAGCACAGAATTTAGTAATATAAGAGAAGACATCAAACAGGCTATTCTCTCGAATCAAGAAAATATTCCTCCTATGCGAATTTTTTTCTTGATTACTCGAGTGTTGAGAAGTATTACAGATCGAAAGAAACCATACCCTTGGTATATTGGTGCGATGGTGTTGGCGGTGATTGTCCCTCTTCCAACTATAGCAGTATCATTTGTTTTGGAAGAAACCAATCAATGGGCAGCTCTTGGCCTAATTTGGGTAGGTTATTTAGAGTATGGTCTGTTGGGAGCAGTTATTGCACAATTTGCAACCAAGCATATCCTTAGTAATATGCGAAAGAATGTTGTTGATAAAATTGAAAACATAAATGATCTAGAAAATTTCAGACAAATAATCTCGTATTCTTGGGAAACGCCATATTATCGGCTTTTTGTAACTTTATTTACTGTTTTTTGGGCAACAACTTTTTCATTGGTAAACTCCTTGTTTATAAAGGAATTTGTGGGGTTTGGGCTGGTTCTTGGAACCATTATTTTTGGTTTGATAGCTAGTGGAACATTATATCTACTGCTTTGGTTTATATACTTCACTTCAAAGCTTGGAGCATATAATTATAAATTGAATATTGTTTCCCCCCGCGAGTCTGAGTTAATTTTTCAGTTGTCCAACATATTCAAGACAACACTTTATTATGTGACAGGTTCTTTTTTTGTAGGGACAGCGATAAATTCTTTTAATGATTTTTCTGTATGGCTTGTTGTTGTAGTATGTTGGATTCCTACTATTCTTCTCTTTGTGAAAAGCCAAAGCGTATTGGGACAAATTATTACCACAGCAAAATGGAAAACATTGAATCAGCTTCAGAAAAAAATCAAGGAATATCATGATGGTGATATTTCATCTAAAAATAACATAGAGAACATTAATCGATTAATGGACTATCATGAGCGCATTCAGACAACACGAAATTCAACCTTCGACTTGAAAACAGGATTAGGTTTCCTTAACCAATTAGCATTGCCACTGCTTGGTTTTTTGCTTGCGAATATTGAAGTAGTGCTTTCATTTTTCAAATGACATAATATTTCGATGCAGTTACAGGCACTATGGTCGGATACGAGAACATCATCACTGCACTAGAGAAGCTACCCAACCCCGCGCTAAGCGAGGCACTTGTGCCGATTAGACGCAAACCCAAAGAAAAACAATGACAAACCTATCTTTTAAACATAAGCTACTCCACGGTGATCTGCTCATCGGGACGATCGTTACGCTCTCCTCGACTGAGATCACGGAGATCTATTGCCAAGCTGGTTTTGATTGGCTTTTTGTTGACCTTGAACATAGCACATTAAGCATCAAGGATGCACAGGCTATTCTGCAAACAGCAAGTCAAAAAGCAGATTGCGTCATCCGTGCCCCATCCATTGATGAAGCCTGGATAAAAAGAGTGCTTGATATTGGCCCGGCTGGCATTATCATCCCGCAAGTTAAGAGCGCTGAAGAAGCAAAATCAGCTGTTCAGCTTTGCAAATATCCGCCAGAGGGTTTACGGAGTGTGGGGCTTGCGAGAGCGCATGGATACGGAGAAAAATTCCAGGAATACGTAGCAAGTGCAAATAACGAGATCGCTATCATTCTTCAAATCGAGCATATTGATGCGGTGGATAATATCGAAGAGATCATCAAAGTGCCTGGTATTGATGCACTCTTCATTGGTCCCTATGATCTTTCGGCAAGTATGGGGAAAACGGGTCAAGTAAATGATTCTGGTGTCCAGAATGCGATCATGCGCGTCAAGGAAGTTGCAGAAGAAGCTAAGATGCCTCTGGGGATATTTGGCGCAAATGCTGACGCAGTTAAAGCATATATTCGAGATGGGTATAACTTGATCACTGTTGGTATTGATACGATGCTTATTGCAAAAACAGCTAAAGATATTGTCAATGCGCTGAAAAAACAATCAACAAATAAGCGAGTATTTAATCAAAAAAGGGATTGCAATACAGCAATCCCTTTTTGTTATTACGATTTTGACCAGCGTTGCGCTGCTTCGAGTTCTTTCAACTCTTCACGCATCCGCCGGATCCAATCCAGCTCGGTTTCGTATTGGAATATCCAATTTTTGTGGATCATCTCCCACAGATATTTTTCGCGCATGCTACGTTCAGGCATATTGGGTTTTCTATCGGCTTGGACACGAAGGAAAAAAACTTTTTCGCCGACGGCGTTCAGATAGGATTCAAGTAAGCTATCGATTTTTTCTGTATCCAAAGAATCTGCCCACAAAAGCTGATGGAGAAATGCTTTCTTAGAAATTGGTGCTTCCGGCTCAGTTTGTACCCATTCTTCCAAAGCACGCACGCCATCATCGGTGATTGTGTAGACGTGACGATTGGGCGCACCATCCTGTTGCTCGATTTCTTTCGAGACCCAGGCATCGTCGTGTAGCTGCACCAGAGCACGATAGACTTGATTATTATTCGCCGACCAAGGGAGTATCTCTGACTCAGCAATAATTTTCTTAACGTCATATCCTGTCATGGGCTGCCAGCTTAAATATCCGAGTATTACATATTTGATTGACATAAGAGTCTCCTCAATAGGTTATATTGCACATATGTTACTGTTAACCTATGTGAGAGTCAAGTCTTTTTCTACTACCCGTTTCTTAAAGGCAAGAGCCAGACAATTATTCGTCTGGCTCTTGTTATATCTTTTGAGGCCCGAAAGGTTTTAGAGGCAGCCTTCTTGATGAAACTCTTTCAGAAGAAATGATTTCAGCTCAATAATAAACCTGTTGAAACCTTTCGGGCCTACTGCTGTTATCTACTCTTCTTTCTCTTCGATTTTCTTCACCAAAACTTCAGAAATGTCCAAAATCTGCATTTCTTCTGCCATGCCCTTGACATTGACAGCGTCTTCAAACATGGTCAGGCAGTAGGGGCAGGCTGTAGCAACGACATCGGCTTTTACGTCAATAGCATCTTGCAAACGTTTTTGGTTGATGCGTTTATCGGATGGGGTCTCCACCCACATCCCACCACCGCCAGCGCCGCAGCAGAAGGAGTTTTCGCCGCTGCGAGCCATCTCAACACGGTTTTCGCTGGCTTTATCCAGCAAGTTGCGTGGTGCTTTGTATTCGTCATTATAACGCCCCAAATAGCAGGAGTCGTGATAGGTGACTTTGCCCTGAACGCCTTCGCCCTTGCCTTCGTCGAGAGCAAGATCGTCGGCAATTTCTGTCAGTAATTGGCTGGAATGGATGACTTCAAAATCACCACCCATTTGCGGATATTCGTTCTTGAGCGTATTCAAACAATGCGGACATTGCGTCACGATGCGCTTGAAATTAACTTCGTTAAATATCTCAATATTCTGCTCTGCCATGACCTGGAAAATATATTCATGCCCCATACGGCGAGCGGTTTCGCCACAGCAGGCTTCATCCAGACCGAGAACACCGAAATCTACGTCGGCTTTTTGGAGCAATTTGACGAAAGATTGAGTCACTTTTTTATTACGGTCATCGAAGGCAGCGGCACAACCAGCGAAGAAGAGAATGTCCGTTTCATCGCCAGGAGCGAGTTCTTTGACATCTAGCTCTTTTGCCCAATCCATCCGGTTTTGGGGAGGCATACCCCAAGGGTTGCCCTGACGCTCCATATTGCGGAGCGTATCGCCCACAGATTTGGGCATCTCACCCATCATCAGGGTTTGGTAACGGCGCAGATCAACAACACGTTCGGGCGGGCGGATGAAGATGGGGCAGCGGGTAAGGCAAGCTCCACAGGTGGTACAGGCCCAAAGAGCTTCTTCCTCGAACATGGCTTCGGAGAGTTCCATTGCGCCATCGCCATTTTTCTTGAGCAGTTTGTTGACGGCATCGTCTCGCAGGCTCTGGATGAGCGTGCGGGGGGAGTAATTTAATCCGCTAGTTGTAGCTGGGCAGACTTCTTCACAGCGTCCGCAATCGAGACAGGCATCGAAGGAGATCAGTTCTTTAGTGGTGAATTCGTTGATATTGCCCACGCCCAGGATTTCGGCTTCGTCTATATCTTCGATCTTTTCCAACGCACCCATAACATGACGCGGACGCAGCCAGATATTGAGCGGCGCCATGATGATATGCCGCATTTTTGTGAAGGGTAAAGCAGCTGCAAAGACCAAGCCTAGAAAAACGTGCAAAAGGACGAAGTAGGGATGTGTACTGAAGGCGATGTCCGGGGTCACGCCCCAAGCCCGAAACAAGTCCGCAACATAGCTGCCGATAAAGGAGGTTCCGCTCCAGTCGGGCGAAACGCTCACGAGGCGCATCCCCTCTGATGTAAATCCAGCCAAAGCCATCAGTGTCAGTAGCACGATGGCAAAATAATCATCCCATTTGTAGCCCATGTACTTTGGTCGCATCACAAGCCGACGGATGAGCGCCATGAGAACACCAACGATGATAAAGACGCCCGCCAAGTCCATGATCCATTCGTAGAAAAGGTAGCCACCCGCACGGGGGATGGGCAGCTCAAAGGGCGTGAAAAGGCGCATCTGCATCAGGTTGATGGCAGTGCCAACGACCTGAATTAAGACACCCCAGAAGATCATGAAATGCGTGATACCGGCGTAAATTTTCTTCCAGATGCGCAGTTGGAAGAGGCTATAAATGAAGAAATCTTTTATTTTTTCTTTTTTATCTGTCATCTGATTTATCCGTCTGATTTTTTATGAGTGATGATGAAGTACATACTCGCAACGCTGGCGAAAAGGGCAGAAATGAGCATGGTGTGATAGGCGAAAAGATGGCTGGAGGGAATGATCTTTTCAGGATCGAAGAACCCGAGCGAAAGCTGGATGATGGATGGAATGCCGAAAACGCCTGTGATAATGAGCATGGTTGCCCACCACGAACGTAGTTCTGATTTCATCAGAGTACCGATAAAGTTGAAAATCAACACCATGCCGAGGAGCAAAATGCCCAGCCCCCAATGCGTTGTTTTTATGGACAAGATAAAGGAAGCGTGTGTATCGGTCTCCGGGTCAAAGACAAATGGATCAATATGAAAAGCACCGATGATACCGCTGATAACCTGAACGAGGAGGAAAAACATTGCTGCTCCACCGAGGAAATACCACAAAATGCGCAGCCATTGCGGGGCGGGTTTATCGAGTTGTTTGCCGAGCGGATCGCTGGTCTTGACTAGAGCTGAAAGGCGGGCACCGAGGGGCATCCACTGCTCTTTGCTATTCCACGTGCTCAGACTGCGGGTCATCCCGAAGAGGAAGATCAACCCAACTACGCCAAAACTGAACCAGCGGTAGAGGGGCGTCCATTCCCCTATTTCCTGCCCGGCTATGTGACAATGCAAGCAGGGGTCCTGGTTGGGCGAAGGGGGAGAAAACTCATTCAACTGCTGGATAATGGCAGTTGTTTCTGCGTTATGAAAACTTCTCCATGCAGCATATTCACCGGCATCAAAGGCTGATGATTTGCCTGGCGTTGTAAGTGCCAGCAAAGCTACAAAGACAAGAAATATACCCAGCAGAGCAATTCCACGAGATTTTTTTTTCATAAGCCGCCTCCAGCGTTATATTCCTGTGTTATGAATAGCATACTCTTTCTATTGTACGATAAGAGCTTTCATTCATCGCATGACCTTAGGCTTAAGCATTGCATGTATTTTCGCTATTTCTTTAGAAAATCGCCGATGAATGTTACTGTAGAAATAGTAGGAATGGACTTGCACTTTTCTTTTGTCGATCTTATAGTTAGAGATGCTCTAAAAATTCTTATCAAATGACAGTATTCTAATTATATATCTTCTTTTATTAAAGGAATGAGAGAATGCTCGAAAAAGCTTTGAAGAAAGCAACAAAAGATGCTCTTAGCATAGAAGGCAACCTTAGTATATTAAATTTAGTCGGGATTATTGCGCTCCGGCTGGAATAAACACACCTAAATAGGGTAGGCATAGTCCTACCCTATTTTTTTCTCTATTTTATGCCCCCACCCAGCCTCCCCAAAATTCTGAAAACGGAATTTAGGGGAGGAGCCAGAAGAGAGGGCTTCAAAAAAGGAGTTTCAAAATATGGCTCTAAAAGGCACTATTGAAGTTGATCCCATGCACTGCAAAGGATGTAGTCTCTGCGTAGAGGCTTGTCCGCAAAATGTGATCGCACTGGATATGGAACAGCTCACACCCAAAGGCTATCATCCCGCTCATTTGATCGCAGAGGGATGTACGGGTTGTGTGATCTGTGCAATTGTCTGTCCTGACGCGGCGATCACGGTGTATAGGGAAGCGAAGAAGAAAAAAACTAGATAAAAAGGTCAATATCTTATACTCTAGTCAAGGAGTTCACAAGAATGGCAAAAGAATTACTTAAAGGAAATGAAGCATTTGCAGAAGCCGCTGTACGC
>JABGQT010000007.1 GCA_018648685.1 Anaerolineae bacterium
ATGCCTATGCCCGTGACTGGCTGGAAAGCCGGCTAACGAGCACGGTCTCACGTCTCTTGATCGGGATTATGAATCGGACTGTCCAAGTTGCATTTGTGGTTGCCCAAGGCGAAGTGTCGCAAGATGATGAAGAGGAGCTTGATGAAAAAGAGATTGCGATCTCAAGCGAGGAAGTTTCATCTCTGTATTACCAAGTAGTGCGTCCGGATAGAGCCGTTTATTTGCCTGGCTATTTCCGCAAACACCTCAGCCAACTAGGGCCTGATCTGGGCTGGATGTATGTGGGCTTTCGGCAAGCTGCGTACACGGAAGGTGCGCGCACTGGTCAGAAAACAGCCCGCTTTTCAGGCAAACAAATCGCCGCACTTTGTGGGATCACTGAGCGCACTTTCTGGAATCGGATTGAACGAAAGAAAACCTGGAAGAAACTGGCTGGATTGGTGACTTCAAAGACGGTTGTGCCAGAGTGGGCAGAGGGTGTGCAACCTCGTCGTCTACCAAGAAAATATGCTGTTGAGATGACTCTGCCTTTGACCGGTTCAGATTCGTTTTCGTTGGCACAGTGGTTGCAATCTGGCATTGAAGCCTATGATGGTCCTGCTGGGGTTTTAGCCGCTTCTTGCGAAACACCTCTAAGTGAATTATTTGCATCTCAACAAGAAAATGACCCATCTGGAAAGCCGATGGATGTGGCTGAGATCGTGCGGTATTTATTCTCAGGGGAGTTACCCGCTTCGCAACTAGAGGCTTTTTCTGAAAGACTACGCATGCACCTCATGCCGCAAAACGACCAGATCGTAATTTCATTATTTTTCTTAGAACATATTCTCCCCCACTTGGGCGCAGGTCCAGCCTGGATGTATATCCTCCTGCGAGACCGTTGCTATGAGGGGCAGGATGAGCAACGAGATATTTGCACCGTGTCTGGCGGTTATGCTGAGATAGCCAATTGGTTGGGTATCTCCCGCCCGATGACAGTTTACGAATGGTTCAATGGTCGCTATGGAAAAAAAGCCAAAGAGCCGGGAAAGTTGCGCCATCCTGTAACTCTTGCTTACCTAAAAAATCTGGATGAAGGGCGTGCAAAAAACTTCACCCAAAGCCCACGCACTTTCCGTGTTTTGTTGAATGATATCCCGCCAGAAATTATGCAGGCTGTCCTTGAAAATGATGAAGAAGCTTACGCGGATTTCAGTATCGTCTTTACGCGATTTTCATATGATCTTTACGCGACTTTCAGTATCATCTTTACGTGTTTTTCAGAAGATCTTTACGCGACTTGCAGAGTCTTTAAACCCCTTAACTCTTTAAAGAACCCTAAAACTCTTTTAAAAACCTCCCCTCTAATCCCCCCGCAAGAAAAAAAGAAATCTCGACACAAGGAAAAAACGGGGGTGGGATCAATGACCTATTGGGATTTAAATCATCTGTTGGCAATCAATGTTGCTAGTCCCCAAAAGCGTGACGCGCTGCGTAAAGCAGGTGCAAATGGAGAGACTTTTGTCGCATGGATACTTTATGCCTATACCCCGGCTGGGGCAGGTTTGCACGATAGCAGCGGGGTTTCCAATGCGATTGCCCGCACCTTGGAATCCCCACGAGGTGGTCCGGGCTGGCCTGCAAATGCTCTGGCAAAACTTTCCCCCTATAAACTCAAAGCCATGCTCGAAAAAGATTTAGAAGGGAAAGCTGTAGATGATGATATTTATCTGGCCGCTTTCGGCTCCCTGGAAGACCAAGCCAAAGAAGAATTACGGCAGCGCCTTTTTGGCGAGTGAGATTTCAGAAAAAGGAATGTGATCATGCGAAAAATTATTCTTTTACGCTCAGCTTTTTCTCAAGCTTTGGGCGTGATGTTCCGCCGCAGGCTTGGAGAAAAGGTTTTTGTTTTCATCTACCCTACAAAAGCGCGCCGGCTTTTCCAGACCTTTTTTTGTCCACCTTTGCGTATCGTGGCTTTGGAGAAGATGGGCGATCAGCAAGCAAAAATCGTCTTCGAGAAGGTGGTACAGCCTTGGCAGTTTGTGCCCTTACCCTCAGCAGATTTAATTGTGGAGATGGCTCCAGACATGCAAATGGATGAAGATTTGATCGCAGAAATTCTCTCAGCGGTAGGGCATCATAAACACATATCCCAAGGCGGTGTTGATGCAAATACGGGTATACAAGATTTGATCTTTGCCCTTTTTGCCGCCTCTGTTGCCGATCTCAGACGCGTTCGTTCTGTGTGCGGGATTAGTGGCTATGGGCGTGTAGACCCGGAAATTATCAAAAAGCACTTTTCCCCTTGGGAGCGGGGCAAGATATTGGCTTCCGCAGGCTTTATTCTGGATTGCCGCATTGAAGCACAAATCAGCATCCCGGATGGGGCGATCAGTTTATCGAGGCAAATGCTTGATGTGGAGAATACCTTCCAGGATGAGCTTTTTGCCGCGGCCTTGGCAGGGACACCTTGGGAAAAAGATTTCTCAAAGGCTTGTATTCGTTGTGGGAAAAATGCTTCCTGGCGTTTTGTTTTGCCAAGTGAAAATCTTCCTCCTGAACTTGCCTGGCGACTAAAGCGTCCAGAAAATGCTGTGCCTCTTTGCAGGGATTGTGCGCGAAAGCTCCATTTTGCAAAAAACGAGAAAGTACGCCGCCAACTTCTTTGGGGGCTATGGGGTCCGCGCTATGAAGCCTTGGAAAGTTGGTTCTGGGCTGTGCGTGGTGAGGGTGTTTATCGTCTGCCGCGCAATTGGAGTAAAGCCGATTACCCTCTATGGCCAGACGAATTTGGCGGTAAAGATTGGGCTTCGGGAAGTGGTGATTTGATGAATTGCGTGCCTCGTGAACCGAATGAAATCCGCCGAACGCAAGCGCAAAAGAGAGTTTTGGCTAAACTTTTGGGGAGCACGCCGCGACTACC
>JABGQT010000096.1 GCA_018648685.1 Anaerolineae bacterium
ATAATGTCCGGTAAATGGCAAAATTACTGGGAGAAAAGGAGACACACGCGCATGCTATCTGAATTAAAAGACCACGTTATTGTCTGCGGCTTCGGGCGTGTTGGTAGAAACGTGACCGATGAGCTCAAAGTAGAAGGCGTACCCTTTATCGTGATCGATATCGATCCTGAAGAAGCTGCTCAGGCAACAGACCACGGCTGTTTGGCCGTCGTAGGTAATGCCGCCAACGAAACCATGCTCCACGAGGTTGGTATAGACAAAGCCAGGGCCCTCGTTGCAGCCGTCAATTCAGATGCCGAGAATGTCTTTATCACGCTCACAGCACGCAGCCTGCAGCCAGATATATATATCGTTGCGCGCGCTAATTACGAAGATTCCACACCAAAGTTACTGCGCGCTGGAGCCAACCACACCATCATGCCTTATCACATCAGCGGAAAACGCATTGCTACTAAACTTATTCGCCCCAGCGTAGCAGATTTCCTTGACGAAGTCGTTCATGCAGGCGGATTGGAAATGATTCTGGAAGAAGTGTATATCGAATCCGGCTCTGAGTTTGCCGGAAAAACAGTTGCTGAATCACAAATTCGAAATCAGCTTGGCATCACGATTTTAGCTTGTCGAGTCCAAGAGGGGGATTTTGACACCCGTGTTGGACCTGAAACCATTCTTCAGCCTGGCGGGGTACTGATTGTGCTGGGTACTCCCAAACAATTAAGCGAAATGATGAAATTTGCCCGGGCCAGATAAGCTGATCACTTTTCTAAAATTTGGCTTTCAAAGAACACACGTAAAATTGCGATTAAAATATCCCTTATGACTAATCAATCATCCCTCACCCCCATCTCACCACACGGCCCCTGCTACGTCTGCGGGACAGAAAATCCGCGTGAGGATGGGGAGTCGTCTTTAGACGGCTTTGGCAATTAGCACGGTGGATTTATCCCCGTGCGGTGAGGGTTTGCAAAACCATTTTCAGGTAAGGTGATCCCCGTGTGGTGGTGATACACACGAGACATAGGAAGTTTTAGAAACATCCGATGTCTTTTGCTTTAGCCTTTGTTCGCGTAAATTCGCGTTGAAAAAAGAAATCATCTCATTCCTACGTCTGCGGGACAGAAAATCCACATGGCACTGGCTTAATCTGATAGCAATACACAAAAACTTCGGAAGTTTTGCGTAGCACTTCGAGTGCAATGAAGAAGCAAAAACTTCCGAAGTCTTATTTTTTAAGCAAGAAAGATCTTAGCCTTCGCCGTGCTCTTCCACTTCTTCCCAGCCGGTGAGCATCGTTTTGACGTGGCTAAAAACGCTGTGCCCGGTGGTGGTCATGTAGACGTGGACGATCACAAAGGCAACGAGGATATATGCGCCAATGGTATGAAGCACGGCAACGTTATTCAGCACGAAGAGTTTTAGCCCCAATGCGGAGTAAAAATTTTCTTCGAGATATTCTTTGTACAAATACATGGTCCCCGTGATGCCCATGACCGGTAAAATGATGACCTTGAAGTTAAGATAGGTGATCTTTTGCAGGGGGTTCAAACGAGATATTTCAGTCTTTTGGTGAGGGTGCGGTTCGCCTTTCAGGATGCCCGATGTATAGTATTTGATCTGTGCAAGAATATCGCCTTTGTCGAATTTATATTGTTTCCATTCACCTGTTGTAATGTAGTAGAAGAACATGGCAAAAGCGAGCAAGCCGAGGGCTATGCCGGTGACATTATGAACCTTTACGGCGGTATCAAAACGGATCAGGCGGTGTGTGCCATGCACGGCAAAACCTGTAAATGCGAGCGTGGCGAGCAGGAAAACTTGTGTCCAATGCCAAAAACGAATGAAAGTCGTGTAGATTTTTATTTTCTTTTTAGCCATTTTAGATACCTTCTTTCTTATTTCTGTTTTTGCTGCTGATGAAACGGGCAGAGCCATGAATGACCACGCCGACAAAGGTGAGCATAATCGCCGTCCAGCTTATTTGGTCTAACAGCGGCGTTGTTGTAATGCCGGGGATATAAACACCTTCAACATCTGCCAAAATGCCTTGTTCTCTTCTGTGGCAAGAATCGCAGTGGAGGGCATCTTCGGCGGGGGCGACCATGTGTGAGATAGGCCAATACATCTCTGTTTCGATGAAGCCATATTCGCCACTGTAATCATGACTGGAATATTCCATACCGGTAGCGATAGCTTTTTCCCAGTCGAAATTTTTCCAGTAGGATGTGTCGTCCGCGCCATAAACGTGGGGCGTGACCAATGTGCGGTTTACCGTATCGTAAGGCTGCTTGCCCCGCATCACTTTGAAGGGCCAGATTCGGCTGCCCGGATCATCCGGCGAACCGTGAATTTGGTTCACTTGCAAAACTTCTGTTCCTGCTTCAAAAGGCTTCATATTTTGATAGTCGATATTGCCATCAAACCAATAGTATTCAGGCTGTACATTTTCTTCCCAAATAAAATCGCCTTTCTTGGATATATAAGTATCCCAGCCCTTTTCATCGTGCTCGGTAATAGATTTTCCATCTGCACCCAAACGTCCTGCCGTTGACCAGTCCCACCAGGTTTTGGTTGGGTAGCCACCCCGAGCATAGGAGGGGATATGACATGTCTGACAGGCGATCTTCTCAACGTGATGGTCAAGATTGGCATCTGATGGGTGCGGTTCCAAGCCATGGCAGTCTTCACAGGTTAGGGCTGTGTGCCCTTTACTGGCAACGGCGAAACCATCTTCATCTTTGGCTTCCAGTTGATAACGGCTGCCAGGAATGGCGTGCGCTACGGGTTCATGGCAGGTGGCGCAGGTGAAGTTCAGTCCATCAATATCCATATGAACATCGAGATGATGGTCGGGGGAGACGAGTGATTGGTCAAGATCACCGTGTTTGACGCCGTTCCCGCCGCCGCCTTCAAAATGACAAGCACCGCAAGTCTGTCGGCTGGTTGCGCCAACATTTTGGGCGACGAGAGTCAGGTCAACGGGATCCCAATACTTGCCGCTGCCAGCGGGGAATTCTTTTGGCTCATTATAAACAGGGTGTCCTGCGCCAGTGGGGAGTTTCTTATAGGTTCCGGTGGTGTCGTGGCAGACGAGACAATCTACGCTTTCTTCGGCGCTGAAGTCGAAAGTTTTATCTTCCCAGCCATAACCAATATGACAGCTTGTACAACGTGGTTCGTTGGATTCAATAGATTGGCAGAAATTATTAATCACATTTTTCTTCCCCAACGCCTCGCCCGTTTGCGGATCGGTATACTCCCACGTCCAGTGCGGGGTTTCCATAATCTGCTTTGCCGCTTCGGTATGGCAAGTGAGACAAGCCGCTGTTACATCGGGACCTGTTGCAAAATCTTGCTGGAGAATCTCAAATTTTGAGTGGTCTGCTGTAGATGTAGGAGAATCTGGTTCACCCTCGCCCTGTGATAATCCACTTATTGGGTCTGCGGCTTGGGCATTTCTTGCAAAGAATGCAGAAATTAGGAGAATTATAATACCCGTCAGGCTAACCAGCGTCGCTAGCTTTGGCTTTCTTCTTTTCATATATATTCTCCTCCGTGTTTGATATTTGGACTGGCGAAAAACAGATCCTTTTTAATTCAGGCAACACAAGCCATCACAAAGTAAAAAGTACGAGAGTTACCTATAAATGACGAATGCTTACTACTCTCGTAAGCATTCGTGACATTATACACCATTTCTTGTGACACATGTCATTTTTAATAGTTTTCGCAAATGTAGGGAGAAGACTTATAGAATCCCCACACAAAAAATCTTTCAATTACAATACCTCCATGACAACAACACACTCTCTCGCCCCTATCTCCCCACACGGAGATTGCTACGTCTGCGGAGACGTAAACACGCATGGCATCGGTCTCACTTGGTACGCCCGCGAAGACGGCAGCGTTTTTACCGAAGTGAAACTGACACTCAAACAACAAGGACCGCGCGGACATATCCACGGCGGAGCATCTGCTGCGATATTAGACGAGATCATCGGCGTGGCGATCTGGCGCGCGGGATATAATGTTGCGGTGGTGAATATGGATGTCCAATTCCGCAAGGCAATTCCTGTCGATACAACTATCACAGCCGAGGCACGGATGACGGAAAAAGACGGACGAAAGATATTCGGGACAGGCGAAATCCGCTTGCCGGATGGCTCTGTGGCAGTCAGTTGTAAGGGGATTTATGTAGAGGCGCCGCATTTATTTGAAGAGAGTCGTTATAGAGATTAGAGAAGAGAGAATTGAACCGCCAAGACGCAGAGAGCGCAAAGTTTTTCTTATGGTCGCCAAGATTTTAAAAACCTTGGCGGCTTTATAAAGAATCTTCGCGTCCTTCGCGCCTTGGCGGTTAGGAAGAAAATATGCCTTTTGAAGAGATTTCACATACTGCTGATTGGAGCATCCGTGTCTGGGCGGATGATCTGCGCGGGCTGTTGGCGGAATCCGCGCAGGGGATGTGGATGTTGACTGGTACTGAACAAGCCGAGGGTCCACGTGTGAGTCGGGAGATATCGCTCGAAGCGTATGATGCCGAGAGTTTGCTAGTCGTTTTTTTGGAAGAACTGCTTTATCTATCCGAATTCGAAAAAATAGTATTTGATGGTTTTTCAGACTTGGTGATTGAAGGGGAGAAAATATCAGGCATAATGGAAGGGAGCGCTTTGCGTTCGATGGAAAAGGAGATCAAGGCGGTCACTTTTCATAATTTGGCAATTCATGAGAGTGAGCGCGGGCTGGAAGTGGAGATTGTTTTTGATGTTTAGAGAACAGGGATTAGAGAAAAGAGAGTAGTAAGAACAAAAACTATTCTCTGCTCTCAACTCTCTTTTCTCTTCCAAAGGAAAAACCATGATTACCCTGAACGACTTAACCCAAATCAGCGAGACCGAGTGGGAAATCCCGCAATCTTTTCGCTCGGATATGCGTGGACCGGTGCGAATTTTTGCCACGCGTGAATTGCTTGACCATGTGCTGACAGATAAATCGCTGGAGCAGGCGGTGAATGCGACCACGCTCCCCGGCTTGGTCGGTGCGGTGACAGTGATGCCCGATATGCACCAAGGCTATGGATTTCCCATCGGCGGCGTGGCGGCGACAGAGTTTCCGCAAGGCGTTATTTCGCCTGGGGCAATTGGCTACGATATTAATTGCGGTGTGCGTTTGCTTGGGTCGCAAATTGATTTTGAGACGGCAAAACCGCATTTGGACATACTCGCCACACGGCTGAATCAATATTGTCCCAGCGGCGTGGGGAAAGACGGGATGGTGAAGGTTTCTATCCCCGAATTGGATCAGGTGCTGCGTGATGGCACAAAATGGGCACTAAAGAATGGCTATGCGACAAAAGCAGATTTAGCCCGCACCGAAGAAGGCGGCGCATTCAAAGGTGCAGACCCACGCAAGGTCAGCGAGCGGGCGAAAAAACGTGGAAAATCACAAATCGGCTCTTTGGGGGCTGGCAATCATTTTGTCGAAGTGGATTTGGTGCAGGATGTCTTTGATGAAGAAGCCGCATCCATCATGGGCTTGAAAAAAGGTCATCTGGCTGTCCAAATTCATACCGGCTCTCGTGGACTGGGGCATCAGGTCTGTACTGATTATGTGCGCGAGTTTCAGAGCGCGGTACGGCGTTACGACATCCAACTCCCTGACCGCGAGTTGGTCTGCGCCCCAATGGATTCGCCCGAAGGCGCAGCCTATCTCGGCGCAATGCGTTCTGCCGCCAATTTCGCCTTTGTCAATCGTCAGCTTTTGGCGCACGCCGCCCGCCGTGCCTTTGAAGAGACTTTTGCGGGCAAAACCAAAAACTGGCATCTGCATCAGGTTTACGATATTACGCATAATATGGGTAAAATCGAAGTCCACGAAATTCAGGGCGAGCGCATCAAAGTCTGCGTGCATCGCAAGGGAGCAACACGGGCATTTGGCCCCGGTGCGCCCGGTTTGCCCCCCGAATATCAGAAAATCGGGCAGCCCGTGCTCGTTCCCGGCAGCATGGGTACATCGTCGTGGGTGCTGGTTGGCACCGAAGACAGCATGATGCGCTCTTTCGGCTCATCCTGTCATGGCGCGGGGCGGATGATGTCCCGCTCGAAGGCAAAAAAGAAATTTCACGGCGATATGCTCCGTCTCGAACTTGGTGATCGCGGCATCCACATTCGGGCTGGCTCCATGAAAGGTCTCGCCGAAGAAGCCCCCGATGCCTACAAAGACGTCAACGCCGTTGTCGAGACCGTCTCGCAGGCGGGCATTGCTCGTAAGGTTGCTCGTTTGAAGCCGCTCGCCGTCATCAAGGGCTAGTTTTTAACCACAAAGAGCACAAAGGGACACAAAGGTTTTTATTTTTTCCCTTCGTGATCCTTCGTGTCCTTTGTGGTGAATCTTTCAAAGGATAAAATATGGTCTCTCCCGCATCCTTCCCCAAAGAATTCCTGCATTTAGATTCACCCAACGCCACCCTCGAAACCGTCGGTGGGAAGGGCGCAAATCTTGCTCGTTTGGCTCGTGCTGGTTTTAATGTGCCAAGCGGATTTCTAATCCCAACCGAATCCTATAAAGCATTTGTCAAAGAGCATAAACTGGATGCGGCCATCTGTGACGCTTTAGCAAATCTCGATTTTAATGACCCTGTCGCCCTCGAAAAGGCATCCCAACGGATCCGCTCTCAGTTTGGGCTTGCCACCGTTTCAAAAGCTTTGGGCGATGCCCTCATCATCGCCTACGGCTGGATCGGCGCCCCGCCCGTCGCCATCCGCTCTTCCGCAACGGCAGAAGATTTGCCCGATATGTCCTTCGCCGGTCAGCAGGATACCTTCCTGAACGTCATCGGCGCAGAAAACCTCACAGATGCCGTCGTTAATTGCTGGAGCAGCCTGTGGACAGCCAGAGCCATCGGATACCGTGCCCGCAACGAAGTCCCGCATGAAGATGTGAGTCTCGCCGTCGTCGTGCAGAAGATGGTCGAAGCCGACGTTTCGGGCGTGATGTTCACATCCAATCCGCTAACAGGCAAACGGGATGAGATCGTCATAGATGCCACCTTTGGCTTGGGCGAAGCCCTCGTCAGCGGGCAGGTTGAGCCAGATAATTATGTTGTAGCAAGTGACAGTCACCTTAAAGGTGACTGTCACTTCATGATCACATCCAAAACCCTCGGCGCAAAGGCGACCATTATTCGCGGAGATGTCAAAGGCGGCATCACGACCACAAACGCCGAGCAGGCCCAAATTCAGGCGTGTCCCGACGAAGTCATCCTGCAACTCGCCGAAATCGGACAAAAGATCGCCGAAGAATACGATTTTCCCCAAGATATTGAGTGGGCATACACCCTCACCCCCGCATCGCTCCCCCTCTCCCGCAAGGCGGGAAAGGGAAGTTCGAGCGAAGCAAGAACGGGTGAGGGCAATCTTTTCATCCTCCAATCCCGCCCGATCACATCGCTCTTCCCCCTTCCTGAAAATCTTCCGCAGACACCGCTCAAAACGCTCTTTGGCTTTCATGTCGTGCAGGGCATCCTCGAGCCGCTCACCCCGCTCGGTTTGCAGACCATGCAAAGCGTTCTCTCAGGCGGCGCGCGCGTCTTCGGCAACGACCTGACCCACGAAACCCAAAATGCCTTCCACGAAGCCGCTGAACGCCTCTGGATAGATATGACATCCATCATCAAACACCCCATTGGACACAAGATTTACCCCACCGCCATCAAATCCATCGACCCCGCCGTAGCGCAAATTTTTGAAAGCCTACTCAAAGAACCGGATTTTGCCCCAAGCCGCCAGCATCCAAAACTACGCAGCATCGTAAAATTGCTCAAATTCGCCATCCCATTCTGGGGGCGCATCTTCGGTTATTGGCGAGTGCCCGAAAAAGGTGCGGACTATTTCTTCAATGTCACCGATAAGATCGTCGCCAAAACGACCGCACGCAGCCAACCCACAGGCGATGTCTGGGCAGATTTCAAAACCAGCCTGAGCCTCTGGCACGAAGCCCGCAACATCTTCCCCGACACCGCCGTCCCCATCGGCGTCAGCGCCATCGTCGCCAGCATGGTGCCCTTTTTCGGCATCCTGCAACGCTTCAGCAAAGCCATCGGCGAGCCGCAACTCTATCTCGAGATCGCGCACGGGCTGCCGCACAACGTCACTACCGAGATGGATCTATTTCTCTGGGAAACAGCGCAAAAAATTAAAGCGGATAAAGCCTCAGCGGATCGCTTCGCCGGTATGCCCGCCTTTCAACTTGCCATCGATTATCAACAGGATACCCTTCCCAGCATCGCTCAGCAAAGCGTAGCCCAATTTATGTCCCGCTATGGGATGCGCGGTCTCGGCGAGATCGACCTGGGGCGTCCCCGCTGGCGCGATGAGCCTTTGCATATCATCCAAACTCTACAAAGTTATCTTGAGATTAACGACACCGCTCTGGCGCCAAATCTTGTTTTCAAAAAAGGCGCTGAAGCAGCTGAATTGGCGGGTAAACACTTCGAGATGCAAGTCCGTAAATTAAAGGGTGGCAAGCTCAAATCACGTTTGGTACGATGGGGCATCCGCCGTTATCGCGCTTTGGCAGGTCTTCGTGAAGCACCCAAGTTCTTCGCCATCCAGATGATGGGCATCATCCATCAAGGCTTGCGTCAGAGCGGAAAAAATTTCATCGAAATGGGCTTGCTCAAAGAAATTGACGATCTCTTTTTCCTAAAAATTCAGGAGTTGGAAGCAATTGCCGAAAGTAAAACAATCACTGACGATATCCGCGAGACCATCGCCATGCGCCGAGAAGCACGGGCACGTGAAATGCGCCGCAAGCAACTGCCGCGCGTGCTGCTGAGTGATGGACGGGCATTCTTCGATGGGATGCGTTCAGTCGATAACGATGGGATTTTCGGTGACCCGGTTTCCCCCGGCGTGGTGGAGGGCATTGTGCGCGTGGTGCTGAATCCCCACGAAACACAACTCCAGCCTGGCGAAATTTTGGTCTGCCCCGGCACCGATCCCGCGTGGACACCACTCTTTCTGGCAGCAAGCGGCTTGGTAATGGAAGTTGGCGGGATGATGACGCACGGCTCTGTGGTTGCACGGGAATATGGCATCCCGGCGGTGGTGGGCGTGCATGAAGCAACGACAAGATTGGAAACAGGGATGCTGGTGCGTGTGGATGGTAGCAGCGGTGCAATTGAAATATTGGAGGAAGAAAAATGAAAAAGGGATTTTGGATTATTTTTCTTATAGCTTTCGGGCTGGTGGGATGTGGAAATACGACAGTCACTACTCCTGATTTTGAGATTACGCTAGAGCCAACACTTGTCGTCGAAGAGGCATCCGAAACTCTGCCTCCCCCTCCCGAATATCTACCCCAACCCGGCGATAGTGAGCTTGACCGCGCAAATGCGATCACAAGCTCGATCTATCTCCTTTTTACAGATACTGATCCCGCTGAAGTTGTCATGCATATTGGTGGATATTTGCCAACACCATGTCACCAGCTACGTATTTATGTTCCCCCTCCAGACAAAGAGAATATAGTAAATATTGATGTATACGCTCTTGTAGAGCCTGACCTTGATTGCCCACAGGTTTTACGCGCTTATGATACACGGGTCAACCTTGGCAGCTACCCAGCCGGCAGTTATTGGGTTTGGGTAAATGGGGGCAGAGTTGGGAATTTTGATTTTTGACATTTAGGAAATTTTAAATAGAGAACCGATGAGGCTGTCTTTTCACCCTCATCCTAGCCTTCTCCCTCCAGGGAGAAGGGACTTTTCTTTAAAAAAGGATTTCAATATGACAGCAAAAACTGATTTATTTAATGCAGCCGCTTATGGTGGCGCAGGCTGGTCTCCGCGCACGGCGGGTCTTGACGAGGAGATAGGCAGTATTTGGGGAAAATGTGGTATTTCTACAGAGTGGTCACGCCTAAAAGCTGTGCTTTTACATCTTCCTGGCAAGGAGTTGGCAGCTTCGGATAATCCCGACGAAGTACAAATGCTAGAATCCATAGATATTGGAAAAGCACAGGCTCAACATGATGCGATGGCGGAGGCTTATCGAAATGCAGGCGCAAAAGTACATTATGTTGAGCCAGAGGGGGAGGCTTCGCCAAACCAGATATTTGTCGCTGATCTGGTCTTTATGACTCCCGAAGGTGCAATTTTGGCACGACCAGCATCGACAGTCCGTGCAGGGGAGGAGCGTTGGGTGGCACGGAGATTGGCTGAGTTGGGCATTCCTATTATTCGGAGCATACGAGGCACGGGTACTTTCGAAGGCGCAGATGCGATGTGGATCAATCCGCAAACCGTTATTCTCGGGCGTGGTTTGCGCACCAATGACGAGGGCGCGGCACAAGTGACCAGCACCTTAAATGAAATGGGCGTAGATGTCATCCAAGTGGATTTGCCCGTTGGTACCATGCACCTGATGGGCATGTTACGCATCGTAGACTATAACCTGGCAATTTCTCAATCGTATCGTCTCGTGCATCGCGGCGTGGATGCATTAAAGGAACATGGTCTCAACACCGTTTATATTCCTGATGAAGATGAAGCATCTGATAATAAGGCGTTGAACTTTGTAACCATTGCTCCGCGAGAGATATTGATGGTGGCAGGTAATCCAATTACACAGGCGTTTTATGAAGGCTTAGGCATCACTTGTCATGTCGTTGAACTGAATGAGTTGGTCAAAGCTGCTGGAGCAATTGGCTGTTTATCTGGTATCTTGGAACGAGAGAAATAAAGCAGTGAACTACGCTTAAAGCAAAAGATGCTGGGAAGAAAATCTCCCAGCATCTTTTTTTGTACAAGCCTGTATTTTTTAGTGTTGCAAAATTTGGTTCAAGAACAATTTGGTGCGTTCTTCTTTAGGGTTATTGTAGAAGTTTTCAGGTGTATTTTCTTCAACAATTTTTCCAGCATCCATGAAGATGATCCGATCGGCAACTTCACGGGCAAAGCCCATTTCGTGGGTTACTGCGATAATGGTGTATCCACTACGAGCTAAGTCGCGCATTACGTCTAACACTTCTTTGATCATTTCAGGATCAAGAGCAGATGTTGGCTCGTCGAAGAGCAATATCTTGGGCTGCATAGTCAATGTGCGTGCCATAGCCACACGCTGTTGTTGTCCACCGGAAAGCTGTCCCGGATATTTATGCGCTTGCTCCGGAATACCTACACGCGTCAACCATTTCATCGCCAGTTCTTCAGCGTGATCACGCGTCCACTTACGAACATTGATTGGAGCCAGAGTGATATTCTCTAGCACGGTCAGATGAGGGAAGAGGTTGAATTGTTGGAAAACCATCCCCACCTCGCGGCGGACTTCCTGGATATTACGAATATCATGAGATAGCTCAATGCCATCCATGATAATGCGACCTTCCTGATGTTCTTCCAAACGATTGAGACAACGAATGAAGGTAGATTTACCCGATCCTGAGGGACCGAGGATAACAATCACCTCGCCTGGTTTTACTCTGAGGTCAACTCCACGCAACGCCTCGAATTCACCAAACCATTTATGTACATTTTCTGCGATGATGATTTCATCAACAAAACTTTGAGAAGGACCTTCAAATTCCATGATTATATTTCTCCTTTAGTTCAGATGCCCACAAAAATAAGCTTCTAAGCTATTTTATTTACAAATTATCGACAAGTTATCGGTCACCGAGACCTAATTGCACCTCTAACTTACGGCTATAAGATGACATCAAAAAGCTGCCCGTAAAGTAGATAATTGCCATGAAGACATATAACTCTAAACGTAGCCCCAGCCAAGCTGGATTTGACACAATCGATCTGTTGATGCCTAAGAAGTCGAACAAGCCCACAATTGACACTAGCGAAGATGATTTGAACGCGCCGATGAACTGTCCAACGATGGCGGGGATAACGATTCGCAACGCCTGGGGAAGAATGATGAATCTCATTTTCTGGGAGCCATTGAACCCCAGCGCATCAGATGCTTCGTATTGGCCTTTAGGAATAGCTTGTAAACCACCACGAATTGCCTCTGCCATATAGGCTGAGGAAAAGAGGGTATAGCCTACAATAACGAGCCAAGGCTTGGGGATACTGACCCCCTCTCCAGAGAAGAAGGGTGCCATCACAATACCCATGAAGAGAAGAGTGATCAGCGGAACACTGCGAATTAGCTCAATAAAGGTTGTACCAACACCAGCAACTATATTTCCGTTGAAGACTCGATGGATCATATAGGCGATCGCCAGAATTATTACAGGCCAAAAAGACATAATCTGCTCTACTAAATTCCGAGAGGTTGCCAATAGTTCTGGTGTCGTTGTAAAACCCCAAAGTGTAGCAGCAACAGCAACAGGCCAAATGAGCCATGCCGGAACACCAAAAACTTCACTACGTCGTGCCAACGCCAGAATCATCCCAAGCGGAAATGCCAGCACAATCACTGAACTAGCGATGATCAAAGTCAGCAACAGCCCGCCCCATTTGTCTGGATCAATGGGGGGAAATTGTCCACTATTACCGATGAACCACCATATTGTATACAGTAAAGGCCAGGCAACAACGGTCCCAATAATGCTACCCCAGCTAAAAGGAATTACTTTTTGTGACCATAGTAAAGCGTATATTGCCCCTAGAACAGCAACACCCGTTATGGTGCCAGTCACATTGTAGGCTCCCTCAGAGATACCGGCCAAGAGAATATAGAGAACAACCGGAGAGAGTAACCAAAAACCATTCAACACCATGCGAGCTACGCGGAGCTTCTCTTTCAATGCGGGTCTGCTGGTAATGTAGGTAAACAACCACATTATAAGAATAAATCCCAATCCCAGCCACACTCGCCATGAGTGTATTGGTTCAAGCCAACCTGTCATGAGAAGTTTTCGAGCACCCCACAACACGCCCCAGGTAGCACCATTTGCTGAGCGAAATTCAGGAGCTGTTTCAGCAGGGTTAAAATTGGCGTTTACATAACTCCACTGCCATATGCCATTGACGGCAGAAACAAGCACCAAAACAACGAACAAGGTCAGCAAGCTATTAGCGAAGGATGTAAGTAAATTCTGTTTGAGCCATCGGCTAACGGCAGTAGGCTTATGGAATATCTCGCTAACTATAATTGAGACAATGCCCAAAATCCAAAGAGCTACGACAACGGCTGTTACTATTGGTAATTCTTCATATTTCCCATAAACATAGGAGCCTGTGATAATCGCCAATAAGAGCACAGTAACTGTTTGCATCCAGGAACCGGTGAGATTATCCTGTAAAAACAATTGCCAGTTAAATCCTCTGCCAATCGCTTTTGGGGTAGTGAGTTCTTCATTTGTTGTCATCTTTACCTCTCCACCAATTTAATCTTCTCGTTATACCAGTTCAACAAAACGGAGAAAGCCAAACTAATCAGCATATACACTAACATAATAAGCACAAATAATTGTAGTACACGCCCAGATTGGTTCATCGTTGTATATGAAACGGCATACATATCCGGGAAGCCAATAGCAATACCAAGACTGGTATCCTTTGCCAAGCTAAGTGCTACTCCAATACCAGGCGGAATAATCACTCGCAATGCCTGAGGCAAAACAATCAATTGTAAACGCTGCCCTTCTGTTAAACCCAATGCTCGTGCAGCTTCATTTTGCCCTTTCGAAATGGCCAAAATACCCGCACGCACAATTTCTGCCAAATTGCTGCCATAAAAAAGAACCAGCGCTAGCAATAAAGCAGTAAATTCAGGTCGCATTCTCGAACCACCGACCAAATTAAGACCTTCACGCTTTGGGAGACTCCACACCACAGGCACTTCTTTGACAGAAAGGATCAGGTGACTGCTTGGACTTTCTAAGGTAGAACGTTCAGCCGCCAAAATAGTTTTTGAAGCTACGAACATTTCACATTTTTCGCTTGCATAACTATCGGTAGCTTTGTCAGGACGCTCATAGCGACGAATTTGATATGGGACGTTCAATTTGCTTAATTGTCGAGTTAAATTCGTTTCAGAGGCAGACTCTTCAATAGCACAAATCTGAAAAGCTGCATCTTCTACTTCTTCCTCTGGCATTCTCGCTAAATCATCCAAATGATTTGCACCAGTACGTTGTAGCATTATTTTTTCCAGATCTCCCAATTCACGGACTCTGCTAGCTTTAGTTACTAACAGACCTTGAGAATCTGACACAGCACTTGATACATACCAACCCAAGCCAGCAATTAGAAAGAAAGCAATGAGACCTGTTTGTAGCCGGTTACTTGCCTGACCGGTACGCTCTTCACGGCGCCCTAACATAACCCAGGTAACCTGGAATTGAATGGCTGCCAACACGAGGAACGCTATCCAAATAGACGCTGAAGATGTAAACTCTAATGAAGGGAGATTCAAACCACGCCTGGAGATAAACATAGGCAGCCCTAAAGGCTGCAAAGCATCATTCAGTTCAGGTGCAGTCAAAATAACACCAAAATAAATGAAGAAAATCTGAATCAGCAAGGGAGTGTTGCGCATCAGTTCCACATACCATAATGCGATCTTACTGATCAGCCAGTTATTTGATAAGCGCGCAATACCCATTACCGTACCAAGAAGCGTTGTGAGTATCACACCAAAAATTGCGACTTTAAGCGTATTAAGAACACCAACTTGAAAAGATTTCCAGTAGGGATCTGTATTGGTGTGGTCAATCATGGTATCCGCAATATCAAAGCCGGATTCACTTTCCATAAAATCGTAAGCACAACGGTAGCTAAAATTACCGTCTCGACAGATGAATTGCGATTCACCAAGTCGTTGTGCGTTATCTGCAAAGTTACTACCAATGGTTCGAACACCAAGCACGACCAGAACAATGAAAACCATTTGCCCCAATACGCCTAAAACGCGCACGTCAAAAATATATCCCAAAAGCCTACGCCAAAGGGGCATAGCCTGGGGCTCTGGTGACGGTGCAGCGGGTGTTTGCGTCATGCGCTTTCTCCTTTCAATCAATCATTAGGTGGAAATTTCACCGTTAATATAAATTGCCTGCCACTTTTAAAAGTGGCAGGCAATTTTCTTTAACTTATTGGCTTAGCGGAAGGGGGGTGAGTAAAGCAGACCACCATCTGTCCACTGTGAGTTCAAACCACGGGGAACATTGTAGGGAGTGTCGGGACCAAGGTTGCGGTTGTAGATTTCTTCGTAGTTACCAACTTGTTTGATAACCTGATAGCAGAAATCATTATCAATGCTCATAGCCTGACCCAAGTCGCCTTCAACACCGAGGGTATTGAGAACTACAGGATCGTCGCTGCCGAGCATTTCGTCAACGTTCTCGGAAGTGATGCCGAGTTCTTCAGCCTGGAAGGTACAATTGACAGACCATTTTACAATGTCGAACCAATTGTCGTCGCCATGGCGAACCAAGGGTCCGAGGGGCTCTTTGGACATGGTTTCTTCCAAAATGACGTGGTCGGCGGGGACAGCCAAGAGTTGACCATTGGAGATCAAAGCAGATTTGTCAGTTGTCCAGCCGTCACAACGACCTTCGTCGTATGCCAAGCGGACATCGTTACTTTCTGCGAATACAACGGGTTCGTACTCAATACCACGGCTGCGGAATACATCAGCAAGGTTCTTTTCAGTGGTGGTACCAGCATTTACACAAACGGTGCCGCCATCGAGGTCTTCGAGGGTGGTGATGCCAGAATCGCGGCGGACCAACATGCCCTGACCATCATAGAAGGTGGTGGGAACAAAGTTGAAGCCCAAGGAAGTATCACGGCTAACGGTCCAGGTTGTGTTACGGCTGAGAACATCAATTTCACCACTCTGGAGAATGGGGAAGCGTTCGCTAGCATTGCTGGCGCGGAATTCAACCATCTCTGCTCCACCATCGCCAAAGACGGCGGCGGCAACAACACGACAATAGTCAGCGTCAAAACCAGACATGGAACCATCGTCTTCAACAAAACTGAATGCCAAGAGAGCGCCAGAGACGCCACAATTCAAAACACCAAGGTCTTGAACTTTGCTCAAGGTGTCAGCGCCTTCGGCGGGGGCGGGACCTTCAGTTGCAGCAGGTGCTTCAGCGGCAGCTTCAGTTGCAGCAGGCTCTTCTACTACTTCTTCTGCGGGTTCTTCAACAGCTGCTTCAGCGGGTGCTTCTGCAGGTGCGGCTCCGCCACATGCGGCAAGGACCATGCTCAAAACGATCAACAGAGCAAATACGGGGAATAACTTACGGGACATTTCTTACTCCTCTTTTTAAATTTTGCACAAAAGAACACAATAGCTATCGAGCTAAGGGTACTCCCACAAGGCTAAATTGTTTTATCCAGCAAGGGAAATTTGTGCACGGGTACTGCATTATAGGCGATTGATTTCAATTGTTCAAGGAAAGCACAGGCCAAGGGGTGTAAAATTTACATAAAAATTATTTATCTTTATCCTTTTCATCATACTTTACGCAAAATATACGAAAGTGTTTTATCTAAAACACTTTCGTATATTTTGTATATAAAAAACGAATGTGCAAAATCAACCAAACTATAAAAAAGGCAGGAAGAAGATGCTCAAAGTATTTTTTCCACTCACCCTCACATAAATCTTGCAAAAAAAATAAAGCAAGAGTATAACCAAGAATATATCAAATCATTTTAGAACAGGAAAAAACAATGAAAATCCTATTGCTCGGCGTCGGATTACAAGGCAAAGCTGCTCTTCACGATCTTGCCAACAGCCCGGAGGTTACACAGATCATCGCGGCAGATGCCAATTTTGACGATCTGCAAACATACGTCAGAAGCCTGAACAGCGCCAAAATAACGCCCATCAAGCTTGACGTACGAGAGCGGGACGCTGTATCCGCACAGATGAATAAAGTGGATGCCGTTATCGTCCTCCTTCCACAGGAATTCCGGATGGATGTTCTGGCACTTGCCATCGAAAACGGGGTCCACTTTGTCGAAACATCCTACGCCCTACCATCATATACAGACTTGGGTCAACTTGCTGAGGCCAAAGGAATATCCATCCTGCCCGAATGTGGTCTCGACCCCGGCATAGACCTGGTACTCGCCGGACAAGCCATCCGTGAATTGGACGAGGTACACGAACTCCACGCCTATGGAACAGGTGTGCCAGAACCCGCCGCAGCGGATAACCCCATCAACTACAAAGTCTCGTGGACTTTTGCCGGAGTACTCAGTGCTTATCAACGCCCTGCAAAAATTTTGAAAAACGGCGAAGTGGTCAATCTCAGCCCCAGCCAGATGTTCTCACCTGAAAATATGCACAAAGTCACGCTCGACACACTCGGTGAGATGGAAGCCTACTATAATGGCGATGCGGTGAAATACCTTGATATTTTGAATATCGCCGAGACAACCCGCAGTACAGGACGTTATTCGTTACGCTGGCCCGGTCATGCTGCATTTTGGAAGAAGATGGTCGATTTGGGTTTTCTAAAAGAAGAAGCGATCCACGTAAATGGGCAGGAAGTTTCGCCCCGTCAGTTCGTGCATGATCTGGTTGAACCACAAATTCAATATGCTGATGATGAACGCGATGTAGCAGGCATTCGCATTGATGTGAGCGGACTAAAAAATGGTAAGCCCAAACGCATTCTGTACCAAATGATCGACCGCCGCGACCTGAAAACCGGCTTGCTCGCCATGCAACGCACTGTTGGCTACACTGCCAGCATAGGCGCACAAATGCTTCTGAACGGCGATATAAAAAAGCGAGGCTTGCTGACCCCCACAAGTAACATACCCGTTGAAAAATTCGTTTCAGAGTTAAAGAAGAGAAATATCATCATTACCCGCGAAGAAATGGATGCTTAAGCATGTCCATTTTCGATAAAAGTGTAGAAGCTATCCTTCAAGCGGCTGTTGCCCGCGGGGAGTTTGATAATCTGCCCAATGCAGGCGAACGCCTTGATTTGACCGAATATTTCAATACACCCGAAGAGTTCCGCGTGGCTGCGTCGATTTTGAAGAATGCCGGGATCAAGCCCCGCGAAGCAGATATGCTTCGCGAAATAGCAGAACTAAAGAAAAAGCTGGCATCATGCCAAGATAACACTAAGCAGGCCACAATACGGGAGCGCATCCAATATCTTCAAATCGGATTGAATTTGGCTTTGGAACGTATCCAGCAGCAACGAAGGAAATAATTCAATATTCTTATAGAAAAAAGCACTTCTTTTAAGCTATAATGAAATATCTAAAGGAGTAATATGATGGCAGAAAAAGCGAATTATCATAAGGCATTTGAAGATTGGATCCCTGATGAAGCACGCGAACATGCCCGCGCTGCACGAAAAGAAATGCGAGAGAGTATAAAATCTTTGCTCCCACCTGAGTTTGTTCAACATAGACGTAAAGCCCGCAAAGAAATGTTAATGGCTTGGCGCAGCATGATCGATACGGCAATTGAACGTACAGAAGAACGAGAAAAAGCAAAGAAATAAGATGCGAAGCAAAAGCCTCCATTCAAATGAACGGGGGACTCAATACGTCTAATTTCGTTTGAACTGGAAATTTTAATATAATTAAAAACTGCCCTTGTTATGCAAAGGCAGTTTTTTATCTAACGATGGCGTAAGTTGCCCGCCGATTTACGAAACGCAACGCAATTTTACCTTGAAGAATTTGAGCAAATTACAAGAGCCGAAGACGGGGCAGTTTAACGCGGGGTTGTGCTGCTGAAATTACGGACGCTCTAATGACCATTGAGCATCGCAGACTACATCATTTTCATATTCTCGAAATGATGCATACAATATCGCGGTTGAAGTATCAAAAGCTATTGGGACTTCATATAATTCCCATCCTTGACAAGATACATCTGGAAATAATTTTCCACCAGATTGCCAACATGCATTACCAAATGCTTCATCGTTGTATGTACAATCGCCTGTTGATCCCAAACCAGCTTGATAATCATCAAGAAGAAAATCTATGTATGGAAATGATATGACTTCATCAGAAAAATTGATGGCTCTAATTTCAACTATAACGAATTTTGCTCCCTCTGCGGGTTGTCCTAACCCATTTGGGCAAGTTTCTGAAACCCGATAACTTTCAATAGATAATCCAAGATCATCACATTGTTTTATATGACCTGCAACCGGCTCTGATGTAGGCTCAAGAAAAATATCAGGAGAAGTTGGTGTCGAATAATTCGGTGACTCTATTAGTGAGACTAGATAAGCTACTCCGCCAAACGAAGCAGTAAAGAAAATACAAGCCGCGCACAATCCCGCTGCGAGTAATCCCAAAAAAATTCCCAAAGCTATTTTAAATGAGTCTTTCATACAAAAAACACCTGTGTAATCTTAAGTGGCACAACCATGCTTGTAAGAAACATTCTTTATAAACATCCAATTTCAGTAGTTCACGATTTCGGGTAAAATATTGGTCGGAATAGACATAACG
>JABGQT010000054.1 GCA_018648685.1 Anaerolineae bacterium
CGAGCAAGATGGGGACTTGCGAGCGTGTCGCTTCCTGTATCCGCTTTCGGATCATCATTGTGGGGGAGGGCAAGATCAATTTGAAGCCGTTTTCTATGTCGATTTGGGAATCGTAAAGAAAAATATCTTGCGTGCCTGTGCCTATATCTACCGTTAATATTTTCATCTGAAAAGTTTATCATGGGTAACCTATTTGTGATAGAATCCTCCTGTATTTGTGGGCTACCCACAAGGAGGATAATAAAATGAAAAAGCAGAAAGCCTTTTATCTTGTTGCTGTATTTGTTTTGATGCTAGTATTAAGTGCTTGCGGTACTGCGACACCCGAGCCTACATCTACGCCAGAACCAACTTTAGAACCTACAGCTACATTGGTCCCAACCAAAACACCTGTACCAACCAAGACCTCTGTCCCTACAGAGACACCTTTCCCGACTCCTGCAGCAGTTGGTGAAACCGTAGCTGGTGTAGGTGTAGAAGTTACTGTTGTTGAAGCCTACGAGCGCGAAAGATTGTATCCAGGTGGAGAATATCTATATAGACCAAACGCAGGTTATATAATTATTGATGTTGGTGTGCATATAAAGAACCTAAGCCCAGGAGAAACAATTTCTATCCCGTGGAATAATGTATATGTGCTTGAAGATAATGACGATATCTGGATGCCCGTTTTTGGAAGCGTTGAATATGTTACCGATGGGAGTAGCTTCGATCCGCTTACTATAGGTATTAGTTCAGATTATGTTGAGGCAAATGATCTGATAGAAGTAGAGCATGATGTGTACCTACGCTTGATTTATGTTATTAAAGATTCAAATGAACATATTTTATTTGGCGTAGGAGAATCTGCCCAGATCGAGCTTACACTAAAGAAATAATTTCTTTTTGCCCCGCAGCTTTCCCTATATTATTTTGGATAAAAAAACCACCCTCTTGAACAAACAAAAAGGAGGGTGGTTTGCTTTACGTAGTGAAGGTTTAAATTTCTACACCCAAGAAAATGCGGATGAGATAGCCGATCCCGAAACTGAATGCTGCTACACTGAGACTTAGCCCCGCCATCTCAACGAAGCGATCTTTGAAAGATTCATCTTGGGCAACGGAAATATAGTAGTTGAAGACGGCGATGATGATCACGCCAGAAGTCAGAGCGAGCGCGAGATCGAGGAAATAGTTATCGAAAAGCAGATAGGGGGCAATGAGAATTGCGACCGTGAAAATATAGGCGATGCCTGTATAAATTGCAGCACGGACGGGGTGTTTGTCGGTTTTTTCGGAGCGGGTGGCTAGGTATTCGGATGCTGCCATAGAGAGTGACGCGGCAATGCCTGTAATTAGCCCAGAGAGCGCGATCAGCTCAACATTTTGAAGGGCTAGCGTTAGTCCGGCGAGTGCGCCCGTCAATTCGACAAGGGCATCATTTAGCCCTAAAACGACTGAGCCGGCATATTGGAGACGTTCTTCGTCGAGCATGTCAATCAGGGCGTTTTCATGCTCATTTTCATCTTTGATCCAATTGTCAATTTCGGGAACATATTCGCGAATTTGGTCATAATTTGCTTGTGCGCTTTTTTCTCCGCTTTCCATTAATTTGATACCGAAAGTGAATCCAAAAATGCGACTGATGAGATAATATTTCCAGATTGTCCATTTGTTTGGTTTTACTTCTTCGTTAGTATATTTTTTCCAATCTTCATAATGGCCGAGTTCGTCTTCTGCTATTTGATCAAGAATTTTGGCGTTCTCTCTTTCTTTAATGCTTTTAGCCAGTTTTTTGTAGATATGATATTCGGTGATCTCATTTTTTTGAAAATCCAATAATTGTTGTCGAACTTCTTTGCTGAGTTCCATACTTATTTCTCCTTATGCTTTGTGCTCATCTCCATAATGTCTTAGAGAGTATCGATTCTGATTGTACACTGCTTAAAGGCTTTCCAGGTTGTTCTTTAATAATTTCTTTGAAGAATCTCGATATGTACTTTGAGCATAGTTAGCTGGGTGCACTAAAATGTTGTAGACTGACCCCATCCCTACCCCTTCCCCGATAAACGGGGAAGGGAACTCCCCTCTTCCTTTTTGGGAGAGGGATGACCTGAGCATAGCGAAGGTCAGGGTGAGCGGAGAAACGAAAAGCATTTTCTACATGTTTTTAGTGCACCTTAGTTAGCTAATTGATTATAAATAGTTTTTCAAATATGCTAAAATAAAGGGCGATGAAGAAAAACTTGGATCCCTCTAAAAAAACAGCATCCTATCAGGCATACAGACGAGATTTTCTATGGCAAATTCTTGTGCCTATGATTATTGTACTGATTTTGGTAGTTATTGCATCTGTTTTTACCGCGATACGCCCTCCAGGAACGGCAAGTTTGTGGGCAGATATATCAACGATTTGGTTGCTCATCCCTCTGCTTATCTTCGTGCTGATTACTCTCGTTATTTTAGGCGGCATTATCTATGGGATGGCAAAGTTGCTTAATATCACCCCTGTCTATACACAAAAATTATATGCTCTGATTCGCCTCGTTACGAAGAAAATAGAAAACGTGGCAGACGCAAGTGCAAAACCAATTTTCTTTTTTGAAGAACTTTCAGCGAGTATAAAAAGTATCTTTGGACAAAAATAAGGAAGCTAAAATGGACGAAATTACAAAAGTTGAAAACCAGACATCAAAAATTCTGGCCGCAGGCGCCATCATTGGTGCGCTCACGGGCATAGGCACAGCTTATCTCCTAACCAAAAATGCCGAAAGAGAAGGCGAAGAACTCGCTATTAGCACCGGTCAGGGATTAAAACTTGGTTTGTTGATCCTTGGCATGTTACGCCAAATTTTGAAATTGGATGGGTAAATATCCCCAACCCTATTAACTAAAAAAATCTCCGAAGTTTTGCGAAGCACTTCTAGCGAAGCGCAGAAGCAAAAACTTCGGAGATTTTTATTTAAGCTACTCTGCAAACCAGACCTTTCAAATATGCTCCCTCAGGGAAATTCAGTGCAATCGGATGGTCGCTGCCTTGTCTTAATTCTTTGACAATTTGTGCATCTACGCCAGCGTCTAATGCTGCACCTGCCACGATTTTTTGGAAGAGATATGCGTCTACGCCGCCAGAGCAGGAGAATGTTACCAAAATCCCACCGGGGCGCAAAAGTTTGAAGGCGAGCAGATTGATATCTTTATAGCCGCGCGCTGCCTTTTCGACTTGAAATTTTGTTGGCGCAAATTTGGGGGGATCAAGGATGATCATATCAAAATCGCGACGCGAATCTCGAAAAGTTCTTAGCTCTTTGAAAACATCTCCCTCGATCCACTCGTGGATTTGGGCTGGCTGATCGTTTAATTGCATATTTTCTGCCCCCAGCATTAGCGCGTTTCCCGACGAATCGATGGATGTGACCGATTTCGCTCCACGCGCTACGGCATGGATACTGAACCCACCTGTATAGCAGAAGCAATTTAGCAGATCGCGGTCTTTGGCGAGTTGACCGACCAAATGTCGGCTTTCGCGTTGATCGAGATAGAATCCAGTTTTGTGACCCTGTGCAATATCCACATTAAACTTCAACCCATATTCCTGGATGATAAGTTTTTCAGGCGGATTGCCGCGTAGCACTCCAGAATGTGGTTCTAATCCTTCAAGGGTGCGCACATCTGCATCGGAACGTTCGTAGATGTTTTTTATGCCTGCTAATTCAATGAGCAGATCAGCAAGGATTTCTTTCCAGTATTCGGCACCAGCAGTCAGGATTTGCATGACAAGCACGTCGCCGTAGCGGTCTACGATCAGGCCGGGGATACCGTCTGATTCGGCATGGACGAGTCTGTAAGAATCAGTATAGGGGTGGGTCTCAGACCCATCCCTACGAATAATTGCAGTATCCAGTTTGCGGCGGAGAAAATCTGCGTCTACGGCCTCATCAAGCCAAGTCCACGTGCGTGCGCGAATATTGGATTGAGGGGAGTAGGCTGCTTTCGCCAGAAAATTGCCTTTTGAGTCGAAGATGTCGACCGTCTCCCCTGATTTTGGGTTTCCGTCTACATGGGCAATTGCTCCTGAAAATATCCAGGGGTGACGACGGAGAAGAGATTTTTGGCGTTGGGGTTTGAGGGTGAGAGAGGGCATCATAAAAAGTAAGGGCGGGTCTGAGACCCGCCCCAACGAGAGCTAGATAATCCCGATTTCTTTGCCAGCTTCGATGATGACATCGAGCGCGTAGGCAATTTCGTCGGTTTTGTGCGTGGCAGTGACCGTGGAGCGCAAGCGAGCGAGACCATTTGGCACAGCTGGGGAAACAACCGGCAGCATGAAAAGGTCTTTGGCTTGGCAGGCTGCGGTGAGATCGTAGGCACGTTCATCGTCGCCACATAAGATGGGGACAATGGCGGTTTCAGTGAGCATGGTGTCAAAGCCAGCAGCTTTTAAACCACCGATGAATTGATCGGTATTGGCCTGGAGACTCTCCATACGCCAAGGTTCATCGAGGATGACTTTGAAAGATTCCATTGCGGCAGCGGCTTGTGCAGGAGGTAAGGCGGCGGAGAAGATATAAGCACGGCTGGCATGACGGAGATATTCCATCATATCTTTTTTGCCTGCTACATAACCGCCAACGGAGGGGATGGTTTTGCTGAGGGTGCCCATTTTGATGTCGACGACATCTCCGAGACCGAAATGTTCTTCGATACCTCGACCGGTTTTCCCGAGTACGCCAACAGAGTGGGCTTCGTCCATCATCAGCCAGGCATCATATTTTTGGCAGAGTTCGACAACTTTGGGGAGGTCAATAATATCGCCGTCCATGCTGAAGACAGCGTCTGCGACAACGAGTTTTGCAACATCTGAAGGAGCCTGGATAAGGCGTTTTTCGAGATCAGCCATATCGTTGTGCTTGAAGCGGCGAAACATTGCGCCAGACATCATACAGCCATCGACGATACTGGCGTGATTAAATTTATCGGAAAGTACCCAGTCACCGCGCCCCATGAGAGTGGAGATAATGCTCAGATTGGTGGCGTATCCAGATGTATAGGTGACAGCGGCCTCGGCGTGTTTAAAGTCAGCTATGGTTTCTTCGAGTTCGACATGCAAATCAAGAGTTCCGGCGAGCATACGAACTCCGTTTGTGCCAGTTCCATATTTGTCTACAGCGGCTTTAGCAGCTTCGCCAATACGGGGATGGCCGAGAAGTCCCAAATAACCGTAAGAAGCATACATGCCCATATCACGCCCGTTGACGATGGCGCGAGCACCGCCACGTAATTCGGTGACTGGCATATTATAAAAATAACGCTCTCTGGCTTTTAGATCGGCAACACGATTAACCATTGCCTGAATGCGTTGAGAAACGGCATCGTTGGCTCTATTTGACTCCATTTTTTACTCCTTAAAAAATCTTTTTTGCAATAATATCTTGTTTTGTATAGCGGGAAATAGTGTAGTCTAGGGGAGGTGAACTGTCAATCAAAAGGGGAGACACAGGGAGAGAAGAGTAGTTCTTCGTTTTGGCATCTATTGCTTTAGCCTATCTTCAGCACAAGGTAGTTGTTGATAGGGGCTTTCTCCACCATAGATGCTGCGGTCATCAAGTATTTCATAATCAGTTAAGAAATAATGATTGAAGATAAGTCGGAAAGAGTTTACCGGCGAAATTTCTGGGTATAAGTCACTATTATTTTTAAAATTTGGAAGATAGTAAGCATTTAAAATAGCCAATTTTTCACGCGAGTCTACATCGAATTTTTCATAATCTATGGCTGCTCCATGATCTCCTTGAATAATGATGATCGGTGTTACCGATGATTCTTGAAAAGCAATTGAAATGAATTCTTGTATTTGCGAATTTAAATAGATTATTTGGTCACGGTAAGCATTGAGAGAATTGGCTGGTTCGTTGACGAGAAGTTCTCCGCCTGCGCCAAATATGAAGGGAGGGTGCGGAGAGACGATATGAGCGTAAACAAATTTAGGACTTTTTATTGCTTTTGGGATTTGCAAAAGAGTTTCAAGGGTATAGACAATTTCTGCTTGATGTGTTTGGCGGATACTTTCTTTGAGTTGTACATCTAGATCAACTCGATCGAGTATTACGGACGCAAATGATGTGTCTAATAATAGTATTTCAAATGGGTTGATTTGAGAAAAGAAAATGCTTTTTAGGCTAATATCTGTTTCCAGAGCAAAAAGAACATCAGGATTATGCCATTTTAGCCAATCATATTCAGTTTCAAAGGTAACTGTTGTGTAGCCAAGCTCTGTGACAGTTTCTTGTACAAGACTCTGTTGGAGCATCGCGTTTAGTTCATCTTCTGAATAAGAGATTTTCGTTGGGTTCTTCTCGCTTCCTAAATAAGTGAGATTAAGAGTGGATGCTATTGATGGCGCTGTATAGGAGTAATTCGATTGACTGCAAAGTGCAACATAAAAACCTTGCGATTCTAACCAGTAAATGAATTCTCTGTTATCGTAATTAAAGGTGGATGCCAGAATATCATCGCGCGGGTAACCATCTAAAATAATATAGTAGATATCTGGTAATTGAGCATCATTTATTTGGGCTAGTTGAGTTCGTTCTTTTTCTCTTTCCCTTTTCAATAAGAAACGATTGATTTGAAATTGTGAAATTTGGAAAAGAGGAATAAGAATGAGGATGATACTGATGATATTTAGAGAAAGAATAGTTTCAGCTTCGATTTTCTTTTTCTTGATGATCAGATATATGCCTACTCCTAAAATCACTAGAAAAACAGGAGCAAGAATCCTGTGTCTTCCCAACGATGAGTTGAAGAAATCAATAACTCTAAATTCGCTATAGAGATGTCCGTAGAAAAAGAATATACTGCTCCCCAAACTTGTAATCAGCGAAGTTTTATTTTTGTTCTTCAGAATAAGAAGCAAACAGAAATAGACAAAAGCTATTCCCAAAACAACAACTACTAAAGCACGAAATCCGCTAAACAAAGGAATTTCACGTGCATTGTGGGCTAGGAGGGAGAGGGGCGGAAATATGCCGAAAAAAAATGTATATAAAAAAGGTGTTTTTTTAAGAGTTTTCATTGAATGGTCTATATAAGTGATGAGTAATCATGCTAGATTTACAGTTGTATCCCGTCTTTTATTTATTTCAGCACGCGATCTTCGATTTCCCAGATGTGATCGACTACGTGCCCGACCGTACTCCGCACAAAATACGGTGTCGGCCATAATGCCCCGCCACGTGGACCTTTTTCCGGAATTTCTCCCCTCACAGCGGCATGTAAGGTCTCGAGGATTGCCAGATGGATTACGTGCATATCTTCCCGCAGTTCTTTGGGGACAGTTTGTGCTTGTTTTCGCAAATATGCCAAATTTGATTCTCGAACGTGCTGGATGATCTTTTCCAAACTCCGCCCGCCGCCACGTGGCCCTTTACGGAGTTCTTTTCCTTTGGCATTGATGACCGTTTTGTCGAAGGCTTTCCAGCAAACACGTAGCAGCTTTTCGTATCTTTCTTGATCTGTTTCGCTGATATTGCGCTTATCTTCGTCTGGAATAATTCCCGGAGAACCAAAATCGGTTGTCGCGTTGCCTTCGTATCTAGCGATGATGTTGAGATCGTCGAGGCTGGACGGAGCTTGGAAATCAATCCCGGCTGTGTTGAGAATTTCTGAATAGCGTTTGCTGTAAGCGAGTAATGAAGCAAGGGCTTCATCTTCGCTCTTGGCAATGCGAAATAAACCGAAGTAATTTAGAGTGCAGGCAATAGTCTTCTTTTTGCCGAGTTCGAGATAAATAGAAATCTTTTCTGTAGAAGTCATTTGTTTTTGGAGTACTGGTATTTATAACGCTTTCATTAGATACAAATGACGCTCTGATTCTTTTATCTTGATCTTTTCTTCGATGCTAAAGCGAGTCTTGAAGGCTTTTTCAAAGTCTTCAACTGTATATTTGTCAAAAATATCCTTGCGACTTTTTAACAATTTCTGTACCTGAGAATCAGATTTAGGTACAAACTCAATCACCAACCATTGTCCTGTGTCACAGAAGAAATCAGCTAATTGCTCAAGAGGCACATTATTTGAAACAGCAAGATGATGAATTAATGCCAAGGCAAAAACCATATTAGCTGGAGCACGATCTGTAAAAGATTCCCGTTCCTGGTTATGCCATCCAATAGCGGGGCTTGGGTTTGTTAGATCCAAAACCAACGGTAAGATATTTTCTTCTTTTTTCTCTTTTACTTGTTTGTAGTTTTGTTCTACTGCGGCGGGATCAATATCAAAAGATACTGTAAAAAAGCCTTTGTCAGAAGCTAAACGACTAAAAACACCGTTATTTGCACCAAGATCCCAAACTTGTGAAGGCTGTTGTTCAGCTAGCCATTCTGTAATTAGTTCTTTTTTATGTTCAAAGGCATCATCTGTGTAGTTCGTAATATCGTAGTAATTTCCCCATTCTGTTCCTGCGGGTTCCCACTCCAGTTTTTTTATTGTAGATCGCAAACTTTCTATAAGATTAAGAAGCGCCTGCTTGCTCATTCCCCGATTGTTTTGTTTAGTGGATTGTTCTTGGTCTGCGTATTGAACCTGTGCTTTGGCATGTGCGTGGATATGCATCATGATGCCGGGGTTGACTTTTGTTGATGTCGGTAATAACTTACTTGCCAGATCGAGGGGAATACCATCTATATAAACACGTAGTAATTGGTTAAGACGGATATCTTTTTTCGCCATTAATGCCAAAGGAGCTAAAAAATGTTGGCAGAATTGTTTGTAGGCAACCCATGCTTCTCCTTCTTTATAAAATTCAAAGGAGAGTGTATCGATCAATATCGCTTTCCCACGGTGAAACTGGATATTATAAGCGCTCGCATCTTTAAGGGACATCCCTTCTTTAAGTGCATGTTTTTGAATGGCAAGGGTTGTTAGCGCTGCAGATTTAAGTTGTGAAAAAGACCATTCATAAGGATAGGATATAAAGGGTACTAAAGCCGGTTGAACGATTTTGAGCGCTATCTCAGGTTTGGCTGGGGCGATATTAGCTTCTTCATGGGTGACCAAACGACCGGCATCACTTAAATAGTCATATAGCCCAGATTCAATCAGCTGCTTATATTCCGCTTCGTAAATTTTGTTTATTTGGCGGTAGAGTTTTCCATCAAGTGTAAACAGAAAACCATTAGGGTCTCGAAATGACGCAGGGTGTTGTTTATTCTTCAAAATCGTCTACATCCTCTGAAGTTTCGTCAGTTGAATCCATCCCCAGCATTTTCTTGATTTTGGCCCACTGTGAGCGAATGAAAAATCCCGCACCGAGAAGGGCAGCAACTAATAATTGAATGATGATACTCCCTGAACCAGGGTCGAGATAGATGATCGGTGAAAAATGCATTTTTTTAAGCCTCCGTAAATATGAATAGCAGAAATTTTAGGGATTTTATCAGGAAGTCGAGTATTTGTGTGTTCACTTGTTATTTAACTGTATAGCAAGCCTTTTAGCTCATCTTCTCCAATCACTTTCACGCCCAAGCTTTCGGCTTTTGTCAACTTCGAGCCAGCCTTCTCGCCAGCCAGCAAATAGTTTGTCTTTTTGCTGACGCTTCCGGTCACTTTTCCGCCGTTTGCCTGAATAAACTCTTTCGCTTCAGTGCGGCTCATAGAAGGCAGTGTGCCTGTGATAACGAAAGTTAGCCCATCCAAAACACCCGCCTCCTGATTATTGCTTACCGATAACTGATTACTGGGGTTTAAACCCGCATCACGCAACTTACCGAGAATCTGTTGATTAAAGGGTAGCAAGAACCAATCCACGATCGCGGCGGCGATGTTGGGACCGATGCCTTCGATATTTTCCAATTCTTCCTGTGTGGCGGCGCGCAGGGCATCCAAATCTGTAAAATAATTTGTCAAATCTGCTGCCACGCTCTCGCCCACGCCACGGATGCCTAATCCCGTCAGCAATCGCGCTAAAGTTTGGTCTTTTGATGCCGAAATTGCATTGAGTAAATTGTCGGCTTTTTTATCTTTGAAACCTTCGAGCGCGAGCAAATCTTCTTTGCGCAGGGTGTAGAGATCGGCAACATCGCCGACCAAAGCTTCTTCAACCAACTGCTCGACGATCTTGATGCCCAGCCCAACAATATCCATTGCGGTGCGAGAGACAAAATGTTGGATATTGCGGATGAGCTGCGCAGGACACGCCGCGTTGACGCAGTACCAGGCAACTTCGCCTTCGATATGCTCGACAGGTTGCTCGCACGCGGGACATGCCGAGGGCGGCGTGTAGGGACGTGCCTGTTTTGGACGTGCTTCCGTTATGGAGGCAATAATGTAGGGAATAACTTCACCGGCGCGTTTAACCAAAACCCGATCCCCGATGCGGATGTCTTTCTCAGCGATGAAATCGAAATTATGCAGCGTGGCATTGCGGACGATAACGCCGTTAATCTCAACGGGTTCCAGCACCGCTTTGGGCGTGAGAACGCCCGTGCGCCCGACCTCGACTTGGATGTCGGTAAGCGTGGTCGTGACCTCCAGCGAGGGGAATTTATAGGCAATCGCGCCGCGTGGATCTTTGCCGACAATGCCGAGAGATTCAGAGAGGGCGCGGTCGTCAATTTTGATGACGATTCCATCTGCTTCGTAAGGAAGTTGGTCGCGGGTTTCCTCCCAGCCTTCTACAAAGTGAATCATTTCTTCAAGATCGTCAAAATGACGCGAATCTGTGTTGACGGGGAAACCGAGTTCGCGCAGATACTCCAGCCGCCCCCATTGCGAGTTGGGGATTTCACCCCCCTCAGCATGGACAATCTGGTAGATGAACAAAGTCAATGGTCGCGTGGCGGTGACTCTGGAATCCAGTTGGCGCAACGCGCCCGCGGCAGTATTGCGCGGGTTAAGATAGGTTTTTTCTCCCGCTTCCTCTTGGCGTTTATTTAGGGCAGAAAAATCGGCGTGAGTGATGAAGACTTCGCCTCTTACTACGAGATAATTAGGGATTAGAGGATTAGAGAGTAGTGATTGGTCTTGAGCAAATAGAGAAGGTTGACTACTCTCTTCTCTCTTCTCTCTTCTCTCTATGGGGATTCTCAATGGAATAGCTTTAATTGTCTTTAGGTTTGCCGTAATATCCTCGCCAATTTCCCCATCTCCGCGAGTTGCGCCTTGAACGAAGATTCCGTCACGATAATGGAGAACAACTGTTAGCCCATCAAGTTTTGGCTCAACAGTGAAAGTTGCTTCGCTGACTCTGCTGTTCATTTTTTTGATGCGTTCAAACCAGGCGCGCGTATCCTCTGCACCAAAGGCATTTGCGAGAGAGAGAATTGGACCCGGATGTTGGACTTTATCGAATTTATCAGCAGGGGGAGCGCCAGCACGCTGAGATGGCGAATCGGGCGTGATCCATTCGGGATGCTCGGCTTCGATGGCTTTCAGCTCATGCAGCAGACGGTCATATTCCCCGTCGCTGATGATCGGCGCATCGAGGACGTGGTAGCGGTAATTATGCTGGCGAATTTCTTCGCGGAGGGATTTAAGATGGGATTGGGAGATCATGGGGGAATTATAAATTACTAGCTTCTGACGATGCTATGAACGGGGAAACTACCAAACGAATCCCCGTATCATCATTGTCCTCAGAGTCTGGGATACCATCTGACCGAAGAGCACAGCGAGCTAGGTCTTGAGTATTTTCGAATGAGCCACCACGAGCTACACGGGCAATTTCTTTATCCGCCTGCAAATCATCACGCCCATCTGTTGCAACATAGGGATATTTATAATTCTCATTTACTGTAGATCTCGTCCACTCCCAAACATTTCCTGCCATATCCGCCGCCCCGTAAGGACTATCACCATCGGGAGAAAAATTACCAACAGGAATCGTGTTTCCATATTGAGCTTCCTCCGAATTGCACAACATCAACTCCAATCCCAGTCCCAAATCAAAAGTATTGAAAGCATTTCCCCAAGGATATATACGACCATCTGTACCGCGTGCGGCTTTTTCCCATTCTGCTTCGCTGGGTAAATTGAAAGTGTAGTTTACAGGAACTTCCTCTCGATAATTGCGATATAACCATATTACAAATTCCAATGCATCGAACCAATTCACACCTATAACGGGGTGATTAGGATTATCGTTAGGGATTTTTTCTTGAATTTTATACCCGCTTTTCGACAGAAAATCACCAAAGTGTTGATTTGTGACTGGAAAACGTCCAATCCAGTAATCATAAGGTATATCTACTTCGTGCAGAGGCTTTTCCCATTCTTCTGCATTTTCATCATTATCATTGCTACCCATTAAAAAAAATCTTTTGGGTACTTTGACAAAGGGCATACCCGCAAAAGTATAGATGGGAATGCCTGCCGGAGTCTGCCCTGTAGGAACAGGTTCACCTTCTTTAAATTTTAAAATCGTAGGGATCTCTACTTTTTGGGGAACGGGTTTTTCTTGACTTGGGGCTATTTTTGCTTTGACTTTTTCCGCACGGATCTGGAAAGATTTCAGTAATCGTTGATATGTGCCATCTACAAAATGATCAGCCGCTTGAAAACGGCGTAACCGTCCTGGAAGATCACACTCTTCCAAGCGCAAGGGGATAATGAAAATCGTGTTTTCTGGCTTTTCGTCGGCGATGTCGAGGGCGTAAGTAATCTCTTTTTGAACATAGCCCTCTTTGGTTGTGGATTTATTGGAGAGACAAACCAGAATAATATCGGAGTCACGAACAGCTTGGGGGATTTCGTGTTGCCACTCTTGACCGGGGAGGAGCTGTTCTTCGTCCAGCCAAACGTCAATGCTGTCCGCTTGGAGGCGTTGAGAGAGTTTTCGGACTTCTTTTTTATCGTCGGACGCGTGGCAGAGAAAAACGCGTAAGGGTCTGGTTTCGTTGGTCATATTGTATTCCCCGGATGGCGTGCTTTTGGAACTACGCCATCTCGTAAACTTGCACTTCTTCTTCTAAACGATCAGCCAAATCCATTTTAGCTTTTTCGATCTCGTAGTGGCTTTGGATGCCCATCCAGAATTCGACGGACATGCCGAAATAACGCGCGAGACGAAGGGCAGTATCTGCGCTAATGCCGCGTTCTTCGCGGACGATGCGGTTAATCCGCATGGCGGGAACGCCAACATCTTGTGCTAGTTTATATTGGCTGATTCCCATTGGTTTGAGGAATTCTTCTAGCAATATTTCGCCGGGGTGGATTGGGGGATAGTCTCTCATATTATTACCTTAATGATAGTCAATTATTTCAACTTGGTACACGCCGTCTTTTCTCCATTCAAAGCAAATCCGCCACTGATTGTTAATCCGAATGCTGTGTTGACCTTTTCTATTTCCTTTTAAGGCTTCCAATCTGTTTGATGGCGGGATTTGAAGATCAGCAAGATTTGCTGATTTATGAAGCATGATTAGCTTTCGTTCAGCAATTCGCTGAATATCCTGATGGAATTTCTTTGAAAACTGCCCGTTAAATACTTTTTCAGCTTCTTTGCCTTTGAAAGATTTAATCATAAGCACATAGTAACATTAAAGGATATTAAAATCAATATTTAGCGGATAAAAAACAATTGTGTCTTTACGAGGAGTGCTTTTCGACGACGCGTACTCCGTTAGGGGTAAGCAATCTCCCTAACTGTCGAGGGGATTGCCATGTCGGACTTCGTCCTCCTCGCAATGACAATTATTTTTCGTGTAATTCGCCCATTCGCGCAATTCGTGTTAAAAACTTCGTGCCCCTTTGTGTTCTTCGTGGTTAAAAGTTTTTTAGCACTTTATCCAACTCCCTCACCAGCCTCGCCGCATCATCTTCATTAAAGACAATCGGCGGTTTAATTTTGACGATATTATGCATTGGCCCATCCACGCTCAACAAGATTTGCCGATTCCGCATTTCCTCGACAATCCGATGTGTTTCAGCGGGAGCAGGTTCGAGCGTGGCGCGATCCCGAACAAGTTCGATGCCGAGAAAAAGCCCCTCGCCGCGTACATCGCCAATTAGGGAGTGTCGATCCATTAAATCCAATAATCCTGCCTTAAGTTTTGCGCCTGCACGCAGGGCATTTTCCTGCAAGCCTTCCTCTTCGATCACATCCAGCATTGCCAACCCGACGGCACAGGAGACGGGATTTCCGCCGAAGGTGTTGAAATATTCCATGCCATTGTCGAAGGCCGCCGCAATTTCTGGCGTAGTGACGACCGCTGCGAGCGGATGCCCGTTTCCCATCGGCTTGCCCATCGTGACAATATCTGGCACAACGCCATGACTTTGAAAACCCCAAAAATGCGTGCCAAAACGCCCAAATCCATTTTGGACTTCATCCGCAATGCAAACGCCGCCCGCCGCGCGCGTGCGCGCATAAATCTCTGCCAAATAGCCTTCGGGGAAAACAACCTGCCCGCCCGTGCCGATCATCGATTCGCTGATAAAAGCCGCAATGCCGCTCGCCGCATCAATCGCCGCTTGCGCCTGCAAAGCATATCGCTCCACAGGCTTTTCAGCCTCTCGAAAAACGCCACGATAGCTGCAAGGCATTGCCAATTTATGCACCCAATCTGGCGCGCCCATACCACCCTTGCCGTCAAATTTATAAGGCGAAATTTCCACCAAACTCGATAAACTCCCATGATACGCCCCTTCCAGCACGAGCATATCCCGCTCTCCGGTATAGGTTCGCGCCAAGCGCAGCGCAAGGTCATTCGCCTCGCTGCCCGAATTCACAAAAAAACAAACCGAAAGCGGCCCCGACGTTGTCGGCGGCATCGTCGCCGTTAGCCGCTCTGCCAGCCGGATAATATTCTCGTGCAGATAGCGCGTATTCGTATTCAACGCCGCCGCCTGCCCCGCCAACGCCGCCACCACGCGCGGGTGCGAATGCCCCACATGGCAAACATTATTCACACAATCCAAATAAGATTTTCCATCCGCATCATATAAAAATTGCCCTTGCCCGCGCACAATATGGAGCGGGTTTTCATAAGATAAACTCAAAGCCTTGCTAAGATTTTCTTCTCTTTTTTTGATGATCGCCTGCGGCGCGAGACGCTCGCTTTTTGGGCTTGATTCCGTTAAATTAGCATTTCTCGGCGGAGACATCGAGCCGATAATTCGCGTTGCATCTTCGGCATCTACCGCCAGTAATTTTGATAGTGCCTCCCAAACAGGCTTTGCATGCGCCTGATGATAGGAATCATAACGATCATCCCCCTCCCGCTCAGACGAAAAGCAACCGCTTATCGCTAATCTTGCACAGGTTAGGTCATAAAACAGGCTAATCTCTGTTGTCGTAAGCGGAATTATGCTGTGGTATCCCGCCGTGAGATGGGCAATCGATTCGATTGGATTTTCTTCATTTAATAAAGCATAGGCCGCGCAAATTGCCACCTCGTGGATGCGTGGTGCATAACACAGATCGCCAAAATCGAAGATGCCGCTTATCAAGCCATCCTGTGTAAGGAGATTTTGAGTATTCGCATCATTGTGGATGACTTGCTTATGCAAATCAGGTAAAACAGGAATAACGCGTCGTTTGAAGCGTTCTAACACGCGAGATGCCAACTCTCGTCTTTTGGGAGTGGCAATAAATCCTAGACGTGGCTCAATAGCGAGAGGTGCTAGAGATAAATCCCAGTGAGTGTTTTCCTGTCGTGTAGCATGGTGCTCAAAATCTGTTAAAGCGAGATCGAGTTTGGCGATATATGCGCCTAATCCGCGTAAGAGATTTGGGGGTTTGGGAATGATATTTTCGAGGAGCGTACCTTCTAAATAGCTGAGCATGCGGACGAGGTATTCATCGCCTTTATAAGAAATAGTGAATATCGTTTTACCATCTCTATTTGGGATAATGCGCGGCACGCCCTCGAAATCTTTCAGGTATTGAAGGGCGGCGTTTTGAAATTCTATTTCTTCTCTTTTTGTGTCTAGCGAGTGGATTTTTAGGGTATAAGATTGAGACCTATCAGTTTTGAGCGTCAAAAGAAAATTACGGTCTATATCTCCGCCAAGCTTTTTTGCTTCGGTGGTGAGATTATAATAATTGGCTGCAATTTTTATTGCGTCTTTTTCAGTGATGGGGGGGATGGGCATGATTTTTTCCTAATACTTAAACACTAAGGACACAAAGATACACCAAGAAAAAACAAAAACTTTGTGAGCCTTTGACTCCCTTGTGTTTAATCTTTTTTGACGAGTTCCTGGCCATTTGACGTATCCCGCAGATCCCAGCCGAGGGCGTTGATTTGGTCACGCAGCTGATCGGATTTGGCAAAATCTTTGTTGGCGCGGGCTTTTTGGCGGGATTCGGCTAGTTGCTGCACTTCTGTTGGCGGGAGGGAATCAAGCTCTGGTTCAGGGGCGTTGCGGAGGAATTCGAAGGCGGCATTCGAGATACCTTCATCCGCATCCGGGGTTTTTAGGGTGCCGAGTTCAGCCAAGTTAAATTCTTCACCTGCGGGGTAAATCTTTGTTTCTTTACCATCACAGATCGTTACAGAGCTAACACCGCTGATGCGGCATTTTTGCGTTTCGAAATCGAGAATGATGCCGGTATGCTCATCCAAGCCAATAATGGTCTGATTTGGAGGAAGTTGTGCGCGCCAAATATCGAAACGTTCACGCCCGACAAAGCAACGACTGGTATCGAGGTCTGCGCCGCCTTCGGCGTTATTCCAGTGAGGGATGAAGGAGAGAGGAAGGCCAAAATCTTTGAAGAGATCTAAACCCTCTTTAAAGTGAATATCTTCGCCAACTTTGAAAATTTCGTAAACGGGGAGGGTATGCGCGCTGATAGCGATAGTGGCTGCGCTGGCAAATACGAGTGCGGTGCCGCGACGATGGCGGGCGCGGATAATATCCCAGGCGAGGCTGTTTTTGAGTTGGCGCACGGCGTAGGTGGGGCTGCCGGGACCCATAAAGATCAGGTCGGCGGAGAGGAGGGGCGCGAGGATTGCTGGATTATCAGGGCTAAATTCTGTGCCGCGTTTACGGGCGGGGATGATGTGAATTTGCGGCACGTAATTTTGCAGGCGTTTTGATAGATAGTCGCCTACTTTTTGGGCGACGAGCGGGGAGTTGAGTTCAAAACCCGCTGTGGTTTCCATGATGGCGATTTTTGGGGCATGGTCGAGGTCTTTGACGAGGCTCTCAAAAATGCGTCCCCCCGCGAGGGAGGTTTCGCCGGAGCCGAGGAAGGCTATTTTTCCGAACATAAGTGTTTACCTATAAAATGATGAAGAACGCAAAGGTGTATAAAAACTTTGCTAGTCTTCGCGGATAAGTTGACGGACTTTTTGCCAGATTTCATCGAACATTATGGCTGTGAGCCGTCCAGTTTGGGTATTTTGACGGCTGGGATGGTAGGAAGAGAGCAGCCAATGCCCAGAAGGGAGTTTGTGGAGTGTGCCGTGTCCAAAAGCATAATCTTTTTTGCGGAGGTTGTAGATGTGTAAGATGCGGTCGAAGGCGATGCGCCCGAGCGCAACGAAAATTTTGGGCGTGATAATCTCAATCTCACGCTCCAAAAATGGTTGGCAGGTATTTAGTTCGGCAGCGGTGGGTTTGTTTTGTGGCGGGGCACAACGCCCAGAGGCAGTGATCCACATCTCGGAGAGTAGCAAGCCATCGTCACGAGCGACCGAATCCGCTTGGGACGCAAAACCTGCGCGATAAAGAGCGGGGAAAAGAAAATCGCCAGAGCCATCGCCTGTAAATTGTCGCCCTGTGCGGTTCGAGCCATGTGCGCCAGGGGCTAATCCGACGACCATCACTTTTGCGTTTGGGTCGCCAAATCCGGGTACGGGTTTTCCCCAATAATCATGGTCAAGATAGGCTTTGCGTTTTGTTTCTGCAACTTCTTCGCGCCATGCTACAAGACGTGGGCATTGGCGACAGTCGATAATTTCTTCAGAAAGTTCTTTTAAGTCCATAACTAAGTATATCTATAAGCGTATATTTTGCGTATAATAATGTGAATAAATAACCCATAAAAGGGGTGGGCACTAGGGAGTATTATAGATGAAAATTTCTCGCTCGATATTATTCGTTTTTTTTAGGGGCTTGTTTACTGGGGAGCAATTTTGCGTATCCTGTTAAGGCAAATAAAGGAGATTTTGCAAGACCACAAAATTACGATGCATCGCTGCGTTTCGAGCGACTAACCGTTGAGGATGGTTTACCCCATGCTACAGTGTTATCAGTCTTAGAAGACCAACAGGGTTTTATGTGGTTTGCCACCGCCGATGGTCTTAGTCGTTACGACGGCACTTCCTTCACCAATTTCAGACACGATCGGGATAACCCAAATAGCCTGAGCAATAATAATACCTTTTCGCTCATTGAATCCAATGATGGTCTGATTTGGGTTGGCACAGACCCGGGCGGGCTAAATGTTTATAATCCCGAAACAGGAAAATTTACGGTCTACCTCCATGATGCAGATGATCCAAATTCTCTTGCGGATGATAGTGTCTGGTCGTTGCTTGAAGATCAGGATGGCAATATCTGGGCTGGAACGCGTGGTGGACTCAGCCGACTCGACCGTGAGAGTGGCTTGTTTGCCAACTATTTGCCGAATGCCGAAAATCCGCGTTCGCTTGCTGCGCCGGTCATTTACCGTATCTATGAGGATAAGGCGGGAACCATATGGATCGGCACAAATAAGGGGTTACAACGCTACGATCCCGAAACGGATGATTTCACTACTTTTATACAGGATGATGATAATCTTCGCAGCATCAGTAGCAATAATGTCTGGGCAATGCTCGAAGATAGCCGAGGTAACTTCTGGGTGGGTACACGGCGTAACGGCGGGCTGAATCTCTTTGACCGTGAAAAGGAAACGCTTATTGCATATCAACATAACCCTTATTACTCGAAAAGCATTAGTGACGATAATATCTGGAATATCTTTGAAGATAGCTCAGGCAATCTGTGGGTATTGACTGCAAGTGGTGGTCTAAACCTATTTGATTATGAAGAGAAATCTTTTAGATCTTTTCAAAATAACCCCAATGACCCCTCTACGCTTAGCAATAACGATATCTTCTGGATGACGGAAGATGCTTCAGGAGTCTTGTGGATCACTAGCCGCTACGGGGGGGTGAATAAACTTTATAGCGGGCTTTCACAATTTGGGGTATATCGGGGTATCCCCGGAAACAACAATACACTTAATTCAAACGAGATCTATTCTATTTTTGCTCAAGAAGATGACATCGTCTGGATCGGCACTTTTGGCGGAGGTCTCAATCGTTTTGACCGTAATACAGGCAGGATGACTATTTATATGAACGATCCTGAAGACCCGAATAGCATTTCTAAAGACAAGGTTTTGTGCTGCCTCAGCGCAAAATGGAAAAATGGCATCCATGTTATAGTTCACAA
>JABGQT010000100.1 GCA_018648685.1 Anaerolineae bacterium
GAGAGATTGTTCGTGTATTGCGCGAGGGCTATGATGTTGGTTTATTAAATGATGGCTTCCGTGACCTGGTTAGTGAACTCCAACTCGACTATCTGGTCATTGATACACATCCCGGGCTAAACGAAGAAACCTTACTCTCTGTCGCTATTTCAGACGCACTCATCATTATCATGCGTCCTGACCAGCAAGATTATCAGGGAACGGCCGTTACCGTTGACGTAGCACGCAAACTGGATGTGCCAAATCTAATGTTACTTGTCAACAAGACACCGAAGGTTTTTGACTTTGACGATGTACGTGAGCGCGTTGAAAAGACCTATGATTGCGCTGTAGCTGCTATCCTCCCTCACTCAGACGATATGATGGCACTAGCCAGTTCAGATATTTTCACACTTCGATATCCTGAACATGAAATAACACAGGGCTTAGAGAAAGTCATTGCCCGTCTCCAGAACTAGAACAAATCAGCTATAGGGCTTTTGATTGTGCAAATATCAAAAGCCCTTTTTTTAGGAATCTCAGCTCCCCCCTATCCAGTACGACCTAATTAATATTTTATCTACTAATCTATTTTTATTTTTAATAACTTATTGATCGGTAATTATGAATAACTTTTTGCAACGCATATTTCGAATAAAACCGGGAGAACTTGGATTGATCCTAACCTTAGGAACAATCCTTTTCATTAATTATCTTACAATGGGGATTACGAAAGTAGTTTCTGTTAGCGGTTTTTTAAGTGAAGTTCAAGACTACTACATCCTGCTCGTTTGGGCAGGAGATATGGGCTTGCTAATTTTGGCAACAGGACTTCAATCGTTAATTATCGATCGCTTCTCTCGTATTAGGCTATTGGGAGCGATTATCCTGATACTAGGCATCATTTACGCCCTTCTCCCGCTAACTTTTATGCTCGATAATTTTCCCGTCGAGATTAGTTACACACTTTTATATCTACTAACGGATCAACAGTGGCTAATATTTCCTCTTATCTTTTGGGCATTGATCAATGACCTTTATAGTCCTGCACAAGGACGTCGTTTACTCCCCATTATTGGAAGTTTTGCTTTTATTGGAACAGTAGTCGGATTACTCATTGCTCAACTTGATGCAAAGCTTCACTTTGGTGCAACAAAATTACTTTTTCTGAATGCTATTGTTTTCCTTGTGGCTTTTGGCATTGTTTTTTTTGCTTTGAGAAAAATTCGTGTCAGACATCAGTCTAAAAACAGCGCAACTATCCAAGAGGCCTTTGCTGGCGGCTGGAATTTTATTCAATCTGTCCCCGCTTTCCGTTACTTATCTCTTAGCATGTTTTCTGCCGGCATAACGATAACCCTGCTCTTATACGATACATTATCAGATGCGAGCCTACACTTTGGGAATAATTTTCAAAGCTTCTTTGCTTTATATAGTTTAGTTATTGCAATAACATCAATACTTCTACAGTTTTTATCAGGAAGAATTATTGAAAAGTTTGGGATCAAAAAAAGTTTTGCTTTTTTACCTTTCTCCATGCTTATTGCTTCAGTTATTAATTTCTTTATCCCAGGCGTATGGGGAAGCGCGCCTTCTCAAGGGCTAACAAGAATAACATTAGATACTGTCGATCAATCCAACAGAAAAGCTTATCAGGCTCTTGTCCCAGATGAAAAAAGAGGGCGTGTCAGCATTTTCATTGACAGTTACCTCCCCTCCTTAGGAGCAATTTTAGGGAGTTTGTTGGCTTTTGGAATTATCTCGTGGGGAATTTCGAAAGGTATGGCACGCGAGACTCTTTCTTCTATTTACTTGGGCGTGGGTGTTATCGCTGCGATTATCGCTGTTATTGCTTTTTTCTTGATGTGTTCAACATATGATCAAAGTCTTTTAAACTGGCAAATGAAACGTCGTTCTCGAGGCTCCAGCGTGATGGATATGTTAGACTTCTCGGACGAGGAGAAGAATTAATGTCCGCCGAAGCGATCATTAACAATGACCAGGTAAAGATTTTTGAATTACTTAATTCTGGAGACATTCCTCGTATAAATGCCTTTATCACCCTTTACGAACGTTTATTTCCCGAATACGCACACTATTCCCTGCGTTTACGACGCCGTACCCAGCTTCCATCCGAAGCACGTACTGGGCACAAGGTTCATTATTGGCTTATAGAATATCAGAATACACCCATCGGCTTATTTATGTTCCGATATATCTCGTCCAGAAAATGTGGGGCAGGAACAGCTTTGGCTCTTGACCCTGGCGCACGTGGAATAAAGGTCAACGGAAAATCTCTAACTGCATTTTTGTTCGAAAAAGTTCTAAGCCAGCTAAAAGAAGATGCTCTCTCAATGGGACATTCAAAATCTTTTGGCATGGTAGCAGAGATAGAGCATCTGGGTTTAATGAAGAGATTTGAAAAACTGGGAATGTTAGAATTACCTGTAAAATACTTTGAACCTGTTTTTCCTCCAGAAGCAAATGAGTTACCAAGAGAAGAAGTGGTAGATAAGATCAGATTTATTCCTGCACATTTTACAATTATGCCGCATCCTGAATCCAATCATAAGAGCTTCTCCTCTAAAATTTTGAAAGATTTTGCGCTTGCATTTCTTGTAGATCACTATAATCTGGATGAGAATCACTACAAGGTTCAAGAGGTGTTGAGATCAATTGCTTAACTTTCATAAACTCCCTTTGAACAAAGAATATCCAAAAAACTAACTTTTTGAAAAGAGGTGTCTCATGCCAAAAACAGACGAAAGGGAAAAACGCTATCTAAGTCTACGTATAAAAATATGGTTTGCTTTTATCCTCATCTTCACACCTGTATTTGTTGCCAGCTATATATGGTTTTACCTATATACGAGCGAAAAAGTGCTCAATAGTATTTCAGAAGACCTTGTACAAACCATTAGCGGTGCTGTTGAAAAAATGGATGTAGAAGGTTTTGTCACTCTCTATGAAGAAGAAAGTGCCAACAACCCTCTTTGCCCACCAGCTCCGGGCGTCGGCGTAGAAGATAGCGGATATTATCCGGAAAACCCGCTTTATTGGGAGCATGTTACCTGGCTAAGTGATGTTGAAAAGATTGAGCCTGAAGCAAATGTGTACACTTATATAAAGGGAGATGAGCCTGGTGAAGTACTCGGCATAGGCAGCTCTGGAGCGCTAAGAGACCCTGTTGTTGGCTTCAAATTCTGCCAAAGCTACACATCCACCACATCAAGGATTTACGACGGATTATCACAAAGAGTAGATGTTTGGGAACCTTATGAAGATCCCTTTGGTTCCTGGATAACAACCTATATGCCCATCCACGATGCAGATGGAAAAATAGTTGGCGCAATCGGGATCGATATCCTCGCCAGCTATGTTCAAGATGTTCAAAATGGAATTATTCGGAACGGTCTGATCGCTTTCGTTCTTTCATATGTCCTCATCTTTGGCTTGGTCTACCTCATGTCCGGGATCGTGACACGCCCTCTTATTGGGCTTGCTACCGTTTCCAAAGAGATCGGTGACGGGAACTACGACCAGGATTTGGACGCACTAGACAATCTAGGGCGATGGGATGACGAGATTGATACACTTTCCGATACGATCAAGATCATGATCGGTAAAGTTGCTCAGCGTGAACAAATACTCCGAAAACGTGTTAGCCAACTTGAGATCATGGTTGACAATACCAAACGTCAAGAAGAAGTTAAACAAATCGTTGAAAGCGACTTCTTCCAGGATTTACAATCAAAGGCTAAAAATATGCGTAAACAATTCAAAGGCGGAAAAGACAAATAGCATTCTCTCTACGCAAGAGAAAGTAGTGCAAACAAAAAACCGCCCAAAAGCTTGGCTTTTGGGCGGTTTAGTATTTACGAAACACTTATGCTTCTACAGATAAAGCTTCATCTTCTCTTTCATCTTCGCCAATAGAACCAGCGACAATATCGTCGTTATCCCCCTCTTCCTTATCGTCCATATTCATCCCAAGCCAACCTAGCAAGGGCTTTACAGGCAGATCGCCAACCATCCTGAAGCTGGCATCATCACGGATATTCCCTAACGCCGCAGCTAAATCTTCACGGCCAGCGATCACAGGCTCCAAGCGTTCGACTAAATCTGCGATTTTCAAACTCGAAAAAACGCGTGGGTTCATATCAGAGAGAATTTCCTGAACATAGGGGAGAAATTGTCGTAACTTTCCCCAAATCGGAGTTGCCGATTCTGCGCTCTCATTTTCCAGAAAACGCCCAATTAGCGGGATTTCCTCTCCCAATGCACCAACGCCATGAGAAAGTGACATCATATCATTGAAGACGCGGCTGGCTTTATCTCCGCTACCAAAAATATTTACGCGTACTCCTGGAGCAATCGATTCGAAGGCTTTCAAATAAGCATCCATTTGCAACGTCGTTATCTTTTCTTGATGCGCATGTTCCATACGTATCTTTTCAAGCTCTACCAATACAGGGGCTTTATCATATAAGGCGACCAATTGCTTTTGGGCATTGATCTCAACTTCTTTCATCCGGCGCAAACGCTCAGCCTCGGCTTCTGCCTGAGCTTGAGCAACCTCTGCTTGCGCAAGGCCATCTGCTCTTGAAACAATCACTTGTTTCTCTGCCACTTCAACACGAGCTGCTTCAACTTCAGCTTCTGCTAAACCAGGCGCGGCTGTTTCTGCACGTGTTGCATCAGCACGGATCTTGGCTGCCTGCGCACGCTTTTCAGAAGCAGTAGCTTCTGCTTCTGCTTTCATTAACTCCGCTTTTGTTTCAGCATCCACTTTGGTTTGTAAAGCACGTGCTTCTGCTTCAGCTTCGACTTTTAATGATTCACCAACCTGACTTGCTTCTGTCAGCGCCACATCTTTTGCACGTTCTGCAGCAGCCAATTCTTCCTCACTCAAGCGTTTTGCTTCTGCTTGTGTGCGCTCTGCTTGACGCTCGATCTCGCGAATTTGTACAAGGGCTAAACGCTGAGCTTCGGCATCAGATTCGGCCAACTTGATCTCAGCATTTCGTTTTTGTTGAATAGCCCGCAATTCAGCGGCCCTTTCAGCCGTAATCTTGGCAATACGGGCATCTTTTTCAGCTTGGCCTTCCCCCAGCTTTTTATTTAGTTCAACTTTCGTTAGATCACGCTCATGCGAGCTTTCGGCTGCTGTTTTTTCTCGCTCAATTTGCAAGATGTTCACTTCATGGCTGCGAATAGCTAAAGCTTCTTCCTGATTTAGAGTCGTTGTCTCAACTTCCCGTTTTGCTTCCAGACGCTCAAATGCCAATTTCTTTTCAGTATTTGCCCGAATTTCCGCTTCTGTGCGCTCACGGGATTGGTCATCCTTCAATTCAGCAACTTGTTCCAGGTTGGTTGCAATACTGGTTTCTTTTGAAACACGCGATTCAGCTTGCTCGACCAATTTATCGTAAGCAATACCATCCAATTTCGTGATCGTGAGCAAAGCCAGATCGTAACCCAACTCAGAAAGAATCTGATTTACTTTTGGAAAAGCGATTTCCGCCAATTTCTGGCGTTCCGCAATAATCCCCTTCAACTCCATTGTCGCTCCGGCAGCAATTAGCTCTGCCTTGCCAACTTCCATGATCGTATTGATCAGGCCTGTCGTATCTAATCCCACTCGTTGGGCGGCAATTTCAGCCTTGTCGGGATTCAGTTTCGCTACAGCATGCGCCCACAAACGAAAACTGACTTTACTATTATCCAAGGCTTCTACACCTTCATCGTTATGGCCTCGGATCGGAACTGTAAAGCTGATCGTCTTTAACTTAATAACCTGTGTCAGCTTATTTAACCAATATCGAGAAGGACGGTCTGCCGTTTGCCCAAAAACTTTACGTGCACTGGAAAGCAACCAGGTATGTCGCCCATCACCAACGATCACATGAATTTCATCAGGGGGCACCAAAATTCTGCGCCCAATGCCCAACACACCGCGAGCGCGATCCGCTTCTGTACGTAATGAAGCAGCACTAGAGTTAAATTCGCTCATAGCACTTTCTGTTCGCTCAAGTTTAGAACGAGCACGTTTATTTTCATTTTGATCAGGTAGATTCTGCTTTGTCATGATGAAACCCTCTCTTATACTTATCCCGATGACAGAAATACGCTGTGGATGGCGCGGGATTTTCCCCATACACATGAAAGAGCTTTGTCTTTAGTAGACGCTCTTGACCCTAAATTTGCTTCCGTTAACAAAATATTTGTCCGAAAACAAGTGGTCATTTGCTTAATCTACGAAAGTGAGACTACAAAAGTTTCAAAAACTTTTGTAGTCTAAAAAACCTTTACTCTAACTCCTTTTTAATACGCCCTAATCCCTCAACAAGAGTCTCATGCGGGCAACCAAAATTCAGGCGCACAAAAAGAAAATATCCGCCCAAAAATGAGCGGATATTCGTTTAATTCTTCTGAAATTATTGGTTATGTATGAGTGATGGTTTCGTCACTACCCTTTCGGGCTCGCGTGCGAGCAGAGTTTACGAAGCGCGGCAGTCTCCTTCACTGTCCAGGGGATTGCTTCGGCGATAAAACTGCCTCGCAATGACAAAACTATCATGTAGTTTTTACCGCTATCAAAAATTTACCTTAATGCAGCTTTCATCCTCTCCAAGCCTTCAACGAGAGTCTCACGCGGGCACCCAAAATTCAGGCGCACAAAACCTTCTCCACCGGGGCCAAAGCTTGCGCCTTCATTAAAAGCCACCTTCCCCTTTTCCATAAAGAACGTATGTAATGGTTCTTCTACTTCACCTTTCTCAAGTAGTTCGCTAAAATCCAGGAAGGTTAAAAAGGTGGCATCGGGATTTGAAACACGTACACCGGGCATGTTTTCCTTGACATACTTTACAATAAAATCACGATTTTCTGTCAGATAAACAAGCAATTCTTCAAGCCAATCATCACATTCACCCGCAAAGGCGACTTCTGAGGCAATATGCCCTAAGCTATTGGTATGAAATGTCAATTTCTCTAAATCAGCTTGGAATTTTTTGCGAATTTCTTCGTTTTGAATGATCGCAAAACCAACAAAAAGCCCCGCTACGTTAAAGGTTTTGCTGGCAGCAATGAGCGTAACTGTCCGCTGGGCAGCCTCGGGGGAAATTGCCGCGATAGGGGTGTGTTTATTGCCATCAAGCAGTAATTCGCTGTGAATTTCATCGGAGCAGATCAGAATATCTTCACGCTCGCAAATATCAGCGATGCGAGCAAGTTCTTCGTTTGTGTAGATCGTGCCGGTCGGGTTATGGGGATGACAGAAGAGGAACATGCTTGTTTTGGCATCTTCTGAATGGACCGCGTTCTCGAAGATATCCCAATCAATTTCGTGGTGGAGGGTGTGTCTATGCGTGACCTTTTTGAGTTCGGCGACTTGCATGACGGTATCGGTATTTTTTTGCACCTTCATAAAAGGGAAGTAAACCGGCGGCTGGATCAGGATTCCTTCGCCAGGCTGGCAAGTTATTCGAGCAGCGATGTTGAACCCCGTGACCAAGCCGGGGACAGGGACGACATCTTCCGCTTTTACATCCCAGGCATAGAGTTTTTTCATCCGCTCGGCGACGTTTTGCCTGAGTTGCTTGCTGGGGAATTCATATCCTAAAACGCCGTGACCAATAGCACCGTGCAGGGCACCGAGAATGGGCGGCGGGGCGGCGAAATCCATATCGGCGACCCACATGGGGAGAATGTCTTCGTCAAAGAGGTGCCATTTAATTGAGTTGCTGGAGGCGCGGCGGTCTAAAATTTTGTCAAATTGGGAGGGCATAAGTTTTCCTTTAGGTGATATTTTTCGGGAATTATACCGCTTTGCCCAAAATGAAAGTAGAATAAGGACGAAAAAGGAGCGAGTATGAAACGACTTGTTTTAATGCGCCACGCAGAAGCTGGTTGGGATCACCCAGATTTGTCTGACCGCGACCGCCCCCTAACCAAGGCTGGGCGAAGTGATGCAACGCGTATGGGTGCTCTTTTAGAAAAAGAGGGAATTGATATTGATGCAATTTTTTGTTCTTCTGCTGAACGAACGCGGGAGACTTTATCACTTTTTTTGTATGAATATTCTTTTAAAGTGGAGCCTCGTTATCTAGACTTGCTCTATCATGCTGAAATTCGTGATTATGTGGATATGCTGATGCAATTATCTCCCGCCATAGAAAGCGTAATGCTCCTTGGGCATAATCCGACAATGTCGGGCGCGGTGGAATTCTTCACTGAACGCTACGTATCTTTTTCTGCTGCGGCGATTGCTTATCTTGAATTTGATATTGAGCAGTGGTGTGAGTTAATTGAGAAACCTGAAGGGAAATTGTTAGGGTTTTGGATGCCTAAGAAGAATAAATGATAGACAGCGGTTTGGGAGACCGCCACCAAATTAAAGAAAAAAGCCGAGAGTGAAACTCGGCTTTTTGATTACTAAATTCTGACGGGCATTTGTTCAAAGGCAAAGAGATGGCGCATCTTTTCAGCCTTCGTCGAAAGATAATGGATATTCTCATCATTGGGCTGGATCAAGATCGGTGCACGTTCGCTAACAGGCATGCCTAACTCGGTCAACCCTTCGATTTTTGCGGGGTTATTGGTCAAGAGACGCACCGACTCAACGCCCAAATCCTTGAGCATCTCAACGGCTATATCATATTCCCGTTCATCGGCTTGATGACCCAACTCCAGGTTTGCATCAACGGTATCCAAGCCTTGATCTTGCAAATTGTAGGCGCGCAGCTTTTCAGCCAAGCCGATACCGCGCCCTTCCTGACGTAAATATAGAATGATCCCACGACCTTCATTCGCGACGGCATCCATTGCGTAGTGCAATTGGGGACCACAATCGCAGCGTTGTGAACCGAGCACGTCACCTGTAAAACACTCTGAATGGACACGCACAAGGACATCTTTACCGCGTACATCCCCGAAAACTAAAGCCATATGTTCTTTATGGTCTTTATCATTATCAAATAAACAGAGCTGGAAAGAACCCTCTTCGGTAGGAATGCGGGTACATACTAATCTGTCCAGATTTAAGTTTTTCATTGTTTTCTCCTTTTCCATTAGACTTTATTATAGCAAGAATTATTACCTTATTTGTCGAAAATTGCTTTTCTGATATTTTTCTTATTTTTCGATGTTATATATAGCGGGTAAGATTACTCATATGAATACACTATTTCTCGCCTCGCACACAGATTACATTTGGCTCCGCTAAAAGAACAAATGCCTGTAGAAAAACATCATCCCTTTAAACGCCCCATCATCAGCCGTGCCGACATCTTCTTTTGGGCGGCGTTGATTCTGCTGAATGCCTTGCTCTTTTTGCCCGCAATGCTCTTTTTGCAACCCGAGCATTTCTTCTCTTTCAATCTCGAAGTGAGTTTTGCGCTCATTCTTTGGGCTATTTTCGCATCGCGCTGGCAAAAAAACGGATTGCGTTGGTTCTGGCGCGTTTTTCTCTTTTTGTTCTATTTTGCCATCATCTATAAAAGCTATGCCAGCATATTGATAGGCGTTTATCAAATGCAGCCGAATTTTTATAATGACGCATCTTTTATCGCAAACGGATTACCCTTTTTACTCAGCGCGTTAGATCTGCCAAAATGGGTTTATCTTGGATTTGTCGTCACTGTCTTATCCCTTTTTGTTTTTCTGTGGCATTTCACAAAGGCGTTGCTCATCAAACGCGCAACGCAGATCGGGCGCATCACGCAGATGTTGGCTCTCTCTTTGGGTGCGGTTTTACTCATCCATAGCGGAATTAGTTTGGGCGTAGACGCCGAGATGCCCACAGGGGTAGATTCTTTGGTTGCCGAGACCAAGCAGAATTTAAGCGCGTCGCGGGCATCTTATCAAAATATAGATACTTTTATTGCTCAAAATCCCTACGCAACATATGATTATGCGCAGTACAATCTCGCTGAAAAGCCGAATGTTTACATCATCTTTTTTGAATCCTATGGCAGCGTACTATATAAACACGAATATTTCCGCCCCGCTTTTACAGAGATGGCGACAGCTTTTGAAGCGCGTCTCGCCGATGAAGGCTGGCAATCGGTTTCTGCCTTTTCAGAAGCCCCGACTTGGGGTGGCGGTTCGTGGATGTCGTATACCAGCGCGCTTTTTGGCATTCGGGTGAGCGAGCAAAGTCAGTATAAGGCGTTGCGCGAGCAATATGCACAAGTGCCCTACCCCAATATGGGACGATATTTTCACACGCAGGGCTACGAGTATCTTTGGGTTGTGCCGATCAACCGCGAGTTGCCGCCGAAATATCAGGAAGTCGATTACGCTTTTTACGGTGCGGATCGTTGGATCACCTACGACACGCTCGAATACGCCGGTCCGCTTTATGGCTGGGGACCTTCGCCGCCCGATCAGTACACCTTTGGTTTTATGCAAGATTTGGTGCAAGAACAGCAACCCACCTTTCTTTTCTTCCTAAACCAAGACTCGCACTATCCCTGGATACCGCTACCTGAAAGAGTGGATGATTGGCGAACGCTGGCAAATTCAGATGCAGTAGGCGGCAGTTTGAGCAGCGAAGAAAAGAGCAGTCTTTCACAATTTGCCTCGCGTGAAAATTATCTTGCCGCCACTGAACATAGCTTTGCAAATATCGCCGATTTCATCACAACCCTTAACAATCCGAATGCCATCATCATGCTGGTGGGCGATCATCAGCCGCCAACTGTTTCCAGAAAAGACGATGGCTTTGAGACGATGCTTCATATCATCAGCCAGGATAATGATTTTCTGGAAAATTTCCAAAATTATGGCTTTGAGCAAGGCATTCTGCTCGACAGTGAGGAAGTGCAACTAAAACACGAAGGCTTTTATTCGCTCTTTATTCGTAATTTTCTTGCCCGCTATGGGCGCAACCCCGAAAATTTACCGCCTTATTTGGTGGATGGGCTTTTTCGTTAGGAATTAGTATTACGCAGCTTGCCCTCTCTGCCCTGAAGAGCATCTCCCCCTTTGGGGGAAGGTTAGGATGGGGGCAGGGTGCGACACACGCCTACCCAAGCGAAAGCCCTAATTAGGAGAAAAAATGCAAAAACAATTCAAAGATCAAAAATATCTTAATCTTGAAACTTTCCGCAAAAGTGGAATAGGTGTAAAAACGCCCGTCTGGTTTGTCGAAGAAAACGACGCTTTCTACGTTTGGACAGAAGCCAATTCCTGGAAGGCAAAACGTATTCGCAATAATAGTGATGTCAAAATTGTGCCATCCACAGCCAGTGGTGAACCAACCGGCGAATGGGTAGATGCGCAGGCCATAGCCGATGCTTCGCCCGAAGCGCTGACGCGTCTCACGCAAATAATGAAAAAGAAATATGGTCTCGCCTTTGCTGGTTTTCAGATGATGGGAAAACTGCGTAAAGCAAGTTATACTCAGCTCAAAATTCAAATAAAGGATAAAAATCCGTAATGCCAAAAGTAGAGATCAACACCCCCGCCCCCGACTTCACACTCGACGACTTCACAGGACGCTCCGTAAGTTTGGCTGGATACCGTTCAACGAGCAATGTCCTGCTCGTCTTCAATCGTGGCTTTTTCTGACCATTTTGCCAAAAGCACATGGCGCAGTTGCGCCACGACTTTGCAAAATTTGAAGCAGAAAAGACCGTTATTTTGGTCGTAGGTCCCGAAAACTCCGATGCCTTCGCCAAATACTGGGAGGAGCACGATCTCCCCTTTATCGGCTTACCCGACCCAAAACACAGCGTGCTGAAATTGTTTGGGCAGGAAGTAAAGCTCTTTAAACTGGGGCGAATGCCCGCTCAGGTCATCATCGACAAAGAGGGCATCGCACGTTACAGTCATTATGGGCATTCAATGAGCGATATTCCAAAAAATAAGGAGCTATTCGATATAATAAGTGAAATAAATAAAGAAAAAGCCTAAAACTAAAATAATAGAAGCAGAACAAAAAACGCCCGTTGGGTTATACACAAGAAGCATGTATAATCGGACGGGCTGTTTCTTTACAAGAAAATAGCCAAAAAGTATTTAGTTTTTATATTATGACTTTCGCTTTGGAATGAGAAAGAGTCAAAACCATGCCCCTTGTAGCCCATACCCCCCTCCCCAGCCTTGAACGGCTCAGCCAACAGCACAACCAGGAAGTGCTCAGCCTCGACCAAGCCCTAAAACAGGATATTCGCGAACTCCACATTGGCTTCCTAAATATGATGCCCGATTCCGCCTTCAAAGTGACCGAGTTGCAATTCCTGCGGCTCGTTGGTAGCAGCAATAAGATCGTCCAATTCTATATTCATCCCTGCACTGTACCCGATCCGCGTCGCAGCCCTGAAATTCAGGTATATATAGATGAGCATTACACCAGCTTCGACGAACTGAAAAAAGATGGTCTTGATGCGCTCATCATAACCGGCACAAACCCTACAAACCCAAATCTCGAAGACGAACCCTTCTGGGAAGAACTGCGCAAGATCATCGCATGGTCAAAAGCCAATGTCACATCCACGCTGGCATCCTGCCTTTCCACGCACGCCATTGTCCAGGCAGTCAGCCGTGTTGAACGAAAGCCCCTTTCGAATAAGCGCTGGGGCGTCTATGAACACCGCGTCGAAAATAGCATTCATCCCCTCCTGCACGACATCAACACTCGTTTCGATGTCCCTCATTCGCGCATGAACGACGTTAGCCGCGCCCAACTCGAAGTAGCAGGCTATAAAACCCTCGTCTACGGCAGAGATGGCGGCGTTCATCTCGCCGTCAGCCCCGATCAATTCCGGCTCGTCTTTCTTCAGGGGCATCCCGAATATGATCGTATCAGTTTGCTCAAGGAATATAAACGCGAAATAATGCGCTTCATCGACGGTGAGCGCGATGATTATCCGCCGCACCCCGAAAATTATTTTGGCAGAAAAGCAAAAAAGATCGTCGATTATTATCAGGAACTTGTTTATGCAGCCCTTGAGCAGGATAACCCTGTCCCCGAATTTCCAGAAAAAGAGCTTGAGCCTTGGCTGGATAATACCTGGCGCGATACAGGCCGAGCCTTCTTCAACAATTGGCTGGGGTTGGTTTATCAACTAACGGATGTGGATCGAAAAATCCCCTTCCCTCCAGATATTGACCCCAACGACCCGCTGGGATTAAACGCAGCGGAACACACTTGATTTAGGCTTGATACCGTTTATCAATGAGTCGTGCGTCGCAGCAACTTCGACCAAAAGAATGCTTGTCGATAAACACCTTACCAATAAACGACAAAGTGTTCATCTTTCTGGTGCGACGCACAGCCCGTCTTTAGGCAAATGCTCGTTAAACGAGACCCAGCCCAAAACACCTCCCGCCCCGTCCCCAAAAGGAGATAAAAATGAAACCAGAAACCATCGCCATCCATAGCGGATACACCTCCGAGCCGACGACCAAATCCGTTGCTGTGCCCATTTATCAGACCGTTTCCTATGAATTCGATTCTGCCCAACACGGCGCGGATTTGTTCAATTTAGATGTGCCAGGCAATATCTACACCCGCCTGATGAACCCGACCAACGATGTGCTCGAAAAACGTGTTGCCGCGCTAGAAGGCGGGGTCGGCGCCTTAGCCGTCAGCGCGGGGAGTGCGGCGATCAACTACGCGGTGCTGACCATCGCGCAGCAAGGCAATAATATCGTCTCTGCACCGCTGCTCTACGGTGGAACCTATACGCTTTTTGCCCACATGTTCGCAAGGCTGGGCATTGAAACGCGTTTTGCCGAAGATGGCAGCGCGGAGAGTTTGGAAAAACTGATCGACGAAAAGACCAGCATGGTCTTTTGCGAAAGCATCAGCAATCCTGTTGGCGCGATTTTGGATATGGAAGCTATCGCTGAGATGGCGCATAAACACGGCGTGCCACTGATGGTAGACAACACCGTGGCAACCCCAATACTGATAAAACCCATTGATTATGGTGCGGATATTGTCGTTCATTCTCTGACCAAGTATATGGGCGGGCACGGCAATTCGCTGGGCGGCATCATCGTGGATAGTGGGAAATTCCCGTGGGCAAAATACCCCGAACGTTTTCCACTGATGAATGAACCGGAAGCGGCGTATCATGGCGTGGTTTATGCGGAAGAAATGGGCGAAGCGGCTTTCATTATGCGAGCACGCACTGTGCCTATGCGCAACACAGGTTCTACACTTAGCCCTTTTAACGCATTTCTGATCTTACAGGGAATCGAAACCTTAGCCCTGCGAATGGAACGTCATTGCGATAATGCTATGGCTGTCGCGAATTATCTGAATGCGCATTCACAGGTTAAGTCAGTCAACTATGCCGGGCTGTCGAGTTCTCCCTATTACGAGATGGCGCAGAAATATACCGATGGTAAACCTTCTGCACTGCTCTCTTTCGATATCAAAGGTGGATTTGATGCAGGCGTACGCTTTTACGACTCACTCAAGATATTCAAACGTCTGGTCAATATAGGCGATGCAAAATCTTTGGCAGCGCATCCCGCATCTACGACGCATCGGCAACTGAATGAAGAGGAGCTTGTAGCGGCTGGTATTTCATCGGGCACGATCCGTCTTTGTGTGGGGATCGAGCATATTGACGATATTTTGGAAGATTTGGGGCAGGCGTTAGTAAGCGCGAAATAAGTTGCACCACAAAGACACGAAGGACGCAAAGTTTTTCTTTGTGACCACAAAGATTTTCTCTGTGCGTTTTGTGCCTTTGTGGTGAATATCAAATATGAGCAAAAAAAAGAAAAAATCTTATTACATCATCATCAAAGGACATCGCCCCGGACTATATAGAAGTTGGTTCGGCGAGGGTAACGAGGATGGTGCTGCCGACCAAGTACAGGGTTATCCTGATGCAGTCTATAAGGGTTTCTATACAAAAGAAGAAGCGCAAGCGTGGCTGAAAAAATTCAACCCTGAAAAACTTCCGAAGAATTTACTGAAATTGGTCGGAGATTTACCAGCTTCAAAAGAAGCGGAAAGCTTGAAAGCATTACTTGCAGAGGGCAAGATACTCATCCACACCGACGGCGGTGCAAATCCCAACCCGGGACCGGGTGGATATGGTGTCGTTCTAAACTATAAAGGGAGCAAAAAAGAACTCTCTGGCGGATTCCGCTTGACAACAAATAACAGAATGGAGTTGCTTGCCTGCATTGTCGGCTTGGAAGCTCTCAAAGAAAAAAGCAATGTCGTTCTCTTCAGCGATTCGCAGTATATTGTCAACGCCATTGAAAAAGGCTGGGCGAAAAAATGGCAAAAAAATAATTGGAAAGATAAAAAAGGTGAGCAACGAAGTAATTATGATCTCTGGGCAAAATTACTCCCCTTCTGCGAAAAGCACGCTGTTGAATTCAAGTGGGTAAAAGGACACGCGGGTAATATGGATAATGAAAGATGCGACCAGTTAGCTAGTCAGCAGGCTAGACGAAAAGATTTGCCTGTGGATAAAGGTTATGAAAATGCAGAAAGGCTTCAGGGGAGCCTCTTTTGAAATTTACGATCAACAAAGATTTACTTCTTCGAGCACGAGAAAGCCTAAGTGGACGAAAAAACCTTTACTGGATAGTTGGTGGTTCAGGTTCTGGAAAAACGACCATTTGCAATGCACTATCTGAAAAACTTGATATTCCTATTTATGATATGGATGCCCATATCTACGGGGATTATCATGGTAGGTTCACAGAAGAAACTCACCCTATTAATAAAGCGTGGGTAAATGCTGAAAATAGTTTGGCATGGTTACTCAATATGACCTGGGAGGAGTTTAACGCATTCAATCAGGCAGCATTACCTGAATACCTCCATCTCCTATCAGAAGATATGGAAAAACGCAGTTCAAACAGGCCCATCTTGATCGACGGTGGAATTTCCAATCCCGCTTTGCTCGCAGAAGCTATCTCCCCACAGCAGATCATTTGTCTGGCAAGACCCGGGCACACAAGTGCAGAAGTTTGGACAGAGAGTGAAGAAAGAAGATCAATGCAAGATTTTGTTTTCCAATTACCAGAGCCGGAAAAAGCATGGCATAATTTTCTTGAATTTGACAAGATGATTACCATTACGATGTCAAAAGAAGCGCAAGAAAAGAATATCGTAGTTCTCCCAAGAAAAGAAAAAGACTCTGTAAGTAAATTTGCCAAAGAAGTTGCTCAAGCCTTGCAACTAGCACAATAAACTATCTCACTCACCCTCAAAAGGAGAAAGACAATGCCAGCAAATAAACTTCTCTACCTCTCCCAAGCCGATGTTCTCTCCGTTGGCTTAGCTATGGCAGATGTGATCGAATTACTCGAAACCGCCTTCCACGAGAAAGGACACGGACGCGTAGAAATGCCCCCAAAACCCGGCATCCACCCCGGCGGTGGCGATAATTTCATCCATGCCATGCCTGCCTATATCCCTGCGCTCAACTCAGCGGGCATCAAATGGGTCAGTGGCTTCCCTGAAAACGCGCAAAAGGGTCTCCCTTATATTAGCGGTCTGCTTATTCTTAATGATCCCGAAACCGGCATCCCCCTCGCCGTGATGGATTGCGAATGGATCACGGGCATGCGCACCGCCGCCGCCACCGCTGTTTCGGCAAGACGATTAGCTCGCCCAGAATCGGCTACGCTGGGTGTTCTCGGCTGCGGCGTGCAGGGCTTTACAAATACAGAAGCCCTCAATGTCGACTTTCCTATCGAAGAAGTTTTTGCCTATGATCTTTCAGAAAAATCTTTGACAATATACACTGAAAAAGTCGAAAAATTGGGGCTAAAAGTGACCGTTGTAGACAGTCCCCAAAAAGCCGTGCAAGGCTGCGATCTGGTCGTTACGGCAGGTCCCATTCTCAAAGAGCCGCATAAAACGATCAAAGCTGGTTGGCTCGAAAAAGGTTCTTTCGCTTCTCTTGTCGATTTTGATTCCTATTTTGATCCCGCTGCATTGAAAGAATTTGACAAATTTTGCACCGACGACCATAACCAGTTCAACTATTATCAGAGCGTTGGCTATTTTCAGGGTGTCCCGCCCGTCCACGCCGATTTAGGTGAACTAGTTGCCGATAAAAAAGCTGGGCGCGAGGCTGCTACAGAGCGGAACGCCGCCTGTAATTTAGGCTTGGCACTCGACGATATGGCAGTTGCCCCGACCCTCTACAAACGTGCCGTTGAGAAGGGCATTGGAACTTGGTTGCCTTTGTAAACTTCCATCCTTTTAGCCAGCATACAGCAAGCGATTTTGCTTGACACCCCCATTTTTTAGTTGTATAGTGGAAAAGTACTGGGGAGTAGCCTCCTGCCCCCCGCAGGTCAAATCGTCGTCATGACGGAGCAAGGCTGAGATTATCTCAGCACACTCTCGGTGATTTGAGCGCTGTAATACAAAGCGATTGGCGAGACCATCACATTTTTTGTGGTGGTCTTTTTTTCTAAGAGAATAAGTATGAATGAATCAAACGCACATAAATTAGTCTTCATTCTGATATTGGCTTTTATGATTCAGGCTTGTTCGCCAGACGTGCCAACGCCCTCTACATCCAAACCCAAAAACATCTCTGATGAAGCAAAAAGTGAATACTTTGCATTGATAAATCCGCTTTTAGATGAATGGGAGGCGGTTATTCCGCTAATGAGCGATAGGGGCAACGGCTGGCTAGATCGCATTATCAAATTACAGGAAATCCGAAATGAATATTCACAACTTGAGATAGATCCATATTTCAATGAACTTCATACTCAGATGATCCTGCACATGGATTGTCAGATAGCTGCCTATGTCGCTTTGATAAGTTCGAGAGATTATTCATCAATTGAATTTCAAGGAGAACCTTTTGAACTTCTGGAAGAACCTGAAGTGATATTTGAAAGATGCAGTTTCCCTGGCGCGGAGTGAGGAACAAACAATCTGCGTTGGCGCAAAAACGCTCGAGACCCATCGATGTTTCTCGAAGCCTCAGCAAGTTGAGGGCACGCGCGTAACGTGACTTTTATCCCTTGACACAGGAAAAAACAAGGTTAGAATATGACCTTATAGTCACATGACCACCTAGTCACACAATCTTATGCCAAAACAAACTTTCTTCAATCTTCTCGATGAAAAACGCAGCCAGATCATGGATGCTGCGATCAATGAGTTTGCAGAGTATGGTCTGGAGAATTCATCCACGAATCGGATTGTGGCGAATAGCGGTATTTCCAAAGGCAGTTTTTATCAGTATTTTGAAGATAAGCAGGATGTCTTTGATTACATAATGACTATGCTGGCGGAGGAAAAAATTGCCTTTTTTGCAGATAAACGCCCGCCCAACAGCAATATGGATACCTTTGCTTACTATCGCTGGATGATCAAAACAGGCATGGAATTTAACTCTGCGTACCCACGTTTGGTTCAAGCAATAACACGGGTTCTTCTGAGTGAAGGATTATATTACACAGAGAAATTCAAAGAGCACCGCGAACAAAGCACTCAAGCCCTACGGGTTATGATCAATCAAGCAATTGAGCGCGGAGAAATGGATCCCAGCGTGGATGTGGAGCTTGCCATCATGATCATGGAAACTTGGAATAATGCCATTAGTGCTTATATTCTTAAAGAAGGCATGAAACAGGATGACATCATGGCTTGGGTCCGCTCAACGGAAACACAGGAAAGAATTGAAAAGCTCTTATACATAATGGAATATGGTTTGCGTAAGACCGAATCACAGTTCGAGGCAACTGCCTAACAAAGGAGAAATCTATGCTATTACTAAAATTAGCCTGGCGAAATATATGGCGC
>JABGQT010000050.1 GCA_018648685.1 Anaerolineae bacterium
AAGTTTCAGATATTCTATCTTAGCCTGTGGTCTAGTTTTTGGGGGTCATTATAGACGATATGGAGGAAAAGGTTTTAATTATTATTTTGATTACGATTTTTCAGATGATTTAAATCAACTGTTAGAGCATATTCAAAATGCGATTGAATCAAAACCTTCATCAAGAGAAACAATTGCGTAATATAAAAGGAAGCGCATGAAAGCAATACTTTGGACAAAATACGGTCCGCCAGACGTTCTTCAACTTGGCGAGGTAGAAAAACCCGCACCAAAAGATAATGAAGTGCTGATAAAAATCATCGCGACAACGGTCACAGCGGGAGATTGTGAGACGCGCAGCCTTGATTTCCCCATCTTCTTGTCGCTCGCTTTACGGATGTGGATCGGATTCAGAAAGCCAAAAGAGAATACCATCCCGGGGACGGAGCTGGCTGGCGTGATCGAAGCTACTGGCAAAGATGTGAAAAACTTCAAGATCGGTGATCCGGTTTTTGGTGCTGCGGGCATGGCTTTTGGCACAAATGCTGAGTATATTTGTCTATCTGAAGACACTGGGGAAACAGGAAACGCAGTTGCTATCAAGCCAAAGAATATGAGTTTTGAAGAAGCGGCGACTGTTCCTTTTGGTGGGAGAGATGCACTCCATTTTCTGAGATTGGCGAATCTTCAAGGCGGGGAAAAGATGCTGATCAATGGCGCAGGCGGTAGCATCGGCGTTTTTGCTGTGCAGCTTGCAAAATACTTCGGGGCTGAAGTCACCGCTGTGGATAGCGGAGAAAAGCTGGATATGCTACGAGAGATCGGTGCAGACCATGTTGTTGATTACACGCAGGAAGATTTCACCAAAGGCGAGCAAGTCTACGATATTATTTTTGATATTATCGGAAAAATTTCCTTTTCAAAAAGCAACAAAGTGCTCAAGAAAAATGGCACTTATCTTTTAGCCAACCCCATGTCACAGATCATTCGCGGATTATGGACCAAAATGACAAGCGGTAGAAAGGTCATCATGCAGACGGCCAGCGGAACGACCGAAAATCTGATCTTTCTCAGAGAATTGATCGAAGCAGGAAAACTAAAAACCGTTATCGATAGAAGCTATCTGCTTGAAGAGATTGTCGCGGCGCATGAGTACGTCGAGACAGGGCGCAAGAAAGGAAATCTCGTTATCACGGTGGGGCATGATAGAAAAGTCTAATAAATGCTATTTTGCCCTTATTGCTAAATTGTTATACAGTAAAAAAGGAGATTATCATGGGTCCTGGACACCTTGCCCTCGGATTTGCAGCCAAGCCTGCTACGCCGAAAGCCCCTCTATGGGTTTTGCTTATTGCCACAGAAGTACTTGACCTAATAACCTTTCCCCTTCAGGCACTGGGTATCGAAAGCTTCGCCATCAGCCAGGTAGATCTTACCAACGGACTTCAACTGATAAAGCCCGCCCAGATGCCTTGGTCTCACGGACTATTCATGTCGATACTCTGGTCTCTGATTGCAGCAGGAATCGCTTTTCTCGTCTATAGAGATCGCAAAACAAGCGGCATCATCGGAATGCTGGTCTTCAGCCATTGGATATTGGATTTCATCGTACATCCTCCCCATCTGCCACTTCTCTTTGATGGCTCGCCCACCGTTGGGCTTGCTCTGTGGACTTCAGGCCCCGGTTTTATCTTCTCCATTTTTCTAGAAATTGCGCTCTTGGCTGTGGGAATAAGCTTTTACATCGCTTCAAGGAAAAGAAAGAAAGTACTTCAAAAATAATATTTTGATGGCTGAAAAGCCCTCAATTGTCACAAAAAAAGGAGCTCTACATGAGCAGAACTCCTTTTCTTTCTTTATTTATCCTTCTGCCCCCCTGCCCTATCGGGAATCCCCCCATTTTGAAAAGATAAAATAGGGGGAACCAGAAAAACATATTAAGGTACGAAAACTTCACAGAAACCGGCATCAATTTCACAGAGGCCCATTTCTTCATCCTGCCATAAAACGCGGAACTGAGCACTTCCCTCCATAGGTGTCCAGAAGATATTATCAGCGTCATTCTGATAGTAGCTAAGTGTGCTGAGATAGATATTTTTGCACACAGGGGGATTTAGATAGGCATTAGGATTGCCCTTAATTTCGAGTCGCATACAGCGATCTTTGTTCAGATTATGATAAAACTCCTGCCAATACCAGCCTAAAAAGGTATTTGTCGGGTTGTCATTTGCATCTAAACGTTCAAAGGTAAATTGAGAGGCAGAGCGGGGCGTATCTGCCGCATTATAGATGTAGAAACCATAGGCATCGTAGTAGAGCCACATCCGTTTGTAATTGACATATTGTGGCGTTGTTGTAGCCGTCGGCTCGCCGGGTATCAATGTCGGCGTCAATGTCGGCGGGGCAATCGTTGCTGTGCCCAAGGGTGTGGAAGTTTGTATAGGTGTTTTCGATAGCGTCGGTGTGACAGTCAGCGTTGCGGTTTCTGTAGATGTCGGGGATAGAGTCGGCGAGGCGCTAGGTTGCGGCGTTGCCGAGGGAAGCATTGTCTCGGTAGCTGTTGGGGATGGGGAATTTTCCACAATCGGGATCGGGCTGGAAGGGAGAGCGGTCACTATTGAGGGCATCGAAATTGCTTCAAACTGGGAAAGTATCGGGGACAAGAATCCTTTTGGGATCAAGACATCCGCATAAAAATAAGCTCCTGCGAGTAAAAGCAGCAGAGAAAGGAAAAGCCCAATGCGACGCTTCTTTCTTGGTTTTTTGCTTGCTTCCGGCGGTACATGATGGGTTGTCGGACGCGCTTTACCGCTAACCACCGAGGCCGGCATGGGAGGCAAAGGGATAAGCTTTTTTCGAGAGGGCTTTGTGTTTAAAAGGGCTTTGCCAAGTGCCGCCATCAAGGCTTTTCCGCTCTGATAACGATCTCTGGGGTCTTTGCTGAGTGCTTTGAGCAAAACACCTTCAGTTTCAGTGCTTAGTTGGGGGTTAATGCTGCACGGTTTGGGCGGTTCCTGCGTAATATGCTGCAAAGCAACACTCGTAGGTGATATATCATCGAAAGGCACTACACCGGTCAACATTTCGTAGAGCACAATGCCGAGGGAATAAAGATCAGATTTCGCAGTAGCATCACTAGAGCGACGCACTTGTTCAGGAGAAATATAGTGGGGCGTACCGAAAACTTCGCCGGATGAGCCTTGTTGCATGTCGAGTGCGAGACCAAAATCGCCGAGCACGATACGATCATCTGTGGACATAAAGATATTGGATGGCTTTACATCTCGATGAATAACACCGTGCGCGTGGGCATAGTCGAGGGCGCTGGCAATAGTGGCACCAATACGCAGGACTTCATCAGTGGGCAACATTTTCTGTTGCGCAGCATAATCCGAGAGTAGGTCTGCCAAATCTACGCCGTCAACATATTCCATCACATAGTAATAAAGCCCATCTTGATCATCAGCGTAATAAACCTGAATGATATTTTCATGCCGCCAGCGCGCAATAGCGCTCGCTTCACGGATAAAGCGTTTGGCATAGGTCGGATCACCACGAAGGCGCGTGTCGATGACCTTGATCGCTACGGGGCGCTGTAGTTTCACATCCTGTCCGTAATAGACCTGTGCCATGCCCCCTTGCCCAAGCGGTTTTTCGATGATGAAGTTGGAAAGTCGTTTTCCTATAAGAGGGTCACTCATACTGTGCCTTGTCTATGCTAATGATATTGCGCTGAATGATAATACAAATGATTACTCATCCCTATTTTTTTCTTGGAATGGTTTTCTGTGAAGCAAGCTCGTCAAGCCTGTTTTTTGAGAGTACGGTCGGTGCGCATTGAGCAAGGATCGTCTCGCGGCTCAGGGCAGTGATATTTTGAAGGTCTTGAATGAAAGTATTAAAACCTTGTGCGTATGCATCCAGATAGTCCTGGGTGATGGCTTGTGCTAAATCTTGTCGCTTAATGGCATATAAAGCAGCAACATGGGGACGAAAATCTCTTAGGGAGATACGCATAATACCGTCTGCATCTGTGATAACACCCCAAACAAGCATTTTTTGCTCATTATCGTCTTTTGCTGTCACAAAACGCTTTAGCGTACTATTTGGCACCACCGCCCCAACATTTGAGAAGACTTCCCTTCCCTTTAAAATATTATTCAAAAGCTCAAAGCGTACGGGGACTTGATCCAGCATATGTTGTAAGGCAGCAGGCAAATGGGCGAGTAATTTGATCGCACCTACGCTAGCGCTTTCGCCTTGCAAAGCAATTTCTTTGAGCTTTTTCAAGATCATTCCCAACCCTGCCAACGCGCCAAGGTATTTTTTTTGTGCTCTATCAAAGACGATAAATTCATCTGTGCGATCACCCTGTGCTTTTTTATAATTTTCAAGTGTAACAACAGATAGATGATGCAGATTCAGCAAGTCGAGTTCGCGGAGAGGAATTTCAACACTAAGGGGATAGATCCGTTCACGTGGGGAGTGGCGGCTGGCATCCATAGGGATGAGTACAGCAGGATTTTGGCGCCGAGATTTTTTCAGTATTTCGACAATATCAGCAGCCAAGGAGCGCGTTGCACGCTTGGAGGCAAGCAGATGCAATTGATCTTTCAGTTCCTGAGAGGGTTTGTAATTTGCTGCATGGATAGCACGATATAAGACAAGAAGATCGTTTACGGTAAGGTGCAGCATTTCACTGCGTTGCCTGAAGCTTTTACGAACCTGCAAACAGGCTTTCAAGTTGATCTGATCCGTTTCAGCGCCAGATTCGGGCGTAACACGCGGCACTTTTTGGATAAGTTTACGGTCTTTAGCCGTGAATTTAAAGCTTAGTGGTGTATATAGTTTTTTCTTTGCGAGCTGGGAATCTGGTAATGTGTTGAGATAGGATGCCCATGAGAGGGCTTCATTGGTCATGATCTCTGCCAAGGCCGAGCCGAGAATACCATCAAAGAAAATATGAGATTGATCAAAGACAACGCTACGATCTGTTTCGAAGATAGTCAGGGCATGGTCGCCGACACCCCGTTCAGTTTGGCGTATTTGAGTTAAGGGCCAATGATTTGGGCGGCGGTCGGCGTTGATCAAGATCGGGGCGTAGCGTAACTTTTCTAAGGCACCTTGCAAGTTCGGGCTAAGTTTGTCCCGCAATTTGGATTGGGAAGCGCGCTGAATTGTTGCCATCTCCATTAAGGAAGGTGATCCACTACCGCTTTCTTCCCACAAAGCAGCGATCTGTGAACGAACTTCTTCGGCATTGAGAGGCTGATCCGTTCCTGGCACATAAATTGGTAATAAATAGTATTGCCCCTGCAAGATTAGACCTATTTGCGCCTTCTCATAGCTGTAGGGAATGTGCACCTCGCTATAGGGATCCGGCTCAAGGTAGGCGTAGATGGACATTTGACGTTGATATTCAGGGAGGTCTTTTTCAGCCGCCTGAAGGCGTCGTTGCCATTCGTTGATAAGATTAGTGGGCAGGTCGCGCAGGATGTCGTCAATAAAGCGCTTAAAGCGGATGCGGCGGTAGTCGGGATAATCGTGGCTGGCAGCTTCCGCGCCACGTCGATAAGGGCGTTGTAGTTCCCACTCACGATAAATACCAGTATATTGATGCGCATCAGGAAGAGAGGCTGTTAATTCGCTCAAAATGGCAATGGAAGTGCGTTCGCGCCATTCAACTTCGAGAAGGGCATCGTATTGGTGAATGGAAGAAATAGCCGCCATGACCCAAGCAGTCAGACGATCAATGCGATTGAGTTGGATGCCATGCTGCGCGAGGAGGGTATCAAATCCATGTGTTTCATTAGCATGGCGAGCAGTATCTTCGCGCAAGGCATAATCTACATAGAATTGCCAGACACCATCAGGAAAAGCAGAATCGGGGTCTTTGCCTGCCAGTTTGAGCAGATTTTGGTATCCCCATATCACGGCAGCCGGCCCAGCGAAAACAGTGCTAAAAGTAACTTGATCGAGTATTTGCTCCACACCACTGTAGAGAGCATTGATATGTTGTTGAATGGTCTGGGGGGGAATACGTTGGGCTGGCAGGCGTGCCAGACCACTCAAAATCATGCCGGGGACATTTCCTGCGGGAACGATCTGGGAAACCAAGTCTACTGCCGCTTCGATCTCAGGCAAGGAAAGATGCGAGAGCTTACGCAACGGCTCAGATTCAGCAACTGAACGTAAGTTCTTCGCAGTCTTGGTGGTCGCTTTTTGGAAGATCGTTTTTCTATTCATCAGAAAAGTTCAGGAAAAGGATAAATATTGAAGTATTATACCGTTAGCTTCCGTTCCACAGTATCTCCTCTGGTAAGTTATGCTTTCAATATTGTATACTCGTTATAATACCCTCTAATTTTTATGCCAAATCGTATTCTCCGCTCCCCAAATGACCTGAACGCTGACGAAATCCGTGCTTTGTACATGGGCTTTAATTCCCCTATCACAGTGCAAGATTGCGGAGAAAAATGCGCGTTGCATAATCCATCCGGAAAGCCTTTTTGCTGCGATATTTGCGAAGCCCTTCCCGCTGCATATAAAAGTGAGTGGGATACGCTCCGTGAAACGACAAAGCTCTGGCATCTATATCAGGGAGATGAATGTGACTCTCAGCCTCATTCACAGGATTCGCTCTCAAACGACGATCTGCCCTCAAGCATGATCCCGCTTGCCTGTCTTGGACCCGAGGCTTGCGAACGCGAAAACAGGCTGCTCAGTTGCCGACAGTTTCCCTTCTTTCCCTACGTCACATCCAATTATGAATTTCTCGGCCTTGCCTATGATTGGGCATTTGAAGAAAAATGCTGGGTAATCAGCAATCTTGGGCAAGTCACGGAACAATATAAAGAAGAGTTTATCCGTGCTTATGACAAACTCTTTGCGCTCTTTCAAGATGAGTTTGACAGTTACGCCATAAAATCAGAGGAGATACGTGAAGCATTTATCGAAAAGAAGCGAGAGATCCCCTTATTGTATCGGGATGGGGGATATAGCCTCATCAATCCTGAAAATGAGCACATTTACAGCGCGGATGAGAACCAACTTCCACGTTTTGGGGTCTATCGGTAATTCAAAAGGAGAAAAACAATGAGCAAAACAATTTTCATGATCCATGGAATGTGGGGCACAGGAGCTTTCTGGGATAATTACAAAAGCTTCTTCGAGGAGAAAGGGTATAGAGTAATTACACCCGATCTGCCTTATCACGACAGCGCACGAAAAGATGATCCTGATCCACGTTTGGGGAAAATACGCTTACTTGATTATGCAGCAGAGATGGAAAAAGAAATCTCCAAACTTGATGAAAAACCGATCATCATAGGACATTCGATGGGCGGGTTGCTAACTCAGATGCTTGGCAGCCGAAATTTAGGCTCTGCGCTGGTCGCGTTGACTCCCGCTGCGCCTGTCGGGGTTTTCCCAATCACTCCTTCGGTATTTCGAAGCTTTTTCAGCATTCTGACAACATGGGGATTTTGGCATAAGCCGGTGCGCCAGACTTTTAACGAAGCCTGTTATTCAATGCTCAATCTGCTTTCGCCAGAAGAACAGAAAACGGAATATGCTAAATTCGTACACGAATCCGGGCGGATGATCGCTTCGGTCGGATTATGGATGCTGGGCGGCGGGCTGGATGGGCGTGTGGACGCATCCAAAGTCACTGCGCCGGTGTTGATCGTTGGCGGGAAAAAAGATCGCATCACGCCGGTTTGGGTGATCCGTCAAATTGCGAAGAAATATAAACATGCAACTTATAAAGAATTCTCTAATCATGCACACTGGATCGTCTCAGAGCCAAATTGGGAAGAGGTTGCAAAATATGTTGCTGAATGGTTAGAGAATTTAGGCTAAGAAATAAAAGGGAAAAGAATATGGATGCCTTATCAAATCTTTTCGGCTGGTTAACGGGAACATGGACCAAACAAAATTCGATCGGGAAGGCCTTTTTGGGCTGTGCGGTTTTGCTCATCATGGCCTGTGCATGTGGGCTTCCGCTTTTGATTATTTCGTTGATGGATATGTAAAATAATGGGGTATAGCTCAAGGAGTCGTGCGACGCATTCTCCGAGTTGTTTCCAGCCCCCTCTGCCCTGGCGGGCATCTCCCCCAAATTCTAAGTGCAGAATTTAGGGGAGAATAAGACTGAGATATCTGAGAGAGATTCTGTAGTTTAAAGGGTAGCAAGCCTAAGGTTGAGGGCGTAGTGGTTTTTCATCTCGTAAAAACGCCTCCTCCCAAAACAGCATCTTTATGCTAGAATTCGATCCGTTCGATTGATAAGTATATCCAATAGCGGTATGCTTCTTTCCGCTCCCGGCTCGCTGACGGCGTTGACCGGGGGCATATCCCAGGGAAAGGAGGTTTCCCCACACATGCGTAATTATGAATTAGTTTGTATTCTCCATCCTGATTTGGATGAGACGGCCTTTAACGAGGCTGTTGACAAAATCAAAGGTTGGATCGGCGAGGCAGAAGGCAGCGTTGAGAAAGTGGATATTTGGGGTCGTCGAAAGATGGCTTATATGATCCGCAAACAGCTCGAAGGACAGTATGTTTTGATTCATACAAAAATGCTCCCCGACACAACTGCTGAATTGGAACGTAAAATGAGTTTCCTAGATCCTTTGATGCGCCACTTGCTTGTTCTTGCCAACTAAGTTGCTTAAGTTTTTTGCTATAAAAGGAGTTTGTCATGAGTAGAGGGTTAAACAAAGTGATGATCATCGGGCATTTAGGTCGTGACCCGGAAATGCGTTATACGCCTTCTGGTCGTCCCGTAGCCAGTTTTTCTGTTGCGGTCAGCCGCAATTGGAAAAGCTCAAATGGTGAGCGTAAATCAGAGACCGAATGGTTTAAGATCGTTGCTTGGGGAAGACTTGCTGAAATTTGCAAAGAATATCTTCACAAGGGTCAACAGGTCTATATTGAAGGACGCCTGCAAACCCGCAAATGGGAAGATAAAGAAGGTCAGCAACGCACTTCTGTTGAGGTGGTCGCAAATGAGATGACCATGCTCGGCGAAAGGCGTGAAAAAGGTATGAGTGATGATCTCTCTGCCGAAACCCCGCCCCCAGAAATGGACGAAGATGAATTTCCTTTTTAGTAATGTTATTTGGAGTTAGATATGCCTGCTTATAAAAAACCTTTTCGAAGGCAGAATCGTTTTTTTTCGCGCCCTAAGGACTGCCAGTTCTGCACTGATAAAAATGTAGATCTGGATTATAAAAACACAGACTTATTGCGCCGATTGATCACCGAAGAGGGCAAAATTCGCCCCCGTCGTCAAACTGGTACCTGCGCACGTCACCAACGCGCTGTTGCTGGAGAAATCAAACGCGCCCGCCACGTCGCATTATTGCCTTATACAGGACAATACTGGGAAGAGGGTCGCTAAAAGCCCTATCAAAAACGGGGCATGGATAACCCCATGCCCCGTTAATTTTTTAACGGAAGAAGTATTATGGCAAGTAAAAATAAATTTGTCGCGCGAAGAGAGCGTGAAGAGAAACAAGCTGCTCTTATCCGCAATATCATGATCGGCATTGTGATCGCTGTTCTCTTGTTGATGGGATACGGTTATTTGGACCAGACCGTTTTCCAAAATCAGAAAGCTGTAGCCACTGTGAACGAAGAGAAGGTCACTATCGCTCAATATCAAGCTCGTGTTCGACTTGATCGTGATAATCTTATCCGCCAATATGTTCAATATGCTCAATATGCACAGTTTGGGCTAGATGTTGAAGGACAGCTCCAGCAAGTTGAAGCTCGTTTTACTGATCCCGTAGCAATCGGGAGAAGCTCTCTCGATACCTTAGTCAATGAATTGATCTATAAGTCAGAGGCTGTAAAACTCGGTATCACGGTTTCAGATGAAGAAGTCGAAAATGAGTTGCGAAGTGCTTTGGGTTATTTCCCCGATGGAACTCCTACCGCTGCATCTAGCGCCACACCCGTTGTTTTTGAAACATCTACGCTTTCAGCAGAACAGCTTGCGCTTGTGACCATTACCCCAACGCCAACTGATGCGCCGACATCCACACCTGCGCCTGCAACGGCAACCCCTACAGAAGCAGCAGAAGAGCCAACTCAGGAAGCTATCCCCACTGTGGTTGTGGAGCCTCCCCCAGAAGCGACAGCAACACCCTATACACTTGAGGGCTTCCAGCAAGCCTACGAAGAGACCCTGCCCCAGTATAAAGAAATGGGTTATTCTGAGGAAGATTTTCGCGCGCTCTTCGAAGCACAACTCTATTTCAACAAACTCTACGACGAAATCACCGGAGATGTGCCACATGAAAGCGAATATATTTGGGCACGCCACATTTTGCTCGAAGATGCAACGCTAGCTGCTATCGCCCGAGAACGCCTCTTGGCTGGCGAAGATTTTGGCGTGGTTGCCGCTGAAGCATCCACTGATCCCAGCGCAGCATTTAATGCTGGCGACCTTGGCTGGTTTACAGAAGGAATGATGGTAGAACCTTTCAGTGATGCTGCCTATGCGCTTGAACTTGGTGAGATCAGCGAAGCTGTTGAATCAGATTTTGGCTTCCATATCATCCAATTACTGGGACGTGAAAGCCGCCCCCTCGATGCCACTGCTTATCAGCGTGCGCAAGATGTCGCATTCCAGGAATGGTTAGACGCAGCACGCGAAGAGTACAACATCGAATATTTTGATGAGGTATGGCAAAGCAATACCCCCACAGACCCGGACCTGCAACAGACCCTGGCTGAGCTTTACGGCGCACAACAACCACAATAACTTTCTTATCCCAACAAAAAACGGGCAGTTCAAAATGAACTGCCCGTTTTTTATTCTCATTAGAAAATCTTACCGCGTCCCCAACATCTCGTCACTAACTTCGTCCAGCTTCAAGCTAATGATCTGACTGGTCGAATCACGCCCCATTGTTACACCGTAGATCACATCCGCAGCCTGAACGGTGTTGCGATTGTGCGTAATCACGATAAATTGCACATCTTTACTCAATTCTCGTAGCATTTCCCTAAAACGTCCAACATTTGCTTCGTCGAGCATTGCGTCTACCTCGTCCATCACGCAAACGGGTGTTGGGGAAACGCGCAGCAAGGCAAAAACAAGGGCGATAGCGGTCAAACTCCGTTCACCGCCAGAGAGCAAACCAAGGCTTTGTTCTCTTCGCCCAGGCAGACGGGCTTCGATCTCAATTCCCGTATCAACCAAATTCTCGGGGTCAGTCAAACTCAGTTTTGCTGCACCACCACCAAATAGGCGCACAAAAATCTCGCTAAATTCCACTGCCACGACTTTGAAAGTCTTCACAAAGGCCTGCTCGGTCAAATCATCCAACTCGCGGATAACCTCGCGCAGATCTGACTCTGCCTGACGCAGATCAGAAATTTGTTGTTCCATAAATTGGTGGCGTTCGCTTTCTTTTTCGAACTCTTTTTGCGCTTCGGGGTTCACAGGCCCCATGCGGCGCAAGCGGTTTCGCTGCTGTTTAACCTCTCGCTCCAGATCAAGCGGCAATTCATCAATATCCGATAATTGCTCGACCATCCCGCCAAAAGGCAGAGGCACATTGCCCGTTTCGCCAGCTTCATAAGAAAAACTGACCAAACCAAAATCATCTTCAATTTGTTCGCGCAAACGTTCAATGGCCTCTTCTCGACGAGTCACATCGAGTTGCATTTGCCCATGCTGACGTTCAACACTGGTCATCAAACGCGTTGCATCATTTTCCTGTGCGCGTTGCTTTTCTTCCTGTGTCTCCGCTGCTGCCAATTCTTTCTCAGCAGGTGCCATATTCTCCTGCAAGATGGTTAATTTTTCGTTCACTTCGCGCTCGCTTTCGCGCAAAATCCCCTTTTGGCTATCCAATTTTTGCAAGGCATTTTCAGCTTCTGTTTTTCGTTTGAGCAAAGATTCTTGCCCTGCACTCAAACGCGTTAGCGCTTGCTCGCGTTCTTTAAAACGTGCCTCGGCATCACTCAATGCGCGCTTCGCTACGGCCCCGCGCGTCTGCCAATAGGTCACTTTATTTTGCATTTCATCGAGAGAAAGCTCTGCCAATTTTGTAGATAAAGTACGGATGCGCTCCTTTAGTTCTGTTTCTTGTCCTTCAGCATCTTCCAACCCTTGAGCAGATTCTTTTCTATCAGCTTCCGCACGCTCGAACTCCTTTTGAAGTTGCTCACGTTGCCCTATCTGCCACTCGGCCCGACGGCGGCTGGATTCTGCTTCCAATCCGCTTTGCTGCTCGGCTTTTCGTGCATCTTCAAATTTTGCACGTGCATCACTCACCGCCGCCTGCAAACGAGATTCTTCTTTTTGCGCGGCATCCAATTCAGATGAAATCTTAGCGATATTTTGCGTAATATCTGTCAAACGTGTAGCGAGATCACTCAGGGAGGCAACCAACTCGCGGCGTTGGCGTGAGCGGCCTAAAGTTCCTGTTTGATTTGTGCCCCCAGCCAAGATCAAGCCATCAGCACGGAAAACTTCCCCTCGCAAGGTGACTGCGCGAGCGCGTCCATCCATCCCTTTTAATAAGCCTCGTGCTGTTTCACGGTTTTTTACAATTAGGGTCTGACCAAGTAAAAGATCGACCGCTTTTTGTAGGCCTTCAGGAGCAGTCAACATCTCTGAGGCAATACCGAGACAATTTTCGTCTTTAGGTGCTTTAAGCGGCTTGGCATTTTCAAGCCAGGCAAGGGGCAAAATAGCTGCTCGGCCTGCTTTTTGATTTTCAAGTAGGCGCAGCGCATCTTCAGCATCATCGCCGCTTTCCAGCAAAATCGCATCTACATATTCACCGAGTGCAGCAGCAATAGCGGCTTCGATCTCAGCCGGAACATCCAGCGCAGCGCTGAGCGCCCCACGCGACTCTTTTAATTGTGATTTTCGTGCCGCTTCAAGCAAGAAACGCGCTCCATCGGCGTAACCCGAAAGGGATTTTTCAGCCTGCTCGAGGACATCCAGTTGTGTTTCCAGTTTTGTTCTCGTTGTCTCTCTTTGAGATTGCTTCTGGAGCAATTCACGGTGTTTTTTCTCTAAATTACTTCTCTTCTCTTCCTGCTCGGCAAACGCAGATTTTTCTTTTTCATGCACTTCTTCTGCTTTAATGCGCGCCTTTTTAGCACGCTCGGATTCTTTCTCTGCTTGAGCAGCTTTTTCTTCTGTCTCTTTAACTGCGTCTTCGTTGACTGCAATTTTCTCTTGTTGCGCAGCAATACGCTTTGCCAAACTATCGAGATGAGCCTGTAACTGAGCGCGTTTTCCGCTCAATTGATTAATCTTCTGCTGTGCGTCGCGCAATTCTTTTTCTTTGTCTGAACGTTCTGCACGCTGAGATGAAAGGGCTTTTTGCGCACTCTCCAACTCGGTGCGTGCTTCTTCGTCTTCATTTTTTAGACGAGCAAGCTCTTTTTTGGCACTTTCAAGGCGTTCTTTGGCGATACGTGTTTCATCCTGACTGCGCTCGCGTTCAGCCAAAAGGCTTTGCAAGCTGCTTTCCAAAGAACGGCGTCTTTCGTCTAAAACGGCCAATTCTCGGCTGGCTCTTTCACGCTGATTATGCAATTCAGATGATTCTCGATGCCACTGATTGAGTTGAGCACGTAACTCCTGAATTCGTTTGCGGAAAGCAGTAAATTCGTCAAATTTTTCTTCGTGGGTGCTATGCGTCTCACGCAATTTTTTGTCTTGTTCACGGAAAAGTTCGCGTGCTTCGACCAATTCTTTTTGGGCGCGTTTCCAATGAAAGCCGTACCAATCTCGTAAAAGAACCTGGAGATCCTTTTGCATTTGCGTGTATTCGTTTGCTTTTTTCGCCTGTCGCCCCAACCTGCGGATGAGCGGATTTAGCTCGGTCATAATATCAAGAACACGCTCAAGATTGCGCTCTGTTTTTTCAAGACGGCGCAACGCGTCATCTCGTCTGCCTCTATAGAGACCAATGCCCGCGGCTTCTTCGAAGAGACGGCGTCTATCGTCGGCTTTCAACGCTAGAGAGGCATCAACAAGCCCTTGTCCAAGGATGGTGTAGGTGCGCTCACTTAAACCGGATTGAGCCAGGAGTTCGTTCACATCCATTAAACGGACGCGCTGACTGTTAATCCTGTATTCGTTTCCACTATCTCTATAGGCGCGGCGTTCCAGCGCGACTTCTGAATAGTCGACAGGAAGCCAATTGTCGGCATTGTCAAAGGTGATCGTTGCTGTTGCCATCCCAGCACGGGTGCGCTGCTCAGAACCGGAAAAGATCATGTCATCAGTTCTTTTGGCACGCATCAGGCTATTGGATTGTTCTCCTAAAACCCAGCGCAGCGCATCGGCGATATTGGATTTACCAGAGCCGTTTGGTCCAACAATAGCGGTTATTCCTTCTGCGAATTCAAAAGAGGTTCTCTCCGCAAAGGTTTTGTATCCTTGTAAATCAAGTGCTTTTAGTCTTAAGGGCATAGTTTTTATTTGGGTTGAAAGTAACTACTCAGCATTCTCTGTGAAATGTCTCTGCGAGGAGCATGCTCGCCTGCACTCGCCCTGTCGAGGGTGTGCGACGTGGCAGTCTCCTGCGCTGACAAGGAGATTGCTTCGTCGGAAAAAAACCTCCTCGCAAAAACATACTTGAGTAGTTGCGATTGAAGATCAGACAAGTACATTTTTAATCGATTCCCAGCATTTTCAGGGTTTCTTTGGCTGCAAATTGGGTGGCAACTCTTTTGCTTTTTCCACTCCCCTTGCCGTAGGTTTTACCGTCAAGATGGGTTTCGACATCAAACATTTTGGCATGGTCGGGACCATATTCATCAACAGTCACATATCGCGGGATGCCCATCTTTTGTGCCTGTGTCCATTCTTGCAAACGGCTCTTCACATCCGTTGATGGGGACTCTTTGATGATCTTATCACCATGAGCATCTAGTAAGGGGAAGAAAAAATCAGTAACGGCTTCAAGCCCGGCTTTTTCATAAATCGCTCCGATGAGGGCTTCGAAAGTTCCGCAGAGCAATGCCAAACGGCTTGAGCCACCTGTGCGCTGCTCCCCTCTTCCCAGTCGCATGGCAGATCCGAGATCGATCTGGCGGGCAAATTCTGCCAACGTTTCTGTACGAACCAATGCAGAACGAGCTTTTGTTAGCTCCCCTTCGCGCATTTCAGGGCAATGTTGATAAAGCCATGCACCAACAACAAAATCCAATACGGCATCGCCCAAAAACTCGAGCCGCTCATTATCGTCGAGCACATCGGTGTGTTCGTTAAGATAAGATGTATGCGTTAATGCACGGGTGAGGAGATAAGGATTATCAAGAAAAGGTAGAGATAAACGTCTTGCTAGGGCAAGAGGGGATTCTTCAGCCCCTTTTGGTTTCGACATAGAGCCTCCCGGAACTCAGGGAGCGCCAATCACCAAAGTTTTGGTTGCTCGCGTTCCATTAGTTCCTGTATAGTGAATAAGTTCCCCGATTTTATCGTTAATCGGGGGCTGTGGCTAGCCCTCTTTCATTTAGGTACAATACTTTCCTGTATAATATGCAAAATACAGTATCAGGTGGAATTGGCTCCACATATCACCTAGTTAGCCCGCAAACAATTTACATATCTAACCAAATAGGAGGATGCATTCATGCCTACAAACAGACAATTGTCCAGAATATTTCCCATCTTTTCCTTGCTTTTGTGTTTGTCTTTCATCACTGCTTGTTCAAACGCTAAGCAGGATATCCCTCTGGAGCGAGTATCTCTGTCGAAATACGCTTGCGTAAGGTACAGCAGCGACAACGTCCCACACTTGCGATTCGAAACACCAGCTCTCGCCGGAGGTACCGTCAGATCTGGTGATTTCTTAATTTCACTCTGGCTAATCTGCGATCCACGCGATGCTTCAGATGATCCGGATTTTCCATGGCAGGAGCGCACCGAAGTCCGATATATGAGCTTTCTTTATAATTGGGAGTATCTTGGTCCCCCCCTAGACCAGGAAGCCAAGGAATCTTTGACATTCAATGGGGAGATTATAGATACACATCGCATCGCCCCTGAAAGAAACTTGGCTAGAGGCTCTAGCTCTACAAGTTATAGATCGATCAATACAAAAGAGCAAATCGTAGCCCGAGCTATTGCCGCTGGAGAACCCGTTGATATCATACTGACTATCTCTGGTTCTGAGACCCTCGCTGAAGTGCACCTGCGTGCATTGTTTGAGGAAACGCCAGATGGCTACCGCCTTCTTAGTGCTACTATCCAAAAAAACACTGAACTACCATAATTGACAACAAGAGGACTTTACCACCATGCTAATTGTGTATGCCTGCCATTATTTGAGAGGGTTTCTAAATCTATAGCATAAAAGATCACCAAATCCCCGGGAAAAGACGATAGCGCGTTCTTTTAGTAAATTCTGCATAGCCGGGCAACTCAGCCTGGAGAGTGCGATCTTCGAGAGATGTGCGGATGATGAGAACAATCGCAAATAAGGTGACCACGCCAAAAGTATAGAGCGAATCGAATAAGATCGGGATCGCAAAATAAGCAAATAGAGCACCGGCATATCCGGGGTGCCGCACCCAGGCGTAGGGTCCCCCATCCACGACATGATGACCACGTTCCGTTTGAATGCGAACAACGCCGGAGAAAAAACGATTTTCCAGCAAAGCCCAAGTGCTAAAAGCAAAGCCAAGCACAATAACGAGAATCGCGACAGATTTCCATCCCCAGCTAAAAGCATAATTAGACCAGCCTCCACGAATATCCAAGCCTGCCATCAGGGGCATCAATCCGCCGCCCAAGCCAACAATACGAGAAAGCACTTTATCCCAGCTTTTCGCATCATCGTGTTCCGTCATCTTTGCACGCTCTTTCAAAAGGTCAGGATGCTTTTTAAATGCGAGCACACGGCTGATAAGAAAAGCAAAAATATTGATCAGTGCGTAGATCCAGGCTTCGAGCCAGCCCCAATCTCCGGTGATGAAAATCGGCAGGAAGGGGATCAGAACAATGAAAACAAATACTTGGATGATCACTTTTGGGGTAAATGTCTTTTCCATGGCATCTCCTTTTTTATCAGTATACAAGATTTCAGATATTGGGGACATAAGTTCTTTGGTTATAATCTCGACCATGAATAATGATAATTTGATCGTCCAAACACCTGCTCCCCTCGGTCGTATTGATCTCGGCATGGGCAATCCTGATTTCAATCTCCTCCCAGCAGATAGTCTGCGCCGCGCAAGCGAAAGAGCTTTTGCAAAGGGGATAAATGCCTCTTTGCAATATGGAGCAACACAGGGCAACGGCTATTTTCGGGAATCTATGGCAGATCTTCTCACACAATCCTTCGGGGAGAATGTAGACGCTTCGTCCTTGTTTATCAGCAGCGGGGTGTCTTCAGCATTAGATTTGCTGGCAGGCTTGCTCACCCGCCCGGGCGACACGATCTTCGTCGAAAACCCGACCTATTTTCTCGCCCCGAGCATTTTTGCGGATCACGGCTTGCAGATTATCTCTATTCCTGTAGACAATGAAGGCTTGGATATAGATGCCCTCGAAGAAAAGCTTGCAGTACATCACCCAAAATTTCTCTACTCGATCCCGACCTTCCAAAACCCCAGCGGACATACACTCTCGTTGGAACGTCGAGAAAAGCTCATTGAGTTAGCAGAAAAACACGATTTCATCATCATCGCAGACGAGGTCTATCATCTTTTGCCTTATACCAGAAAACCGCCAAAGCCTTTTGCCCTTTTTACAAAAGATTCTGAGAAAGTGATCTCGGTCAATTCTTTTTCAAAAATCCTGGCGCCCGGCTTAAGGTTGGGGTGGATACACGCACATCAAAAGATCATCCACAAACTGAACTCCTGCGGTCTAATTGACAGCGGCGGCGGGATGAATCCCTTCACATCTGCCATTGTTCATGAACTGGTCGAAACTGGCGATTTAGGAAAAAATATCGCTCTTCTAAAAGAGACTTATGCTTCTCGGCTGAAGGTCATGGATAAAGCTCTACAAGACTTCCTCCCTTCAGCAGAATACACCCTTCCACAAGGTGGATTTTTCTTCTGGGTACGCATTCCGGGGCAAGACACAGCAACATTACGCAAAAATGCCAAAGACTTCAAAGTAGATTTTCGTCAGGGAACCTTATTCTCCGCTGAAAAAGGGATGCAGGAATATATGCGGCTGTGTTTTGCTTTTTATGACGAAGCGAAAATAAAAAAAGGCGTTCATCGGCTTGCTAAATATATAAGAAGCTAAAAGATAGAACGCGGATTCTCGCGGGTATCACGGTAGTTAACGTGGTAAAAGTATTTTGCGAAAACAAGGTGTTTTGAGTCTTGAAGTGGCTGGCAACCACTTTAAACTATCATTTTTTCAACGCGAAAAGCGCGAAAAAAACGAAAAAAACGAATTTTTAAGGTTTTTTTCGCGGCATTCGCCAAATTCGTGCAATTCGCGTTAGAGATTTTAAGATTTTTCAACTCTATATCAGTTTCCACACTTAAGTGCCGTGCTACCTTCTCGCGGGTTAGCCGAGTTTACGCGGATTTTAAAAACTTTTTTGGGTTTATCCGCGGAATCCGCAAAATCTGTGAAAATCTGCGTTCCATTCTCCTCACATATTTTTACGCATCTCGTCTACAAAAAACCTTTCCGCACAGGGCTTACGCATGAAAAAAGAGTAAAGGCTGTAAAATAGCATGGTTGCCTC
>JABGQT010000064.1 GCA_018648685.1 Anaerolineae bacterium
GCTCAAATAACTTATATACGATTTTTTTTACTAAACGCTACACTTATTGACCAACTCCCCCCTCCATTGTATAATTCATCACATTTAGTACAAAAGCACCATTGCTCTATTGTTTTTACATAAAAAGGGAAAAAGAAATGAAATCACTCACAAAAAAAACACGCCGCCTGGGGCAGCTAATCATTGCACTGGCTTTGGCATTAATTATGGTCACCGGCACTATGGCTGGTCCGGCTCCCTTAGCCTTTATAGAGGTGCTCAAGGACGGTGATATAGGTCACGGCGAGGATCCTGTTGACGGACTGCATGGTGCGTATAGTGTGATCGTCAGCCCGGACAATAAGCATGTCTACGCCGCTGGCGTATTTGATGACGCAATAGCGGCCTTCAGCCGAGACGCAGGCACTGGCAAGTTAACCTTTGTAGAGGTGCACAAGGACAACGTGGCCCCTGTTGACGGACTGGACGGTGCACAGAGTGTGACCGTCAGCCCGGACAATAAGCATGTCTACGCCGCTGGCGAATTTGATAATGCAATAGTGGTCTTCAGCCGAGACGCAGGCACTGGCGCGTTGACCTTTGTAGAGATGCTCAAGGACGGCGTGGGACCTGTTGACGGACTGAGCGGTGTAAGGAGCGTGACTATCAGCCCGGACAATAAGCATGTCTACGCCACTGGCGGTATTGATGACGCAATAGCGGTCTTCAGCCGAGACGCAGGCACTGGCGCGTTGACCTTTGTAGAGGTGCTCAAGGACGGCGTGGGCCCTGTTGACGGACTGGACAGTGCACAGAGTGTGACCGTCAGCCCGGACAATAAGCATGTCTACGCCGCTGGCCTCTTGGATGACGCAATAGCGGTCTTCAGCCGAGACGCAGGCACTGGCAAGTTAAGCTTTGTAGAGATGCTCAAGGACGGCGTGGGCGGTGTTGACGGACTGGATGCTGCGTATAGTGTGATCGTCAGCCCGGACAATAAGCATGTCTACGCCGCTAGCCGTGATGATGACGCAATAGCGGTCTTCAGCCGAGACGCAGGCACTGGCAAGTTAAGCTTTGTAGAGATGCTCAAGGACGGCGTGGGCGGTGTTGACGGACTGGATGGTGCGTATAGTGTGATCGTCAGCCCGGACAACCAGCATGTCTACGCCACTGGCTCCACTGATGACGCAATAGCGGTCTTCAGCCGGAACGCAAGCACTGGCGCGTTGACCTTTGTAGAGATGCTTCAGGATGGTGTGGGCGGTGTTGACGGACTGAACAATGCAAAGGGTGTGACCGTCAGCTCGGACAGCCAGCATGTCTACGCCGCTGGCAGATCTGATAATGCAATAGCGGTCTTTGGTCAGGCAATTGTTCCTACCGTTCTTTTTGGCACAAATACGATCCCAGCCAATGGCGCAAACCTCGCCACAGGACCTACGCAAATCACCGTTGAATTCAGCGAAGATATGTTTAGCGGTGACACAGACCATTCAGCAAAACATGTAGGCAATTATATTTTGGTAGAAGCCGGTACAAACGGTAATTTTGATACAGGTGCTTGCAATGATGCAACTATTCCCGGCGGAGACGATACCCAGATCGTTATAAATACCGCTACTTATGATGGCTCAGACCCTTTCGTTGCTACCTTAGGCATTAACAGCGGCACACCCTTACCCGTAGGAAAGTATCAATTATTGGTTTGCGGTACTACCTCTGTTTGGAACGCAGCAAACACGATAGAACTCAATGGTGGTGCATCTGATACAAGTTCAACGTTCACCGTTCAAGTTACTACTACTATCGCTCTACCTTCAACTGGTTTCGCTATGAGGCGCACCACAATGCTACCCGCACAACCTGAGAATAAAGCCTATACCGAAACCACGATGATGCTAGAAATCCCCAAATTGGATGTATCTATTCCCATCGTTGGCGTACCCCAAAGAGACGATACTTGGGATGTGACCTGGCTCAACCAATCTGCGGGATACTTGGCTGGCTCTGCTTTCCCAACTTGGGCAGGCAACACCGTCATCACCGGTCATGTTTGGGATGCGTACAACCAGCCCGGACCTTTCTCAGAGCTAAAAAACCTAAATTATGGCGACCAAATCCAAATCGAGGCTTGGGGCTTAACATATACCTACGAAGTGCGCGAGAGCAAACTGGTTACAAAGAAAAGTGTGAATAAAGTTCTCCAATCTGAAGAATATGATTGGGTAACATTAGTGACCTGTGAGTTCTATAATCCCTTCACAGGAGATTATCTCTTTAGAAGAGCCGTGAGAGCGGTTTTAGTGAGTGTGAGGTAATAGCAGTTATTCAGTGTGTCCGTAATCAATAAAAAAGTCCCCGTTCCTTTTGAAGGAACGGGGACTTTTTCTTTGAGATGAAAAACCGCTTCGCACGCATTTTAGGCTGGGTCACGTTTTTCAACAGGGATGTCCATCCCGTGCTAAAATGGGGCGAAATTAAACCCTAAGGAGAAATCCCCCATGAAAAAACTTATTCTTCTACTCATACTATTCACCCTCCTATTAACCGGATGTGGTGGAGACAAAGTTCCCCCTCCCTCCACATTTGACGTGACCGGTACATGGGAGTTCCGCATGTCAGAACATGATAAGCAAGCGATAGACTACGATACAGGCACGATCACCTTCACAGGAGAGCCAGACGGCGGTGAATTCACACTTCTCAGCGATAAGGGGCTTGAAATCTCAGGCATCTATATTGTTAGCGGTATTGCCTTCAGCTTTGAAACCGATCAAGACTTTGTCATTCAAGGCAGCTTCCCCGACGAAGATAATCTTTTCGGCTCCTGGGAAGTAACTAGAGATAAGGGCGGTTTGTGGACGGCGAAGAGGCAGTAAAATAAATAGCGTCCATCAAAGACAAAGTCCCCATGCCCTATAAAGGTGTGGGGACTTTATCTTTTTAACTTTACGCACTTGCATTTTTAAGTCAGACGTTCAGCCCCCCTGCCCCTCGCTCCGCTGGAGGATCCCCCTAAATGCTTTGCATTTAGGGGGAGATGCCCGACAGGGCAGAGGGGGCAGATACCAACGCTAACACCCTTTCTGCGTAATATGAGTTTTTAAGAGATCGTCTAAACCAAAAACAAAGCTGCTACCCCCGCCATTGCCAGCAAAGTCCCCGCTACAGCTCCCCAGCCGAATCGCTCTTTGAAGACGAAATAGCTGATCGGGAGTAGAAAAACAGGCGGCAGGGCGGTGAGTGTGCTGGCGACCCCAACTTCTACACGCTGGATGGCAAAAAGGGAGAGAGAAACGCCCAAAAAGGGACCTAGAAAAGCACCGCCCGTTGTAAAAAGAACGCCTTTAGGATCGTTGCGCAAAGTTTGGATTGTCGCCTTTGCCTGCCCTTGAAAAAAGGTGATGCCCCATAAAACGACAATCGCAGCGATCATGCGTATCATATTAGCAGAGATAGGGGAGAACTCGCCGCCTAACCCGTTCTTGGCGAGGACGAGACCGGTTGCCTGCCCAATTGCCCCTCCTAGCCCGAGCAAAATCCCACGCCCATAGTCGCGGTCGTTTCGGTGCTGTCCGTTTCCCTCCATCACGACCCAGCCGATCCCGGCGATGGTCAGAGCGATGCCGAAAATTTGTCCTCCTGTGAGGGTTTCGCCGAGAAAGACCCACGCTTCGAGGGCGGCAATGATCGGGGCGAGACTCATCATCAGCATCGAAAGACGTGGGCCCACGAGAACGAAAGCCTGAAAGAGAAAAATATCGCCCAGAACCAGCCCAACCACGCCCGAAAGACCGAGCCAAAGCCAACGCTCTGGAGCGACATCGAGGGGGAAAAGTGTACCCAGAACAACCTGGTGGGCAATGCTGAGAAAGACTACTGCAATGACCAAGCGGGTGCGATTGACGACAAGAGAGCCTAGCCGCCGCCCGGCAGCGGTAAACATAGTGGAGCCAACAGAAAAAGTAAGTGATGTTGCAAGTGCGGCGAGTTCGCCAAGATATGAGAGCATAAATAACCTGTTGAGTAGTTGAAAAGTGCCAAGATTATACGCCCGAAAGAAAGATTTCGCCTATAATCTATTTGATGAACAAAGAAGCGCATTTTAGAATTTGGCAAAAAGCCTTTCGCAAAACTTTTACCCTAAACTCGATCCTTGCCGCTGCGGGGACTGCGTATTTTGCCTTCTTTTCTTTTTTCCCGCTGGTGCTGCTGATCGTCGCTATCGCCAGTCGTTGGTTTGACCCGCTTTGGGTGGAGAGTGAGTTAATTACGCAACTCGAATTTATTGTGCCCGGCATCACTCGTTTTTTGGGAGACAATCTCGCAAAAGTCGTCCAAAATCGTGGCTCTATCACCACAACGGCATTGCTTCTTTTGCTTTGGTCAGGCTCAACTCTTTTCAGTATCGTTGCTCGAGTCATGGATAGCATTTGGGAAGGGAGAGATACACGCTCCACATTGCGATATAGGGGATTAGCTCTGCTCTTCGTGATCGGATTAAGTATTCTCGTATTGCCCCTGCTTATTATGGGAACATGGCTCACGCCCCTGATAAATGGCTTGCTACCGAATCTCGCACCTTTTCTACTCTCGAGCGTGAGCTTCTTATTCTCTACCTTTGTCAGTATCGTGCTTTTTGGCTTGCTCTACCGCTTTTTGCCGCATACGAGCCCAGCATGGCATGATATATGGATAGCCGCTATCGCAGCAGGTTTTTTGTGGGAAATCGCAAAACGGATATTCTTAAGCTATACCGCCAGCTTTTTGACAAGCTCCAATCTCGTTTATGGCTCGGTCTCTACCATTATCGTCTTTTTGGCTTGGGTGCATCTGAGCGGTCTGATATTTTTCTTCGGGGCCTATTTGGGGGTTGAGTATAGAGGGCAAGGGGAAAAAGAAAGACGGAAAATGACTAGAAGAAAGAGCGATTAGGGAAATGATGTTTTTTACAATGATAATCCAAAATTAAATACGATGAAATTTATCCAAATTAAAAAAAGCTGCCAGGTTTTTCGAAAAACTTGGCAGCTGCTCTTCTTTAATTAATCCTATATCTGCCCAAAGCGATCAATATTAAGCACAAAAACGGTGGCATGTTTAACTGCAAGATCAAGAGTAGGCTCGCAATGTTCACGAATTGTTTGAATGGCGTGGTCGACTTTTGCCTCGTCTACCCCCATCATCAGCGTCGCGTTACCACGACGAAAAAATCCGCCGCTGGATGCGATTTGCGTGACGCGAAAATTCTCTTTGAGAAGAGCCTTTACAACTGCCTCTTCGTCCACATCGCGCACGATGGCGATAATCATTTTCATAGTATTAGAATTCATGGTAAGCCTCAATATCAAAGGTAAAAATGGTCGCACCGCCAACATCCACGGCAACGGGGCGCGATAGGGGGAGAAATGCGCCATTAAGGGGAGAGCGTAGGTATTCGATACGTTTTTCACAAGATTCTTCCAAAACATGAACAACGTCTTTTTCACGGTCTTTTGGGATGCCGATCATCAAAGTCACGTTTTTGCGGCTTAGAAACCCTCCCGTGCTGGGGAATTGATCTACGCCAAAACCAGCTTTGCTTAATGCGTTGAGAGTATTATGCAAATCATCTTCTTGAATAACAACCAGCATCATTTTTTTGATGTTGGGTGTTTTTCCTGAGCCGAGCTGCAAGAGTTGAGACCAGTTGACGTGTTGCTCTGTGAGAGCATCATCCACTTCGTGAACCAGTTCTCCATAGATTTCGTCCGAAATCACTCCATCGCGCAAAAGGCTGCCCAATGTTGCACGTTGAACGCGTAAAGCTTCGCGACGAGCAGTATCCAGTTCTTCGGTTTCAACCGCAGGATTGGCTGAAAGAATATCCTTTAGAGACTCGACCAAAACAGTTTCTCGGTTTTTAAAGATCGGATTCATCTGCTGCCAAATATGTGCGGAGAGTAACCCTTGTTCGCTCATTTTCTGAAGGTGGTCAGAGGCGGAACGATTCGCAACGAATCGAGCGTGACGTCGTTCATACTCCTCCTGGCTTTTGGTGCGATTAATCAATTGCATCTTTTTAACCAGCTTGTCCATTGAGAAGCCCTGTATCAAGAGGGTAAATAAAACCACGCCGAAAGACATCGCCAGTAAACGCTCACGTTCGGGAAAATCAGTGGGGATACTGAATGCCAACGCCAGAACAATTGCACCACGCAACCCACCCCAATAAAGAATATGTTTCCATTTGGAAGGAATGTCTTTCCCGAAAAAAGAAAAACCATAAATTCCCACCGCACGCGCGCCCAAAACTGCGATAATCGCTACGCCTATGGCTTGCCAATTATCAATCAAAATTTGCACATCGGTAGTCAGACCAATAATTAGAAAAATCATCGAGTTTGCCAGAAATGCGGCGTACTCCCAGAAATTATTTACTACAATGCGCGTGGTTGGGGACATGCCACGCGGGCCTATATTCCCATTTACAAGCCCGGCAACCACAACTGCGAGCACGCCGCTGACATGCATTTCTTCGCCAACGAGATAGGCCCCAAAAGCAAGAGTGGTCGTAATCGCGGTTTCAACAAGTGCATCATCAATACGACTGATGGCTTGAGAGGCGAGTAACCCCAAAACTACGCCGACGAAAACGCCGCCACCCGCAATACGCACAAAATCGATCAAACTTTCGCCCAGATCAAATTGTCCACGTATGGCAATATCGAGCATTAGTCCAAACATCACGATTGCCGTGCCATCGTTAAAAAGACTCTCGCCTTCGAGCAAAATTTGCAGGCGTTTTGGTACGCCCAATTGTTTGAAAAGTGCCACCACTGCGACCGGGTCTGTTGCCGCGATCAACGCGCCGAAAACCAACGCAGTAGACATCGCAATCCCTGTCCCCAAGTTGATCGCCCCGCCAACCAAAAAGGTGGTAACTATCACGCCAGGAATCGCCAAAAGCATAATTAGCCAAAGGTCGCGCCGAAGATCGTCCAAACGAATATGGAATGCTGCCTCAAAAAGCAGGGGCGGGACGAGCAAACCCATAATCAGTTCCGACGACACTTCTACTGTCAGATGAGCAAAAAATGTCAGCGCCAATCCGATTAACACAAGCCCCACCGTATAGGGCCAGCGGAACCGCTTCGCCATGATTGAAACGAATAAGGCGACCAAAAGCATCAACAAAATAACACGTTCTATTTCAAGAATAGTACTTCCAATTTCTTCCATAGTTTTTCTTCTTTTTTAGATTGATATAATACAGGGCGCATCGTCCGTGATTTCAACTTGCTCGCCATTCGGAAAAGTGATCTCGGTCTTTTGCATTTCCCGTTTAACCACCAAGCCCCGATAACGCAGCGTCACCCCCCACGCAAAGGGATTTTCTCCCTCCAGCCGTACCTTTGTAGGTGAGATGATCCGCACGCCCAAAATTTGCATGAAAAGCCCTACAGGGGCAAGCCCCTCGAGCGCGTTCCGCTCGCCAATGCCTGTGCCAACTTCGGCATTATAGCGTTGATAAAAGGCATTGTTGGCTTTGAGATTTTGTAAAATGCCGTGCATTAAATGAACAAAAAGGTGTGTGGCTTCTTTTCTATATCCATAAGCCAACAGACCTTCTGCGATCAGTTGATTCCAGGGGAGATGAACGCTAAGACAGGTCGCCGTAGCTGCCTGGGAGAGGGGGCTGGGGCAAGCTGGCAAGCCGAATGGACGGTCAAATTTTTCGGCGTTGGCGATTGTCCGGCTCACGAGCGTGCGCGCCTGATTTTCATCCAACATTTCTGCCCAAAGAGGCAGCAGTTGTGTTTGGTCGTCTGCGCTTAGATCTACTGTTCGGATGACGATTTTATCTTCGTCATCAACATTATCCATGGATATTTTGCCGATCTTTGTATAAATCTTTTTGCTTGTTGCAACAGAACCCGCTTGCGTGGGCTTAAAATCGAGCGGAGAAAGGAATTCGTCGTTGCCTGGCTTAGTGACATATTCGCTAATTTCCACACCAGGACGGCGTGTGGCATTGTCTTTAGGCTTGATCTCAATTAAAAGGCGAATAGGTTTCTCGAAACTTTCTTTTAGCTTTATCTCACCGCCACCTTTTTGGCGCAAAAGAACTTTGCCACGTTGGGCAAGGTTACTGTCACGGTCGAGATGTTTGAAGGAGGAGGAGCGTGGCTCCCAGCAGGCTTGAACGCCTCGAAAAAGAATGTCTTTTTGGGCGTTGAGTACGGCAATATCGCTTTTTTGCCCGACGATTTCGCTAATCTTGGCTAGGGATTTTGCTTCGCCATAGAGCGCGGCAAAAAGAGCAGGGCTGTGAACGGTGGTGATGTCTACGCCGCGTGCCCAAGCGTGCCAAGTGTTGAAAAGGGGATGGTCTTCAAAACCTGTTTGGAGAGGATGATCCCATTCGGGGAGGTTATCGTGATTTCGGTCGTGCTCGGGGTCGAACCATACCCAGAAGAATTTTTGGAGGGCGGGATAAACTTCGGCTAAGAAAGATTTGTCTTGGCTTTCTTCGTAAACTTTCCATGCTAATGATGCAAGCAGAGGTGTTGCGAGAATTTTGCTGCGCTGCCCGGCGATGCCGGGTTTGTGGTCAATGATCCCGTTTTCGTTTTGGGCGGCAATGAAATTTTTGACCAAACCTTGTCCGATCTCGGGGATACCGGGCAGCAGGTTGGCAAAATAATAAGCATCAAGAGGTGTTTGCCCGTTCCAGTTTGCGGCATAATCGCTGCCATCGCCATTGATGGAATTGCCATGGTCAGGTTGGCGGGCTGTTACAAAACTGGGGTGGGGGAAGTTTTCGCTTTTATCAAAGAGAAGTCGAAAAGCAGATTGCTGGCTGAGGGCAAAGGCTGCATCCCAATCCGGGTCACCGCTTTCAATATCGATAACTTGGCTGGCGTTGGTCAGTTCTATGCGGGCGCGTTCTGCATCCCAGGGGCGGGTGAGCGTTTTGCGCGCCAGTTCAAAAGAGTCTTCTTTATCTTCCAATGCGGCTTGCGCCCAGCTTATTTGCCGTTTTCCGCCGGTGGCTAGATCAATGTTCAGGTTAAGGGAGGGGTGCGGCGCAGATGCATGAGCAGGACCGCCTGTAAGGAAAAGGAGCGGAGAGAGATTTCCCGTTTTTCCTGCCAAAATATTGACCCCTTGTATATTCTCTGGCTGAAAAATCACTCCGTCTAGGGGAGATAAGACAGCGGCTAATTCAAAACCGATCTTTCGCTCTTCAGTGCTGCGATTTGCAAAGCTTAAACGCCCGCTAATGGTATGCGAATCAGGTATCCAATACTCGGCGATGATGTCGAGGTCTTTAAACGGGGAGAATTTTATCTCGAGGAAATTGGCGTAAAAAGCGGTAACAAGCGGCGGAGCAAGGAAGGATGCGGGGTCGCTGACTATCTCACCATCTTCGCTAAAACGGAGAAAAATCCGCATGGCGCGGGCACGTAATCCATAGGTCGTCTTAACAGACAAAGCAGCGGGTTCGCCGCCGCCAAATTCCAGTTCCCAAATGTGATCGTTGCTATAGTCGGGGGGGGTGTAACGAGCATCTGCCGCCAGTGTTAAAGAGAGTGGGTCAGCAGAGCTGAGATTCCATTTACGCATAAACCTTATTGTACGCTAGTTTTCGAGAGAGTTCAAAGGCTTTGTGCTAAAATCATTTCACCCCCCTGCCCATACAGGCATCCCCCCATTTTCTTCGAAAATAGGGGGAACGACAAAGGAGAAAATTTATGACAACAACGATCCCCGCCGCACGCGGCTTATATTTTGAAGAATTTGAAGTTGGGCAAAAGATGGTTTCGCCCGGGCGCACAATTACCGAAAGCGACGTGGTTGGATTCTCAGGAGTTACAGGCGATTTTAATCAGATCCACACCGACGCGGAATATGCCGCCAATTCACCCTTTGGCGCGCGCGTGGCTCATGGCTTGCTCGGGCTTTCAATAGCATCTGGTTTAGCCCTTCGCACTGGCGTGTTGGAAGGTACGATCATGTTGTTTCGAGAGATTACTAGCTGGAAATTCGTTAAGCCTATGTATTTTGGCGACACAATCCATGTTGAGATGGAAATCATAACCACAAAGGCCTTGAAGCGCATGGGCGGAGGAAAAGTAGAATTGCAATTTGATGTGAAAAACCAAAAAGACGATACCGTGATGAAAGGCGTTTGGTCTGTTTTGGTCATGGCAAAGCCTGAATAATTAAAACGCCTTTTGTTTACAAAAACTGTGTGAGAATATGTCAAAACCTGAAGATAGAGATGATTATCTACGACGCCTGATCGCTTCTGAAGAAGAAACGCGAGCAGAATTCCCCGTACCGCCTTATCCCAGCGATGCTGCCGAGGGGACGCATCCTCGCGTCCAGAATCACCTTCCCCAACAAGTGGATGAAACGGATATGGATGCAACGCGCGTTGTGCCGGCTGCTTATAATCCGGTTTCACGCCCCGCAACACAGCCCCCATCAATGAAAGAGAAGATAGATATAGGCTCTTATCTTAGAGATATTCGCGTTAGTTGGGGCTGTCTGCTGCGTGGCATTATCCTGTTTATTTTTGGGCTGGTATTTTTGGCTTTAGCAGGTGGTTCTTATGCTCTGTATCAATATAATGCTATCGCCTCTACTCTCCCCGATGTAGAAGATCTGCAGGCGCGTGCATCGCAATTTGAGACCACGCGCATTCTTGATAGTGAAGGGCATATTCTATACGAAATTCTTGATCCCAATGCAGGGCGACGCACCTATAAAGCTTTAGACAATATCTCCCCAAATTTGCTTGCGGCAACCATTGCTACTGAAGATAAGGAATTCTACAATCACCCGGGTTTTGACGCAGTTGCCTTAGCCCGCGCGCTCTGGCAAAACTATACCAGCGGCGAGATCGTCTCTGGTGCATCAACCATTACCCAGCAATTAGCACGGATGCTCCTCTTAGCCGAAGAGCGTTACGACCAGACCTACGAGCGTAAAGCGCGCGAGATCATCCTCGCCGCAGAGATCACGCGTAAATATAGCAAAGATGAAATTCTCGAGCTTTATCTCAACGAAGTGAACTATGGCAGTCTTGCTTATGGTATTCAGGCAGCAGCAGAAACTTATTTTGATACCACCGCTGATAACCTAACACTTGGACAAGCGACTTTCCTGGCAGGTCTGCCGCAATCCCCTTCGATCCATGATATTCATACCAACCCCGAAGGGACGATCTCTCGTCACCGCGACGTGATCTTCCTTTCTTATCTTTTGAGTGAAGAGAAAGGCTGTATAGCAGTCAGCAATAGCGACGAACGGATTTGTGTGGGCGCTTTGGAAGCTGCACAAGCTGCTGAAGAAATTGAAAACTACGCTTTTACACCGCCGAATGTGTCCATCCGTTACCCGCATTGGGTGAACTATATCCGCGCCTTGCTCGAAGAAAAATATGATGCCCAGACCATTTATCGTTCTGGCTTCACCGTATACACAACTCTCGACCCCAATTTACAAGATGTAGCGCAGCAAATGGTCAGTAATCAGGTCGCATCTTTGGCTGACCGTAATGTTCAAAATGCCGCGCTTGTTGCGATGAACCCCAATACGGGTGAAATTTTGGCCATGGTCGGCTCGCCTGATTTTTATAATGCCAATATTTCTGGGCAAGTTAATATGGCGACCAGCCCTACCCGTCAGCCTGGCTCTTCGATCAAGCCGATCACCTATCTTGCCGCTTTTGAAAAAGGCTGGACTCCCGCCACCCTGATCTGGGATGTACCTTCCGAATTCCCGCCATCTGGGGATCCTAATGATCCACGCGAGCCTTATATCCCCGTTAATTATGATGGAAAAGCGCATGGGCCGGTAACCTTACGTATTGCTCTTGCGAACTCTTTTAACATCCCTGCGGTGAAAGCCCTTGATTTTGTCGGTATCTATGACAACCCCGAAACCGAAGAAAAAGAAGGCATGATCGCGATGGCAGAGCGACTTGGCATCACGACCCTCACCCGTGATGATTATGGTCTCGCATTAACGCTTGGCGGTGGCGAAGTAAGCTTGCTCGAAATGACCGGCGCTTTTGCCGTGATGGCAAATGAAGGCGTACAGATCCCGCCTGTGGGTATTACGAAAATTCTCGACCATAACGGAGAGCTTATTTACGAATATGAGCCTCCACAAGGGGAGCAAGTTCTTCGTCCAGAGCATGCCTACCTGATTACCTCCGTTTTATCGGATAACGCTGCTCGAACGTGGATGTTCGGCCCCAATTCCTATTTGAATCTCCCATTCCCCGTTGCTGCAAAAACAGGCACGTCAAATGATTTCCGCGATAGCTGGACAATGGGCTACACAAGCGATTTAACGGTAGGCGTTTGGGTTGGGAATGCCGACTATACGCCGATGGACCAAATAACCAGTTCAAATGGTGCTGCTCCGATCTGGTCTCAATTTATGCAAAATGTTGCACCGTTACGTGCAGGTGGATCACCAGGCGATTTTCCTCGCCCTGATGGCGTTATTAACGAAGTGATCTGTTCTATTTCTGGTACAGAGCCTTCGAATTCCTGCAAAAGTGGAAAGCAGACTGAAGTTTTTGCTGCTGACCAACCACCGCTTCCGCCCGGCATGGATCTCTGGCGCGGGATCACGCTCGATACCTGGACTCGCCTCGAAGCCTCCGACTCTTGCGATGATTTCACAGAAGAACTAAAAGTGATGCGCGTTGAAGATGACTGGGCACGCAAATGGCTCGGCACAAAATCGGGCAGAAACTGGCTGGAAGCGAACGATTTCCCCAAGGAAGTTGATTTTGCGCCCAACCGCGAGTGCAATCAAAACGATCCTTACCCGGATCTGCGCTTCACCAATCTCGACGACGGCGACAAGATCACCGAAATAGATTTCGATATCTTTGGCGTTGTTACGGTGAGCGATAATTTTGGTGAATGGACTCTGGAGTATGGCAAAGGCTCTGAGCCTTCTAGTTGGAAATTTTTAGTCGAAAACAGCGATGCTCAATATGACAAAGCAGAAAAACTGGCAGAATGGGATGTGGAAGGATTCGATGGCATCTACACACTGCGATTAACGCTGCGCGGGGATAAAGGCGATTCAATTGCGGAGCGGGTCGTTCACGTGAAAATGGACTTGCCCGTTCCAACACCAACGCCGACTCTTCTCCCAACATCTACCGCTACACCGCTCCCAACAGCTACGGCGACCTCAACGTCATTACCTCCCACAGAAACGGCGACCCCGACCAATACATCGCTCCCGACAGAAACATCTACGCCTAGCCCTGTCCCGAGTGATACGCCAATCCCGACGACGGTAGTACCGTAAATTTCAGGAGATTGTTTGTGCCCTGCAAAGGAGATAGACATAAAGTTCAAAAATACTTTTCTGCTCTTTGCTTTGCTTTTAGTAGCCTGTTCAAGTCCAGCCCCGACACAAGAAGGAATAACAGAAGGAGAAGATGTGGAATCGCTTCCAGCAACATCTGTTCCTGAAGAAGTAGCGGGGGAGCAGGAAATTGAGCCTACTGCTGAGCAACCGCTTCCTGAGCCCACTCCCTTTGCTGGGAGTTCTGGCTGGCTTGGATTTGTCGCCTATGTTAATGGGAATTCAGACATCTACATGATGAAAGATGACGGCTCCGCACTTACACGCCTGACAGAATCCCCAGCCACTGACATGAATATTACTTTCTCCCCAAACGGAAAAGAGATCGCTTTTATCTCTGACAGAGACGGGAATTTTGAAATTTACCTGATGAACGTAGATGGCAGCGCGAAAAGGAATATCTCGAATAATCCTGCGGATGATTTTATCTATTCCTGGTCGCCGGATGGAGAGAGAATAGCCTTTATCTCTGATCGTGACGACAACTATGAAGTCTATACAATGAGAGTAGACGGGACAGATATTTTACGCCTGACAAATGATGCGAATCTCTCGAATTCTTGTGCTACAGGTTGGTCTCCTGATGGGAAGAAAATAGCCTGGACTTATTTCGACGGGAATGACGATGAGATCGTTATTATGAATAGTGACGGTTCCGAGAAAATGCCGCTTACCAATAATGACGCAAACGATGCGTGCCCAACGTGGTCTCCTCAAGGGGATAAGATCGCATTTGAATCTGCGCGAGATGGAAAATCAGAAGTCTATGTCATGAACGTGGATGGTTCTGGACAAACCCGTCTGACAGAATCCCCCATTTCGAGCATCACCCCAAGTTGGTCTCCTGATGGTCACTATATTATTTTCAACTCCGAGCGAGATGGGGCTAACGAAATCTACTTTATGGGTGCTGATGGCAGTAATCCTGTGCGCTTAAGTAATAATGATATTCCTGAATCATGGGTTCGTTGGCATCCGGCCTCACCTTAATTTTTTGAACTTACGATGACAAAATTTTCGAGCACCGAAATTGCTTTTGCCCATAAATTAGATTCCGAAGACGAGCTCGCCTCTTTTCGAGGTGAGTTCGTAATTGATGACCCCAATCTTATTTATCTGGATGGCAATTCGCTCGGACGTTTGCCCAAACGAAGCATTGATTTCATGAAAAATGCGATCGAAGAAGAGTGGGGCAAAAGACTTATTCGAGTCTGGAACGATGGCTGGGTGAATATGCCCACAGAGTTGGGGGCAAAAATCGCCAAACTGGTCGGCGCAAAAGCAGATGAAATTCTTGTGACCGAAGCCACATCGATCAATCTATTCAAATTAGCTGTAGCTGCTTTACAGGTCCGGCCAAAGCGCACGGAGATCATTAGCGACGAATTTAACTTCCCCTCTGATCTTTATATTTTGCAGGGCATTATTGAATTATTAGGGGATAAGCATCAACTGAAGCTCATTTCATCAGAAGATAGTATTTCTATTTCTTCAGAAGCTGTTCAAAGTGCCATCAACGAAAACACCGCGTTGGTCAGCCTGACACATGTCGCTTTTAAGAGCGCCTTTATGTACGATATGAAAAAAATAACCGAGATGGCTCATCAAGCAGGTGCGTTGATGCTCTGGGACTTGAGCCATTCTGTTGGGGCTGTTCCCCTTGACCTGAATGGCTATAATGTCGATTTGGCGGTGGGCTGCACCTATAAATATCTAAATGGCGGGCCAGGCGCACCGGCATTTTTATACGTTCGTCGCGATTTGCAAGAGAAGCTCATGCAGCCGATGTGGGGCTGGTTTGCCTCTGAAAAGCCTTTTGATTTTGATCTCAATTTTTCTCCAGCGAAAGATATTTCTCGTTATCGGGTTGGAACACCGCCAATGTTGTCGATGAAGGCTGTAGAACCAGCTGTGGATATTCTTTTGGAAGCCTCGATGGAGAAGTTGCGAGAGAAAAGCCTTCGGCAGACGGCGTATTTTATCTTTTTGGCAGATCAATGGTTGGAGCCGCTGGGATTTAAATTGGGCACACCACGCCAAAAACAAGAGCGTGGCTCACATGTCTCTTTGCGGCATCCGGAAAGTTTTCGGATCACCCGCGCCCTGATCGAATCTCCCGTACCAGCCATCCGCGTTATCCCCGATTTTCGTGCTCCAGATAATATCCGTTTTGGGATCACGCCTCTTTATACGACATTTACAGGAATTTATCAGGCAATTGCGCGGATTCGGGAGATCGTCGAAGGAAAAAAATACGAAGAATATTCGAATGAACAACTAGCTGTGACCTAGCAATAAAAGGAGAAAATGAATGTCAGTTAAGATGAGTAACCCCAGTGGTGTCACTGTGCCAGGTGGACAATATTCTCAGGCGGCTCGGGTTAGTTTCAATTCAGATCTACTCTTTATTTCAGGGCAAGGCCCGCAGAATATCGATGGAGAAACTGTCGGTATTGGGGATATGACTGCGCAAGCTGAGCAGGTATTTCAGAACTTGCAAGCAATTCTTGAAGCGCATAATTCTTCTTTTGCGAAAGTCACAAGGCGACCATCTATATCACGGATATGTCCCTTTTGGGAGGATTTAATGCTGTTCGTTCAAAATATTATGGCGAAGCAGCGCCAGCGAGTGCGCTTGTTGAGGTTACTGCTCTTGTTGGCCCCGATTGGATGTTGGAAGTAGAGCTGATCGCGCTTGCCTAATGTTTTTTTCCGCACTCTGTCTAACAAAGAGCTCCCTTAGATTGTACACACAGAATTTAGGGGAGCTCTCTTAATTCTTTAAGTAAGGCTCAATCCTAATAATCCAAAAAAGATGAAAAGCAAGGGGATTATTTTTTTCTTTGGAAATCTCTCACCATATAGAAAATAGCCAATTGACGCTGTGAAAACGGCATTTCCTGCTGCCCAGATGCCAAGAACAAAAACCAATGGCATAGAGATCAGACCATATTCAAGTAAGGCAAAGCTGATGATAAAGGCAATATAGCCCCCTATGCTGTAGGCCCCAGCATTATCAATTTCGACATTGGATTTCTGGAGCGCAAATGCTCCTAAGCTAGATAATAAAATAGCGCTGATAATAATAAACATCATGATCTCCAAGGTCTAGAAATAGTTTTTTGAATCTGACGCAATCAAACTACTAACGCCCAGCAGGGTGAGGATAATGAATCCTGTATTAATCGCTGAAGTTGCTTCTCCCCAAAAGAAGATGCCTGCTAAAGCTAATAGTGCTGCCATTCCCGCTCCCCAGGCAATGAAGACAGTTCCGAAACTGTAGTTATACAAGGCATATTCCAATAGCAAAAAACCGATTAGAAACGCTACGGAGGAGGCTGTTCCCAATGCATAAGCTGTCGTATTGTTTTCCAGTAAATACGATGAGCTTCCCATAAAAAAACCCAATACGTTGAGCAAGATTGCTCCAATTAGATACCACATCATATTTTCCTTTCGCTTAAAGAGCAAAAAAAGTTCTCACGGCTTCTTTGCCGGAGTTGTAAAGATCAGAGTATTTTTCGCTACCAGGCTCAATATCAAATTCAACTGTTTTGATACCGCAATCATTAATTTCAATAGTGCGATGTTTGTCAACAGGGTTGGTCTCGTAATTCGACACCTGATGTGCATTATAAAGGTTGCGTAGAGAAAGCATCAAGAATTCCCAAACATCTTCTGGAATTTCTGGCTCAGATTGACTTCTCAAGTCATCAGGAAAGAGGAATAAGCCCAAAGTTTCCCAGTTCACTCCGTCACGGTAGTACCAGCTATTTGTAGCAAAGTCGGGTTCATCGAAAATATGCATGGGGAAGTTATCGTGAAGCCCACCATCCACATAATAATCACCATCGCCAAATTCCTTGCCATCAAAGCGCAGGGCTTCAAAAAAGAGCGGAATCGACATAGACATACGTACCGCATCTGCAACAGCTACATCAGGCGTATCTGCCGCAGAAAAAACCTCGGCGCGATGGCGTGAAAGATTTGCCGCGACGATATAGAGATCGCGAAAACCGCGTTCCTGAAAATCAGCAAAGGTGGCGCGAGTGTTTCCATCACATTTCTCTGAGATGATATTCCCAATCCACTCGTAGAAATATGCACTTGAGTACCAGCCATAGTTCTTGAAGAAGCGTTTGTAACATTCATCATCTTTCGATTCCCAGAGTCTCAGATCATGTTCTTTTTCCTGACAACGGGGAATCTTGGCAATCTCGAGTGAGTTGAAAATCTCTTTGGTCTCATCAACGCTCAAGCGGAAAGAGAAAAGTGTCGCGGCGATCGCGCCCGCTGATGTTCCTGCAACACGCTGGATATTATCAACGATGCCCAATTCATCCAGGATTTCGAGCGCACCCATATAAGCGATACCACGCACACCGCCGCCCTTGAAGACCAGATTTTTGTATAAGTTCTTCTTAAGCTCGTGGTCAATTTTTGATTTGATGTTTTTTATGAAATTCAGTAGTTCACGATTTCGGGTAAAATATTGGTCGGAATAGACATAACGA
>JABGQT010000006.1 GCA_018648685.1 Anaerolineae bacterium
TCTTTCAGGTTTTACCTTTAAATAATTATGCTTACAGAACTTCGTATTTATAACTTCGCTATTATTGACCAACTCGAATTGAATTTTGAGCATGGGCTTGTCATTCTTACCGGCGAAACCGGCGCGGGCAAATCCATCATTCTTGATGCTGTCGAAATTCTCGTTGGTGGACGCGCCGATACTAGTATGGTACGCGCCCAATCCAAGCAAGCCATCGTTGAGGGTACTTTTCGACTCATGGGGAACGAACGCAAAGCAGTCCATGAAATCCTTAAATCCGAAGATTTGCTCGACGATGAAAATTATCTGACGCTTAGCCGAGAAATTAAGCCAGAGGGACGCAGCATCGCCCGCGTTAATGGGCGGACAGTCAATGTCGCGATACTTAAAGCCTTGGGCGCATATTTGATAGATATTCATGGGCAATCCGGACATCTCTCCCTGCTCGATACGCGCGCGCATTTGGGCTTGCTCGACCGCTATTCAAATGCCGATTCTGCCCTTAACAGCTACCGCACGACCTACAAAAAACTCATCATCCTCCGCACTGAGTTGGACGAATTACGTCGTCTGCAAAAAGATGCTCAAAGCCGCGTTGAATTGCTCACCTATCAGGCAGAAGAAATTGATGCAGTCAACCCTCTTGCAGATGAAGATGAAATTCTAAAAGAAGAACGCGATAGACTTGCAAATGCCGAGGCTCTGGCATCTCACGCGCAAGAGACTCTCGCGCTCATTGATGATGGTAGTCCCGAATCCCCGCCCGTGACGGATGCTTTTGGAGAGGCTATTACACATCTTGCCGCATTAGCGAAAATAGACAGCTCCCAAGCCGAAATCCACGAGCGTGCCGCGCTTATTCTTGAAAATCTTGGTGATATTTCACGCGATTTGCGCCTCTATCTCGAAAAAGTTGAATTTAATCCCTCCCGGCTTCAGGATGTGGAAGAGCGCCTTGATCTGCTCCAGAATTTGAAAAGAAAATATGGTGGCTCCATCGAGGCTGTGATCGCCTTTGGCGCAGATGCCAGCCGCGAATTGGAGACGATTTCCACCGCTTCTGAGCGAATGGATGAGCTTGAAAAAGAAGAGAAGGTTTTGCTTAAAACTTTGTCTGTACAAGGAAAGAAACTCTCCGATATGCGCAAAGCCTCCGCAGAAAAAATGAGCGAAGGTATTGTTGCCGAATTAGCCGATTTGCGGATGGAGGCAGCAAAGTTTGCGGTCGATTTTAAGACCCTGCCCGACGAGTCTGGGCTTCCGCTCAATGGTAGTCGTGTGGCTTTCGACAAAAGCGGCTTTGACCAAGTGGAATTCTTGCTTGCTCCGAATCTTGGCGAGGGGCTAAAACCGCTGGTCAAAGTTGCCTCTGGCGGTGAAACCTCGCGGATGATGCTTGCGCTCAAAAATATCCTGGCGCGTGCCGATGAAGTTCCCACACTGATCTTTGATGAGATCGATCAAGGCATTGGTGGGCGGATCGGCATGGTCGTTGGAGAAAAACTTTGGCAATTGGGAAGACAGCATCAGGTTTTTTGTGTAACCCACTTACCTCAATTGGCAGCCTTTGGCGACCAACACTTGAAAGTAGAGAAATTACTCGAAGAGGGGCGCACGCTGACACGTGTTGCTCCGCTAGAAAAAGATGCTCGCTTATTGGAACTCGCCCAAATGCTTGGTGATGTGGGTGAAGGAACTTTGCGCTCAGCGCATGAGATCTTGCAAGCTGCACAGGAAGTTAGAAAAAAATAATTTTGTATTTGAATAGATAATTTTTTAAGGGGCGTTAGCCCCTTTTTCTTTTTAAAAGCCCTCTCTGTCCTGCGGACAAAGTACCCTTCAGGGTATCTCCCCAAAAGGGGGAGAATTTGTCCCTTCCCCCGAAGGGGATAGGCTAGGATGGGGGCAAGGCACCAGAAACATAGCTTTTGTACAACATCAGTAAAGAGAGATAGAAATGTTAAATATCCGCTTACTTGGCGTTCCGCTTATAGAATTGGATGGTGAGTTGCTCGCGATCAATAGACGAGCAACACGCACTTTGCTCTTCTATTTAGCTATGCACAAAGAGCCAATTGGGCGCGATCAGCTTTGCGATTTTATTTGGGCTGATGATGGGGGTGAGCAAGATCAAAAAAGAAAGCTGCGCGGGGTCTTAAATAACCTTAGAAAAGCCTTTTCTGGCAGAGATGTGATCAGAACCTACCATGATATGGTCGGTTTAGTGCAATATAATCTATATGTGGATGCGTGGGAATTTGATGCAGCAATGAAAAAAATGTATCATTTTATGTCCATAACTTCGGAAGAAAAAACTATACCTCTTGGACTCTTGCAGGATATGCTGGATGCAGCACAGCTTTGGCGAGGAGATACCTTTATTGCGAATAGCGATATGCAACAGATTTCTTCTGAGTCAGAAAAATGGTGGTCAGAGAAAAACAGAGAATTTAACAAAGATAGGCTTGCTTTATATAAATTTATTGCTCGGTATGAAGGAGCAATGGGGAGAGACGATCGAGCAGTTGCTTGGGCTGAAGATGCTCTGGCCATAGATGATTACGATGCGGAAGCACATTTTCTTTTCTTGAGAAGTTTACGCCGTTCAGACCAGCGTAAAAGAGGCTATCAGCATTATCTTTCTATTAAGGATGATTTTGAAGAAGAATGGGGAGGGCATTTTGTTAAAGAGATCCATGAT
>JABGQT010000005.1 GCA_018648685.1 Anaerolineae bacterium
CTTGCTCCCCCTTCCGTGTGCCGATCGCACGTTTGGCAGCCGGACACGCAGCACTCGAACACCGCGCGTAGATATTTTTTTCCTAAAATAATAAGACTTCCGAAGTTTTTGCGAACTTCGGAAGTCTGTTTTTAAGGGGGATGAAGAGCCGGAACGCTATTGTATGCACTTGCTTCCGCTAAAAAATCATTTCTTCAGCGAAGAGCGCTTTCCCGTTAAGGCGCGGGCCAGGGGAGCGTTTTTGCTTTGCTGTACCCATGCTTTTCGACGGTGTAAATCACTCCGCTTGAAGGATAAGGGCAGCCCGCTTCATCCTTGACGGTGTAGCTGGTGGTGTATTGATCGGGGAAGGAAACGGGCCACCAGAGATAAGCATCATCCTGACAGACAAAGAGTTCGAGAAAATATCCTCGGTCTTTGTCCTCGGTCATATTGACTTGATTCCAGGAAATTGTCACCTGTGCAACGTTGCGCGTGGCGCTTATGCCCTCCGGCGGACCATATTGACTATAACCAATCTTTGTCAGGTCTAATTCTGTTAGACGAATGACAGTCTCTGTGTCTCCGGTGACTTCCACGACAGAGGGCGCAACCCAACAGAAATAATCCAGTTTATCGAATTTGACATAGAGCCATCTGCTCAAATGCCAACGGCTACGCACAGTGCCGGTATCGCCCGCGTATAAATCGGCTGCGTGGAGATAAGCAACGTTTGGTCCGTAGCGGCAGTGAGCTTGGGCAGCAGTTACCTCGACGCTTGGAAAGGCGAATGTTGGGGTGGGGGTGATGCTGGGAGTAAAAGTTGGCGTTGGCGTATAAGTGAGTGTGGGCGTCAACGATGGGGTGAGGGTGAAAGTCGCGGTGCTGGTTGTGGTTGGCGTCAAAGTGGATGTGGAGGTCGCCGTCCACGCAGCGGCGGTCATAGTGGCTTGTTCTTCAGGAGAGGGACCGCAGGCACTGATAAGTAATATTAAACTGAGCAGGATGAATGTTTTTCTCATAGATAACCCTTAGTTTTTTATCGCTTCGAGGAGTTTTGTCATGGCGACGGTGGCTTTTTCCTGAAGAAAGACGTCTGTAATCTGATTTGTATAATTCGATAGCGCGATGTTAATCTCGATGATCTTTGCCCCGTTTCTCTTTGCGATGACTGGTAGTTGCGCGGCTGGCATTACTTCACCTGTAGAGCCGATCAGCAAAAAAACATCCGCGATTTCTGCTTCATTGAAAGAAAGTGACATGGCGGGTTCGGGAATCGCCTCGCCGAAGAAGATGAAGTCGGGCTTAAGCACCTCGCCGCATCCCGTACATTTAGGCGGTAGCAAGCTCAAATCAAAGTGCGAAGCGGGGAATTTCTCTCCACAGGAAAGGCAAATTAAGTTGCGCGAATTCCCATGATATTCATAGACTTCTTTACTTCCCGCGTTTTGGTGCATATTATCTATGTTTTGGGTTATGGTCGCTTTGATCAGCCTATCTTTCTCCAATTTTGCTAATCCCAAATGGGCGGCGTTGGGGTCAGCTAATCCGAAGAAATCGTAAAATATTTCTTTAATCTTTTTCCATGACTCTAGGGGGTAGGCATGAAAATAGCGAATGTCGATAAAAATGGGATCATGTTGATTCCAGAGACCGTTCTCACCGCGGAAGGGCGGAATACCGCTCTCGACAGAAATCCCCGCGCCTGTAAAGGCGGTTACGTGGGATGCATTTTTGATAATTTGGGCAGCTTCTTGGTAATTAGTCATAGGTTTAACAATGTGCTTCAAAACAAGCCACGCCTTGCGAGCTGACGGCCGCGCTGTGGATAGTATTTGCGGGCAATTCGAGTCTGTCTCCAGAATGCAGCGTGAGTTTTTGGTCTTCGTCGGGCAGAATAAAAGTGATCAAGCCGTGGACTACATAAATAATTTTGTCATAAGTATGTAAATGCGGCACGTATAGGTCGTTTGGACTATTTGACCACAAATAATAACTTAAGCCCTCGTTGTGCAAAATCTCTTCAAGAGCTTTTTGCGTGGGGGCTTTTTCTTTTGTCCAGCGGATGATTTTTATTTGCTCAAATTTAGCCATTATCTTATGCTTCCTTTTTCGCAAACTCCCCGACCTCTACTTCACCCAAAACTTTTTGAAAATCTCGGTTCCTCATCATGATCGCAGCTTCTCTCTGCCCAGAGCCAAAAGAAATTTCTTTGGGAATGAAAACATTTTTGTCTGCGAGCAAGCGTAATGGACGCGCCAATCCGATCGGTGCAACTGTGCCAATGGGGTAGCCGGTAACACTCTTGACCTCATCCTTGCTTGCCATTGTCATACGTGATCGCCCAAGATGGGCGCGCAACGCAGACCACGAGAGTTGCGGCGGCCCTGCTACCATGACGAGGATGAAATCATCTTTACCAACTCTAAAAAGGATACTGCGAATAAGTTGGTTAATATCTTGTTCGCGTTCAGCGGCAGCCTCTACCATAGACTTAATTGGCTGCTTATGCCAAAAAACCTGATGAGGGGCGTTGAGAGCGCTTAGCGCAAGAGAGACAGGGGGGTGTATTTTCATGGCTCTATTATACATCTTGCAGAGTTCACGCAAAATCATTGACATCATTATTGCTTCGATATATAGTTATTAAAGGTAATTTCAGTAGTTCACGATTTTGATTGACAAAGCGGGCAACTTCGGAGAAAGT
>JABGQT010000052.1 GCA_018648685.1 Anaerolineae bacterium
AGCCTCCATTAATATTTCACTATATTTGTCCAATAACCTTTGAGGGCAAACACCTGCTGATAATAGCGTGGAGTTTTGCCGCCGACTTCTTCAAAGTAAGCTGATAGTGCATCTGTTTGATCTTGCTGTGTAGGAAAAGAAAAAGTCCCCTGTAAACGCCCCCAGAGTTCATCCGATGATGGAAAATCTGTAATCGTCCGCTCTATGCCGGTAATAAAATCATGCTCGATAATTTCTTTCCCGTTGCTGGCATACGCAAATTGAACGCCCATCATTTGAGCATATTCAATAGATTGCTGCAATCCATCCCCTGCTTGCTTATAATCCGCTTTGGCTTCAACAACGGCAATTGGAATATTTCGACGGATAAAGAGCACATAATCAGGGCGCAAACCATCCCGCCGGATATGTTTCTCCCCAACAGGCACAATTCTCCCAGGCGTCAAGACAAGCTGCTCGGTGATGTAGTCATCTTCCCAGCCAGCATTGTGAAGTTTAGGCAGTATGTAGGTTCGGCAAGTATCGGCTTCGTTCATGCGTGCCTCGTATTCCCCCGCTTCGATCCCAGTCACACAACGGGGCTATCGCTAAGTATACAACAGAAACTGATTATACGACTCAATTTTCATGTGCTAATAGGGTAAAAACAGGTTTTTTCTCCCCCCTTTTTGAAGAAAATCATCGTACAAGCCCTCTTATACGCCGATAACGAAATGCTTTATAAGCATAGTGCCTAACCATCACTCTGAAGGGGAGTTATGTCCCATCAACTGCACAATAACCTGACCCGAATTCTCACTGCTGACGGGGATCCCGTCGGAGTTGGATTTCTTGCCGCTGATGACCTGTTCCTTACCTGCGCGCACGTCATCGCTCAGGCAGGCGGATACTAAGACTGCATTTACTTTGACCTGCCTCTGCTCGCGTTTGGAGAGATTTCTCTCGCGCATCGTGGAGTTCTCCTCCTGATGAATTCTCTGAATTCGGCTCGTGTGTTCTCGAAGTGATGCGCCAATCAATGGAAGATAAACACGTCACCATTAGTCGCGCGCAAGGTTCTCTCACTTTTCCTGCAAACTTTCAACGCGGATTTTTTGGAAGCCCCGTAAAAACCTACACCTGTTCTCACCAAACCGTAACCCGTTACCAAAAGCGGATTTCGGGCCGATGCTCGACCGAATTGACATCCACATCGAAGTGCCCCGCGCCTGCACCCGAAGCAGAGCGGAGCGGTGTGGGTTTCGAGAAGTTATCTGATAACAGGCGGGGAGAAGCGTCGGTAGAGATCCGTGTTCGGGCTGAAGTGGCACGCCAACATCAACAGGCGCGTTTCGCTGGTCTAAATAACGGGGTGATGACTAACGCTGATATGCGCGTCACAGAAGTACGTCAATTTTTCGAATTAGATGATGCGGGACAAATGCTGACTAAGGTTGCAATGACCCAGCTCCAGCTTTTCGTACGGGCTTATCACCGCATTTTGAAACTATGACGCACGATCGCAGGTTTAGCTGTGGAGGAAGCTATCCAGTCCACACATTTGGCAGAGGCGTTGCAGTATAGACCCAAGGGAATGATGGTTTAACGGGGAAATGATGGGGGACGAGATAATATTTATTGGCGGCACTCAAGCCGAAAACGGGAACATAGCCGCCTTTAGATAACTGGTGAACACCAGCCACGCCAGCCTGCGCGACGATTACGAAGTCTCCAGTCCCGAACTCAACATCATGGTCGAGTTGGCACGCCAAGAAAAAGGCTGCCTCGCTGCGCGCATGACCGGAGCAGGCTTCGTCGGATGCGCCGTAGCCCTCGTGGAAAAAGAAGCAGCAGAGAAATTTGCAGAGAATATCTGCTAAGCTATGAAGAAAGCACGGGGCTAAAACCAAATATTTACATCTGCGAAGCGTCTAACGGGGTCAAGATTTTAGAGTAAGGCGGTATTGGCTGAACCGAGCCATATAGTGTTGTCACTTGTGACCACATCGCCAAGGCAAGATTTTCCCTTAAAGAATTGCCAATATCTTTAGCAACTCTTCGTTTTCAGGAATATCGCTCATCGAGTGCCCATAGTGTGCATAGCGCGCTACCCCTTTTTTATCAATAATTACTTGTGCGGGCATTCTCCCCAATTTGAAGAGTTTCACCTCTTGCCCGAACAACTTCAGCACGCTGTGTTTGGAATCAGGTAAACCTATGAAGGGGAGATGATGTTCTTCCCAGTATTTGGCGAATGCTTTTTCGTTTTCAGGTCCGACCACCAAAATTTCTGTTTCAGTAGCTTGAAATTTGTCAGAATCGTGACGCAACTGCGCCATATGCTTTTGGCAATATGGTCAGACAAAGCCACGATTGAAAACGAGTAGCACATTGCTGTTTTGACGGAAACCAGCCAAATTCACGGAGCGTCCCGAAAAATCAGCTAGCGTAAAATCGGGGGCGGGGGCGTTAATCTCAACTTTCGGCATTTTTACCTCGCTTGTATTTCTCTTTTATTTGCAACTCAAATTCTGGGCGTTTGCCAGTTCTTGTGAGATTTTCCCGAAGCACGCGCAGCAAATCCAGGAAAGGCGTCCACGCTTTCATTACGCGGTATTCTGTAAAAGGCTTTTGTACGCGCGAAATAACACGCGCCAAATCCGCAGCCAATTCTTGAGGCGTGCGCGCTAAAAAGCGCAACACGAAACCATAATTTTTCATCATATCTGCGCCTGCTTCGCCGATCACCGTTGGGCGGGTGAGCATATCGGTCAGCATCATGCCGGGATTGAAGCCCACAATTTGCATCTCGCCCGCTTGCATCTCTTTTGCCATTGTGCGCGTAAAAGAAGTTACCCACGCCCTTGTCGTGGCATATAGCCCCATCGGCAAGGCGGCTTTGCCGTTACTGCCAGCTCCATACATGTTGACGACCATCTTCGCGCCGTGTTTATACGCCGCCTGTGCGCCATACATCGTGCCAAGCGAGTTAGCACGGAACATTTCTAGCCCCTCTTCCTCTTGCGGATTCATGTCTAGCACACGCCCAGTAGCAGATGAGTAGCCCGCATTGTTAATCCAGATGTCGATTTCCCCTCATTTTGGATGATAGATTCTGCCAGTTGATACACTTGGTCTTCATCGGTCACATCACAAATCTCGCCCCGCACATGACCCTGGGCTTGCAGCGCGTTTAACGCACTTTCGATTGCCTGTTGGCTTCTTCCTGTTATCACCACAAGCGCACCATGCTTGAGCATTTCTTCGGCGATATTAAAGCAAAATCCGCGTGATGAGCCGGTGATAACAACAACTTTCTTTTCCAATTTTGACATTTGCATCCATCCAAACTGATTTGAATTTATGAACTAGTCTTCTGCGGAATAGCAGCGAACAAAAACGCAACCGCTACAAGGCCAAATGCAGACCAGATAGCCGTGGTCACAAAGCCACTTTCCGGGAATTTGACACCAATTCCAGCCAGGGCCCAAAGGAGTACAGTCAAATATGCAATATCTTTTTGGCGCAGGCTCATTGCCCAAGCGAGTATTGCAACAACGAGCAGGATGATAACCATCCAGATTTCAGCACTAATTCCGATCTGCCCCCAATTGAAAAAATACAGCACATCGCTGATATTTGCAATTGTAGCGACGGATATCCAGCCGAGATAAATGCTAAAAGGTATTTGGACAAACCAGCGTTCTGCAGGTTGGATATTATCTTCATCACTCCGCAACCCTTTATAGGTAAAGAGAAGCGAAACTAATAAGGTTAGCATTGCCACCACGGTGAGAGCGAAGATTTGGTAATGCCAGAAGAAAATCCAGGTAGCATTGGCTAGATTGCCTACTACTACCCACCAGCTAATGCGCGCTAAACGCGGATTTTCACGTTGCGCAGGTAAGGCTTGGTATATCGCAAAAGCGATTAGCCCGATATAGATCAAACCCCAGATCGAAAAAACATACCCGGCAGGAACAAAGTAGGTTTCAAAGCTGTCTGAGATCTCACCAGTGGTCAGCCCGTTAAGGGGCAGGGCATTTGCCAGTCCATTAATCGTTATAGTTAATATGGTAGTCAAGATGACTGATATTTGTCTACTAACATTTTTCATTTCTGTTCTCCAAGATTACGTCTCGTTGCCAATTTTCGGTAAGTGAAAAGAAGTGTAAGGCCAAATCTCCCAAAAAGCAGACGGGTAAATAAGCTGCGCAATCCTTCGGGGTGGGTATATTCTATTCTTTCTTGAATACGGGTCTTTTCTTCATCGATAGATTCAAAAGAATGCGTATGTTTCCAATATTTCATTGGACCTTTTTCCTGTGTGTCTGTGAATCCGTTAGTGCTTATATTACTATGAATAGCTCGCCAGCGGATGGGAATTGGTCCTAGCCAAAGTGTGAATTCGGAGATGGAATTTTCTGCCATCGGGTCAACTTGATGTAATTGCACGATCATTGGGCGCGGGCTGAGCTTCTTAAGCGCGCTTGTATCTTGATGGAAAGCTGCAACATCTTCAAGTGGTGCATTAACAGTAAAGTTGTACTTAAATATTCGCATCTGCTATACGAGCTTAATCTTAAGCGCAGTATATTTTGCTTTGCGTAACTTGCCCATTGTCTGAAAACCGTTAAATGCAAGTCCATATTTCTTTTTTAGCAATTTTGTCACGTGTTTTAAGGCTTCAGGTGATGCATCGGCTATTGCGTGAGCATCTACCCATTCTCCAACTGGTTCGCCGCTTGCAGTAGATGGCGTAATTTTGACTGCGCCATTATTACGAATTCTTTTAGCCTTCCAGGAATTTACTTCAGTCCATACATAAAAAGCATCCCCTTCTTCAACAAACCAGACAGGTGTTTTAACGCCCTCGCCATTCTTGCGGAAAGTTTCAATATTTAGGAATTGTTGGTCTTCGAATTGTTCTTTCATTTTGTTCCTTTTTTGTTTTAGAGCTTAGGAATTAAGACAGGTGTATTCTTTTTATAAACTTCGTAATCTTCTTGCCCGCCCCATTTTTCATCGGCGCGTTTCTCGAGCATCGGAACGCCACTAACGCGAGTGAGCAATAGGGTTACGAAGATGGGGGAGATGATGGCAATCCACTGCCAACTCTGTAAAACGGGAATCGCGATCAGCATCACGCCGATCCAAAGGGTGATCTCACCAAAATAATTTGGATGGCGAGAGCGTGACCATAAACCGGTATTGATGAATTTGCCCTTATTGGCCGGGTCTTTACGAAAAGCAGATTTCTGATTATCAGCGACTACTTCGATTGCAAAGCCGAAGAGCCAGAGAAGTCCACCGACCAATCCCCAGATGCCTAAAGGTTTATGCGTGGTGCTGGTCATTGCCATTAAGGCAGCGAGCACAGTGAATGTGACCCATAAGCCTTGTAAAGTCCAAACATGGAAAAAGCGCACGAATGATGGTTTTATATCATCAAAGCGTCCATCCTTACCGTCTTTTTGGATGCGGCTAAAGAGGAATGTGCCTAAGCGGAATGCCCATGCCAAGACAACAGCTAGCATCAAGAAGAAACGTGCATCTCGTGCTTCAGGGTTGAGGAAAAAGGCAAGCAAGATGGTGGTGATGTAGGTGATGCTTCCTGTCAGGTCGAAAAACTTTTCGGTCTGGTTTTTATAGGCCGGGATAAAGGCGATCCAATTGACCAGAAATGCCCAGCCAACTAAAACGCCAAAAAGGGGTAAATTGCCAATTTTTACACTGTATAGGCTGCCTGCAAAGGCGATGCCTGCAGCGATCAATACTTCTACAGTACTTGCAATTAGGTATTTCTTTTCAGTTTCATTCATTTTATTTTCCTTTTGAATATTCGAAGTGACTGTCACTTGTTTGAATAAATTAATTTTCAATAAATGCGATTGTTTCTTTCAAAATCCAGGCTTGCTCTTCTTCACGCGAGATAGTTGCAACCCCATCCCCGGGCTGGATACCGTACCAACCAAATTGAGCATGATTTGCACCTTCCATTTCTACCCAAACTGTGTCGGCGGGGAGACGATTATCTGAAATACGAATTTCTTCTACACCACCATCTTCTGTTCCATAAATGGATAAAACTTTCAGGTCGGGGATAATGCTCAGGTCGGTGCCTTCAGCAGAATAAGATGCCCACAAGAATAACCCGTCTACTTTAGATGCGTTTGCGGCCACATATTCTGCTGCCATTGCGCCGCCGAGCGAATGCCCGCCGAGATACCACGTCTCGATTTCTGGATTTGCTTCTATAATTTCATCTGCAACATTCATGTCAAAGACAGCTAAATTGAGTGGCATCGGCGGCAGAATGACCAAATAGCCATTTCGCGCAATTTCTTTTGCCAAAGGCGTATAAGCGCGTGGATCAACGTGTCCGCCCGGGTAAATGATGACGCCCGTTTTTGTTGATGTGTTAATCGGGCTGAACACCATCCACTTTTTGTTGATGACGAGTACGTCATTGTCGCTTTCTAGAGCGGCTAATGCTTCAGGCATCGCTTCAAGGGGCGTATTTCCCCACCAAACAAAGCCAATGGTGGCTAGTACTAGAATAATGATGATGCCGATGGAAATTCTTTTGAGCCAGGTTTTCATATTTTCTCTTTTCAATTATCGTGTCTCTTTTTGAAGTGCTTCACGCTGCCGCCGATATTCAATAATCGGCGCATCAGCTTTGATCGGTTTTTCATTATTGTTACGCAAGCTGCTGATCAAAGGCCTATGACTTTCAACAATACCACGGTCTTCATGGGCAATACGCAGATTCGAAGGCATGGCAAGCTGCGCCACGAGTTTCCCCAGAAAGGGTACAGGCAAAAACTTTTGATAAAAACGTAAATAGAGCAACGTGTTTTCATCATCAACGGGCACAAAAGCGGCTAGGATTCGCACATCTTCGCTGATATGGTTCTGCCAGAGATTAGGTATGATAAATTCAAGATGCACCTGCCCATCGCGCGGCTCTAACTTGTCTGCAGAGCGGGGTTTGCTACCATCGTCAACGCGATTGAAAACATAGGTGTACATCATTTTCTTGTTTTTCCAAATCACTTTTGGGCCATCCACTAGTGTGCGGTTTCCGCGCCCAATGGTATTGTGATGAACAAAAGGCAGATGCGCCACATCAAGCTGATTTTCGATCACACGCGAATAATGTGCCTTCCAAGGGTCTATCGCAGAGCCGTAGAAGAAACGCTCATCTATATTGTCAAAAAAATGCGGTGGCTCAAGGTCCGCAGGAACTTTATCGCCCCACCAGATCCAGATGAAACCATGTGCTTCGTAAGTGGGGTAGGAGTTCAGGCGCATGGCGGCGGGTGGTTGTGTGCTGCGCCCCTCTGCAGGGATAAGGACACATTGCCCATTTGAGTCAAATTCAAAGCCATGGAATGGGCATTGTAGATGATTCTTATGGACTTTACCGAGACTTAACGCCACACCTCGATGTGGACAACGGTCGAAAGCGCACCTGACTTTATGCTTGCTATCGCGCCAAAAAACTAATTTCTCGCCCAAGCGTTTTACCCCGACCGGTTTATCCTTGACTTGTTTTGAGTCGAGAACAACATACCATTGATTGCGGATCATCTTCCCTCCCGAGGAAATTTAACTCTCTGGCACCGCTTGTGCTAGAGGATGATTGAAAATTACGCGCCAAACGTAGACAAATAAGCCTGTTAAAACGATAGCACCAAAAACGCCTGGAGACCAGAAACCCAGTTTTTCGAGCAGTAGCCCGCCCAAAGTCGGGGCGATGACGCGTGTCAGACTTTCGAGCGAAGTGGCAAGTCCCAATATCCCGCCTATTTCTTGTGGTTGAACGGTTTTGGTCAATGCACTGGAAATGACGGTGTTTAATATGCCTCCAGAGAAGGCAATTGGCGCCAAAATAATGAGCAACATTGTCACTGATGGGGCGAAAGCCCAACCAAGCAGCGAGATCGCCATAATGCCTACACTGACAGTGATGAGCAAATCATCACGAAATTTTTCGCTTAATTTACCGACCAAACCACCTTGCACGACTACAGACAAAACACCGACATAAGTTAGGACATAACCAGTTTGTTGGGCATCAAGATTGAAGCGGCGCAGTGCGTAAAGTGAGAAAATAGTTTGGAAAATAGAGAATGCCAAGCCAAAAATAAAGCGTGTGATAAGCAATGGCCCAGAAAAAGGACGTTTAAGTGCATCTAGCAGGGCATTGATGGTGAATTTAGGTTTTTCTGCTTGCGCTAAAGCGGCGCGTTTATCAGGCGTAAGCGATTCAGGGAGCCAAAAGTAGACCATGAGCAAGTTTATCGTTACCAAACCGGCGGCCGCAAAAGCAGGGACAGCGTAGCCCCATTGGCTGAGAAATCCACCTGTTGCGGGGCCAAAGATAAAGCCTAAGCCAAAAGCTGCGCCGATCATTCCCAAGCCTTTGGCACGGCTTTTCTCGTCTGTGACATCAGCGATATAGGCTTGCGCTACGCTGATATTTCCGCCGGTGATGCCATCTGAAATGCGGGCGATGAATAATAGCCAAAGTGTATTGGCAAAACCTAATATCAAAAAGCTAACTAATGTTCCTAAGAGGCTGAGTAAAAGTATGGGACGGCGACCAAAGCGGTCGGATAGACGCCCTAAAAGGGGCGCGCCGACCAGTTGGGCAGCAGCATAGGATGCGACCAATAAGCCGATTACGGTATCACTTGCGCCAAAGCTCTCGGCATAATAGGGCAGTAGGGGCAAGATCAGTCCGAAGCCGAGCAGGTCAATGAAGACGATCAAAAAGATCGACGCTAAAGGTTTGTTTTTCATGTTGTCCTTAGAGATATTTATAATGCCTAGAAACCACGTTGCTGGCCTTGCCAGGGTGCGGGAATTTTCTGATCGAATTCTTCAGTGCTGGGGCCTTGCAGATTACGCAAACGCCATGTGCCATAGAGATAGGTAATAACAAGAATGATGAGTAAGGTAGGCCAGCCGGTTAGAGTTTGTACCCACGCCAGATTTTCAGCATCTCCGCCTTGATAAAGCGCTATTTGCCACCAAAATTTCAGACCGAAGAAAAGTGTCCAGAGGAGGGTGGTTTCGGTGTAAGCTGGGCGGATACGGGGATGCCAATACCAATCTAATGTCCAACGGCGGGAGATGTAGCTGCTCCAGGCGGTGAGTGGACGTTTGATGAGAAGACTGATAAAGCATAAGGCTACTGTCAGCCCGCCGCTGATGAGGCCAGGGAGGAAGAAGCTTTCGGCACGTCCGAGCAATGTGACCAAGCCAATTGCCAGTAGAACGCTGAAAGCGCCGAGCAAGCCATAGGCCAGGGATTCGCCCCGTGTGATACGTCGAATGCCGAGTATGATGCTTAATCCTAAGGCTGTCCACATGGCGGTTTGAAGTCCCCAAATGGCATTGGCAATCAGGAAAACTAAGGGTGGCAGGATGGCGTCAATTAAACGACCACCAAGCACGGAGCGGAATTCATCCAGCAGTTCAGAAAATCTATTTTGCATGTTTTCCTAGCCAGAATTGCATCCAGTTACCTTTGCTTTTTTGAAGGTTAATAAAGGCGTAGAGCGCACCTGCGAAGAAGCCGAGGGTCATCATGGCGATTGTCCAGAGAATGGCAATATATAGTTTTTCTTCTCTGTAGAAAATCCATAAAGAGAAGAGGATGAAGCCTGTGTAGAGATCGACCAGAGAGACGATGCCCCAGGGCATGGCTAGGAGTTGGCTGCCTTCACCTGCGAAATCACCGATGGTAAAACCATAGATGAGAACGGCTGTCATGGCGAGGATGCCAAGAAAGGAGAGGGTTTTTGCTATTTTCATTAGAGCACCAGAATTACGCCGAAGATGATTTCAACGACGAGGCTAATAATATTGGATTGCTCAACTGACTTGTCTGTGAACATAGATACGGCGCGGACAGCGGCTATTGCGAGATACATGATGCCGAGCATTGGGTAGGCAACACTTGTATCAAGTAAAAAGGCTGCTACGCCCAGGCCAATAAATAATGCGCCAAAGATAGAACGGATTTCGGTAATACCGCGTCCGCCAATAGGTCTGATACCAGTGAAACTTTCGATCTTGGTTGGGGCGACTAGGGAGAATAGGCCTGTTAGGATGGTACCTATAACGCCTATGATCTGAAGAATGTTGAGAAACATGTGTACTCCTTTTACGAGCTAAAAAGCTCGGCAACTTTTTTCTTTCTGAATTCAAAAATTCTGTTTAATTTATGTTTTACCCAAATGGCATGGATAATATCACCAAGAATGCCGAAGGGGAGTTCATACGTGATTTGATCGGTAATCTGCGTGCCAGCTTCGACAGCTTCAAAACGATGTTCGTGATACCAGAAGCGATAAGGCCCGATGCGCTGCTCATCTACAAAGTAGGCTTTCTTTTCAACGTGGGCAATTTCTGTGAGCCAACGAGACTTGATAAGCGGCATGAACTGAACACGATATTCAATTAATTGTCCCTGAAACATTTTTTCATCCCCGCCATGCAGGGTTTCAAATTTCATATCAGGCGGTGTCATCTCGTTCAGGTTGTGGGGCGTTGCAAAATAAACCCAGACTTCATCGAGTGGGGTTGGAATTATTTGTTGTTGGTCAATCCGGTGGAGCATAGGGTGTTTCCTTTTGCATGATAAAGCTAGTTGAGCCAGATAGAAAGCTCTGTTAGTGCTGTTGTGTGTAGTAGCTTTATGTTTTCTTCTTTTACTATTTTTTGCAATTCTTCAAATTTGTCTTTTATGCTGAGAGAAGCATTAGGTTTCGCTTCCAGGCATAGCCACATTTCTTCAATAGTATTTTCTACATCGCTTTGGCGTGGTTTTTGCCGTATGATTTCGCTTATCTCTTTTGAGAATTCATCAAACTCGACATTGGGCAACTTTCTCTCATAGAGATGATATTTTCCTGTATCTCGTGCCATAACTGAGAAACGATGATGTTCCCAAAGCTCTTGCAAGGTATGCGGAAGTGGAATGCGTCCAGACTCTTTATCGATATATTTTTCGCGCAGTAATTTGATTTGTGTGGCAGGTTCATCAAGATAATCTGGCCATTTTTCTGTCCCCGCTTCGATAGGAAGCGGGGAATGATGTTGATAGCCTCGAAACCGCATTTCTGCAACGAGAAGTTCATGTCTCATGGCTAATGCTGGTAAATAGTTCTTCCAGCGTATGGTTTCAGGATGTCGCGAATATCCTTTTTTGTTATTAATGTGAATGGACGCAAGCCCATGCAGCTCTCGATGTTCTCCTAGCAGACTAGCGCGGTTCAAATAGCCGGGAGAAATATCCCAAATGCGCACAGCTTATTTCTCTTTTGCAATGCCAGCAAAACCCAACGCACCTATGCCCAGATTTGTGCCCAGAACGGGCGTAATTTGCTGAATGATGATCTCTCCATCTGGGAAATATTTGTGTGCTTCTTCTCGCAATGCTTCTGCGCGTTCTTGTACACCAGCATGGACAATAGCTAATTGCTCAAAGGGACCATGTTTATCGAGCCATGTAAAGAGACGAGCCATCGCTTTCTCACGTGTGCGAACGCGATGCGCATCTGGTTTGCCGCCACTCATAAATACAAGAGGTTTCAAGCGTAATAAATCACCGAAGCGCGCCACGGCAATATGCATCCGGCCACTACGGCGCAGATATTCGAGGGTGTCCAGCGCGGCAAAGACATAGGTGCGGGGCATGATCTCGCGTAATTTACTAACGATTTCTTCTGCTTTTTTGCCCGCTTCCGCCATTTGAGCAGCTCTTTCTACAAGAAACCCCATCCCTAAGCTGAGTTGGGTTGAATCCAGTACGGTAACAGGGACTTTTGTAAATTCCTTTGCCGCCAGTCGCGCAGAGTTGATCGTTGCACTCAGCGATTCGGAGATATGAATGGACAGGATTTCCTTTGCCCCTTTTTCAACGAGCGCTTCAAAATGCTTAATAAAAAGTGCTGTGCCTGGCGCTGCGGTGCTGGGAGCAGGGTCGTAATCTGGTAGACGGCGGTAAAACTCTTCTTTGGTGATATTGACACCATCGAAAAAGCTTTCGCTGCCCATATTGATATGTAAGGGGGCAACTTCGATACCGTAACGTTCTATCGTTTCAATTGGTAGGTCACACGTACTGTCAGTAACAATAAAGGTGTTCATTTTTTATATCCTAGACGGGAGCTAAAGTTCCAGCAAAAATCATCCATGCCAAAACTGTCTTGGCAACTAAGCTAAGCACAATGAAGATACGTTCGCCATATAGATAGTCTTTCCAAGGGCCTATTTTTTTGTATTGAAGCCACATGTTGACTGCGAAGGTATTGAAGAATACAAATAGAGTTGGGATTATGGCGTAAACAAAGGCTGGGGGCTTGGCTTCTCCACCTGATGAGATGGAGCCAAAGAAGTAGATGAAGATTACCAGCCACGGGATTATTCCTGCAATTGAACCGAAAGTGAAAGGAGACCAGTCGAGTTTTGTGCGATCTTGATTGAGACTTTCCATCAGTAAACCCAATAAGTTCATCATCGCGTTCAGCCCAAACATGAGAATAATTGCACCTAAATCCCAAACACCCGCTAACATACCGATCAGGACGATCATTAAGGATGAGCTTAGGGCATATTCATAAAAGCGGATCGGATTCTTGCCCTGCCTTAGATTCTTTATGTAGCCTTCATAGCCTGCAGATGCAAGGTAAAAATGTGCAATCGCAGAAAGCAGCAAGAAGATTGCTACAGAGGGGCCTAAGGGCAATTCATAAAAGAGCTTGGCAGATGGGCTTAAGCTGAAAGTGGTTGTGTCGAAATTTAAAAAGTTTGTAAAAATAGGGTATGTGGTGTCATTGCTGACCGCCCACATAAATACACCTTGGATTAAGTGTAAAAAGCCCATGATCAGGTTGAAGCGGCGGAGACCTTTAAATTTCTCCTGCATAGAAACATTCTTTTTCTTTGTCATTTTTTTCTCCAATTGATAATTTGATTAACTTGCTTGTGTTGATTTACGGCTAATTAAACTAACGACCCCGTTTATGCCCAAAAAGATCAGATAGAGCAAGCCAATTAGCAGGTAGTCAATAAAGGGGATGCGGATAACTTCGTTTAGTCCGGCAAGGTTTCCGCTAAGGGTATAAAAGAGGCTCATGCCAACGACAAAGCTGACTGCCAACGCGCGCCGAACCCAAGTCTGTAGCCCGATGCCGTACATTTGCGTTAGGACGATCATTGCGCCAAATCCAAAAGCGAACATGGGCCAAATGCCGTTGCCTTGAGATATCGCAACTAGCGTACCGTGTATCAACACAAAGGCTTCAAGTAGGAATGTCCAGTATTTGTTTAAGTGCGCTCGATTGAAAAGTAAAACAGATTGAGCCAAAAGTAGGAAGATGTAGAAAAATCCGGCCAGATGTCCAAAGGTGTTTTCCATTGGGTGATACCAAAAGGTGTAAATGATCGCCCAGGAAAAAAGATAGCCGTGATACTCACGCACAATCTGCATAAAGCGTTTATGGAACTTCACTTTTTTGCCGAAAGCCAATCCGCGTCGAGGTGTTTCCAAGATCAGGATAACGACCAGCATCAAAACAACCGAGCCTTGTGATGTTACTTCGGGCACAGCAATTGCCAGCCCGTCGTACCAGAGTTGGGTTTGGATCCAATGCAAAATATAGAAAACACCGTTTAGGGCAAGCATCGCCCAATTGAACCAGCGAAAACCAGTCTGATATTTCGGATTTTCCTTTTTGGCCATATAGATCACAACCCAAGCAGAAATATTATGCAGCGCATAGCCCACCCAGACAGTGATATAGGCCATTGTCGTTGGGTTGCGCGTTTGCCAAGGATAGTAGAATGAAAAATATTTCTCATTCACTACGTCAAAGCGGCTGGCAAGGCTCCCCGCCGTTAGCCAGATCACAGTTGTTAGCGCAAAAGCGGTCGCAATGCTAGATAAGATGGTATTTCTTGTAGATGTTTTCATGTCTTCTCCCTAAAGAAGTGTTTTGAGTGCCGATTCAAAATCCTTGTGACTGAAAGAAAATCCTTCAGTGACCAGTTTTTCGGGAACTGCTCGTTGCCCGTCGAGAACTAATGTAGATTTTTCTCCCAAAGCCAATTGGAGGGCAAAAGCAGGTGCGGGGATAAAGCTGGGGCGATGCAGAACTCGTCCCGCAATTTTGGCTAGCTCCCGTTGTTTGACAGGATACGGTGCCGAGAGGTTATATGCGCCCCGCGCATCTTCAGCATTGAGCAGAAAACGAATAGCATTCACTTCGTCTTCAAGATGGATCCACGGAACATATTGTTCTCCGCTGCCCAATTTTCCGCCTGCAAAAAGACGGAAGGGAAGGAGCATAATGGGCAAAATCCCGCCTTTGGGGGCAAGCACCAATCCTGTGCGGATGATGACGCGGCGGATGCCCATTTCGTCTAAAGCTATGGTTGAATCTTCCCATGAACTGCAGGTTTCAGCAAGGAAGTCATCGCCTTTTGGTTCATTTTCATTTAATGGCTCTTCACCTGTCACACCGTAATAGCCCACAGCCGAAGCCTGGATAAAAACTTGTGGTTTTTTCTCGGCCATTTCAATTGCTTTGACGAGGGTTTCTCCCATATCCACGCGGCTGCCCTGGATGCGTTTTTTGCTCTCATCTGTCCAGCGTTTGGTGAGAATGCTGAGTAAGTTTTCACCGGCGATGCTCTCCCCGGCAAGGTTAATTACGGCATCGTTCGTTTCTATTAAACGGGATAGTGCTTCGATGTCGGCACTCTGCCATTTTATTGGTAGCACCCCAGATGCAAGGTTGTTTCGGGCTTTGTCGGGGTTACGCGTGAGAACGCTGACGTTATGTCCATCTGCTATTAGTGCGGCAGAGAGGGCGCGTCCGATCAACCCTGTTCCGCCAGTGATAAGTATATTCATTTTTTCTCCTAATAAACGCTAATTGGATGCTTCTTCGAGCAGCCAATTTATGAGTGGTGTTGCTGCTTCGCCGATCACTTCTTGCAGTGTGTTGGCATAAGCCTGGATATATCTTTCTAGGCTAACTTCTTCCATTTTCCTATGTGTTAGCAGGCGTTTTACCCATCCTAGTTCAGGGCTAAGGAAGTTAAGGTCGCCAAGGTAGAGCGCTGCTGCAATATTTTCGTTGAGATACGCTGTCGCGTCTGTAAGTGGCTTGATCGGGATATTCCATTGAGATAGCGTATCCGTTAAATGAGCTTGAATTGCAGCGCGAGAGATTTCAAAAGTGGTCAGAAGTAATCCATGAGTGCTTTCTGAAGGTTTTGGCGCAACTTTTTCTTGAACTTCGATTAGAGAATGGATATTTGCGAAAATGCTTTCAAAGTTGTCGCCTAAAAAATGAGCGCTAATATGATCTTGGATGTCGGGGGGGCTTTGAAAAACACGTCCGCTATAGGCTATGGTTGTATTGCTTGAACTCAATTCTTGAACCACTTGCTCCAGTGTTGCGGCTGTTGTTAGTTGTTGCGCTGTAAAAAGCACCAGCTCTGGCTTTATGGTCTCTACAGTTTCCTTGAATTCTTCCAGAGGGACATTCGTGCCTAAATAGATAATATGGAAGCCACGTCTGCGAAGAAAAAGAGTCAATAAAAGGGAAGAGAGCGTGTGCTCTTCTTTAGGCGGGCAAGCAACGATTATTTTTTCTGGACGCGTTGATGCAGGGGATGCAGCGATCATGGCTTCGATACGACGCATCAATAAAGCGGATGCGAAATGCTCTTGTTGAACGCTAATTTCCCCTTTATACCAAAGTTCTCCAATTTCCCGGATGCTGGGTAACAGAATTTTAGTGAATACCAACTCAAGAGGGAATCTTGTAAAAGCCTCACCAGTTACTTGCTCTGCTTGTGCTTCATTATATGAGATGCAGGCTCTGACCCAATTGTCTTGAAAAACTTGAAGGCGAGACGCTTCAGGTAAGCCTTCTTCAATATTTAGATTTAGGGTGTCTCCTGCAAGAGGGGATTCGCCGACTGCAACTTTTCTGTGCCAAAGTTTTGCGGCCTGACCAATGCGCATGCCTTCTTTCTGGCGTTGCATGAGCCATTTGATAATCTCTATATCACGCGGGGAGTAAAGGCGTTGCCCACCTTCGCTGCGGGAGGGTTGAGGAAGTTTATATCGCCGTTCCCATGCGCGGAGTGTGTCTGCATTGATACCTGTTTCTCTTAATATAACGCCGAGGCTGAATGTTGCTATTTCGTTCATTTACACTTTCCTTTTCTGAAGATGTCTCTATATTATCAAGGAATATAATGATTGTCAAGTATTTGAACAGCAAATATGTGCAAAACCTTGATAAATTCTTTTGCTAAGTGTATATTAGGGTCAACTTAGTCTAATTCAAGAAGTTCAACAAGGAAATACAATGTCAATTTATCTTAGTCTCAAAGAAGTATGGCGAAACAAAGGACGCTTTTTCCTCTTTAGTATGGTTATTGCCCTCATCGCCGTTTTGGTGCTTTTCACCGCTGGTCTTGGCGAAGGGCTTGCCTCCGCAAATAAAGAATATCTCGAAAAACTGGATGCCACCCTCCTCGTCTTTCAGGAAGGCACCGGCTATTCAACAATAGCAAGCCGATTGGATTACCAGAAAGTCAAACGTGTCCAACGTGTGGATGGTGTTGCCGATGCTGGGCCTATTGGCTTCAGCAATCTCGAAATCGTCCTTGGCGATGGGCTTGCTTCCATTGATGCATCTTTTATTGGTGTAGAACTGGGTAAACCTGGTCTCCCCGCTCCGATCATTGGCGAAACGATCCGCTCCAGACAATCTAAAGTTGTGATGATAGACCAAAGAATAGCCGAGTCAGCCAATATTGGCATCGGAGATTATATTACAGTCAAATCCACACAGGGGACAGAAGACAAATTCTACGATCTCCGTGTAACGGGCATTACAGATGGACAGCAATACTTTTTTCAGCCTTCCATCTTTGTCTCCCTCGCCATCTGGGATAAATATCGCCCCAAAGCTGACGCAAGCGTATCCAGCTCACGCCCAGTTACCAATGTGATCGCAGTAGAACTTGATGATCCTACGGCAATGATAAGTATGGCCTCCATTATCGAATCTGTTGTCAAAGATGTGGAAACAACAGATATCAAAACAGCTTACGAATCTGCTCCAGGATATTCTGCACAGCAAAGCACCCTCAATACAATGAAAGGCTTCACCTTTCTGATCGGTGTCCTCGTGATCGGCGGTTTCTTCCAAATCCAGACTTTGCAGAAAGTGACCTGCCCCCCCAAACCTGATCCAAGTAGAATGTTACAGATCAGGAAAAAGGAGATAGGCAATGCCCAAAAAACAACGTTATTCAACTGAACAGATTATCAGAAAGTTGCGAGAAGCCGATGTGCTGCTGAGCCAAGATAAGTCGGTGGAAGAAATAGCCAAAGCCTTGGAAATCAGTAAGCAGACCCTGTCAACGACAATTAGAAAAGGACATCACGTTGCGTCAGGTCGCATTGCTTCATCAAAAATCTTACTTTGATACCCCTGTTGCCTCAGACAA
>JABGQT010000045.1 GCA_018648685.1 Anaerolineae bacterium
CGACCACGATTTAAGTGTGCTTTGAGCGTTTCCCCTTCTACATATTTCATCACCAGATAAGGCTGTTCTTCGTGGTCAGCAAAATCGTAAACGGGAACGATATTTTGATGCTCCAATTTGGCGACTAAACGCGCCTCACGTTGAAAACGTGCCAAGAAGTTAGGGTCTTCCAGGAAAGCAGGGTGTAGTACTTTTAAAGCAACATAACGATCCAGCGAGGCATGGTAGGCTTTGAATACAGTCGCCATACCGCCTCGCCCCAGCTTTTCCATGATCCTGTAAGACCCTACATTTTCTCCTGTGGTGAAAGACATAAGCTTTTCCTTGGTGATCGGCTTCTCAGACTATTTAGTCCCAAATTATAGCCCACTTCAATAAAATTGTGTTTTCTAGGTGTTACCAGATTGTAAAAAGACCCCGCTATAAAAACGGGGTCTTGAAACTATTTTTCTGCTAATGCCGCTAAGCCGGGCAGCACTTTGCCTTCGAGCATTTCGAGCGATGCACCGCCGCCAGTGGAGATATGGCTGACTTGTTCATCAAGACCGGATTTTTTGATCGCAGAGACCGAGTCGCCGCCGCCGATGATGGAGACTGCATCTGCTGCGGCAACTGCTTTAGCCACGCCGAAAGTCCCTTTGGCGAATTCGGGGAACTCAAAGACGCCCATAGGCCCATTCCAGACGACGGTTTTGGCAGATTCTAATGTGGATGCGTATGCTGCGACTGTTGCGGGACCGACATCCAAAATACGCCAGCCAGTGGGGACATCGCCAACGGGAACGACCTTGCTTTGGGCTTGCTCGGCGAAGTCATCAGCGATGACCATGTCAACGGGAATCTGTAATTTATCCCCGGCATTTTTTAGTAATTCTCGGGCAGTGTCGATGGCATCGGCTTCTACGAGTGATTCTGCCATTTCGTAGCCCTGGGCTTTGAAGAAGGTATTCGCCATCCCGCCGCCGATCAGGATTTTGTCGGTTTTGTCGAGTAGATTGGTGATAACGCCGATCTTGTCGCTCACTTTTGCGCCGCCCAAAATGGCGACGAAGGGGCTTTCGGCATTGGCAATGCTATCACCAAGATATTTGAGTTCTTTTTCAAGCAAGAAGCCTGCTACGGCGGTCAATTCACCTGCCACACCAACATTAGATGCGTGGGCGCGATGGGCTGTGCCAAAAGCGTCGTTGACGAAGACATCTGCCATAGCTGCGAGTTCTTTTGCCATAGCGGGGTCGTTCTTCTTTTCGCCAGCGTGGTAGCGGGTGTTTTCAAGCAGGAGAATTTCGCCAGCGTTTAGGGATGCGGCAGCTGCTTGGGCAACATCACCAAGACAATCGGTGGCGAATTTAACCGGTACACTTACGAGGCCGGCAAGATATTCGGCAACGGGAGCAAGTGAAAATTCTGGTTTGGCTTCGCCTTTCGGGCGTCCTAAATGGGAGGTAAGGATCAGTGCAGCGCCTTCATCCAGTAAATAATTGATCGTCGGCAGGGCTGCCACAATGCGGGTGTCGTCTGCGACTTCGCCATCCTTAAGCGGGACGTTGAAATCCACGCGCACGAGGACTTTTTTGCCTTTGACGTTGATGTCGTGAAGTGTTTTTTTATTGAGCATGGTTTACTCCAATATACAAAAAAACATCATTGCGAGGCAGTTTTACCGCCGAAGCAATCTCCATAATGGTGAGGGAGATTGCCACGCCGCTGAAAAACATCAGCGGCTCGCAATGACATTTATTTAGGGTCTAAATTAAAAACTTTTAGCGATCTTCGCTGCGAAGTCTGTCAGGCGGGTGGCGTAGCCCCATTCGTTGTCGTACCAGGAGACCACTTTGACCATATTACCATCCATGACGGCGGTCAAGTCTGCGTCTACGATGGAGGAGCGTTCGTCGCCTTTGTAGTCCATTGAAACAAGGGGTTCTTCGCTGAAGCCGAGGAAGCCTTTCATGGGACCTTCAGCAGCGGCTTTGAGAGCGGCGTTCACTTCTTCGGCTGTTGTGCTTTTTTCTACTTCAAAAACAGCGTCCACGATGGAGACGGTGGGGGTGGGAACGCGCAGGGAGTAGCCATCGAGTTTGCCCTTGAGTTCGGGGATAACGAGGGCTATTGCTTTTGCAGCACCGGTGGATGTGGGGATGATATTGAGCGCAGCAGCGCGGGCGCGGCGCAGATCGCTGTCGGCGAGATCGAGCACATTTTGGCTGGTGGTATAAGAGTGGATGGTGGTCATCAAACCTTTTTTGATCTTGAAGGTGTCGTTGATGACTTTACTGAAAGGGGCCAGACAATTGGTGGTGCAGGATGCGTTCGAAACGATATGATGTTTTGCAGGGTCATAGTCCTGGTCGTTTACGCCCATGACTGCGGTGAAAACATCACCGCCTTTTGCAGGAGCAGTCAGAATAACTTTCTTTGCACCAGCTTCAATATGGGATTGGGGACCAGGGGTTGTGGTGGGGTCACGGAAAACGCCGGTGCCTTCAAAAACAATATCTACGCCAAGTTCACCCCAAGGGAGGTCAGCGGGGCTGCGCTCAGCAAAAACCTGAATGGTTTTGCCATCGAGGACGAGGTTGCCATCTACAACTTCAACATCGCCGTCAAATTTTCCGTAGCTGGAATCGTATTTGAAAAGCTGTGCGTTGGTCTTGGTGTCCCAAAGGTCGTTGATGCCGACTACTTCGAGTTCATCTGGGTAACGTTCCAAAATGATCTTGAGAAGCTGACGCCCGATGCGCCCAAATCCGTTTATACCTACTTTTACTGTCATTATTTGTCTCCTGAAAAATTAAGGGTTAATGGTTTGTGAAATTTTATTCAAACCGATCTATTATATCTTATTTTATGAGTTATACAATAGATTGGCAGATATTGCAAAAGATTGACTAGACATTTTTTAAATATTATCCCATTGGACCTGTGCGCTCATAATATAAGTCCATAATTGTTTGTGCCAGTTGTTGTGCGTCGTGCCGCCAGGGATGCTCTCTATCAAGCAGATCGGCGGTGTATAGTCTGCGGTCGCCAGAGAATTCGTCGCCGATCTCTGTCCAATTTGTATTTTTAGGAAGTATAGCCTCTTGGCAATCGTTTGCGATGACCAATTCAACCAAGTTTTTACCGGTATGCGCTTCCAAAGCTGCGAGATGATCGTAACAGGAATAAGAATCTGTTTCACCAGCTTGGGAAGCGATATTGCAAACGAATAATTTTAACGCTCTACTCGCTTCAACCGCGGATAATAGGTCTGCTACCAATAAATTCGGCAGGATACTAGTGTATAGGCTGCCTGGCCCGATCACAATCACATCTGCCGCCAAAATGGCTTGGATCACAGGTGGGAAGGCGGGTGCGTTATCCGGCTCCAGCCAAACACGGCGTACTTTGCCCGCAAATTCCGGGATACGGCTTTCCCCTTCTACGCGGACTTCGTATGCTGAATGCGGGAGGGTCATATCCGCGACCAATTTGACGTTGTGCAAAGTGGAAGGGAGTACCCGCCCATGCACTGAAAGCACTCGCCCTGATTCTGCAACAGCCTCTTCAAATGACCCTGTGATATTGCTCAACGCGCTGATGAACAAGTTACCAAAAGAGTGCCCATCTAAGCCATCTGCGCCGCTAAAACGATATTGGAAAAGCTGCGTCATCATTGTTTCATCATTTGAGAGCGCAGCTAGACAATTGCGGATGTCGCCCGGGGGCAGGATGCCCATTGACTCGCGCAATTTCCCTGATGAACCACCATCATCTGCGACGGTGACAACGGCTGTCAGGTTACGGGTATAGGCTTTTAGCCCGCGCAAGAGCGTGGAGAGTCCATGCCCTCCACCAATGACGACAATACGCGGACCTTGTCCTTGACGGCGGTATTTAGATAACTCATCCACGACTTGTTTTCCCGGGCGCAGGAAGGGACGCAGGAGTGCGCGGTTTAATCCCCAAATCCCGAAGGAGACGAGACCAACGCCGATACTTGCAAAGATCAGAATACGGATCGGGCGGGGCAAAAAGCGCAGGGCGAGATAAGAGAGGCTGGGCAGCCACCAGGTTTCGGGCGCGGTGCGGTAAATATCCAATAAAAGATAGGCCAAACCGACCGCGAAAAGCGTAATGCCGGCCAAAACAAAAGTAAGCCAGCGTTTAACACCCAATCCGGGCGAAAGCCAAAGCAATAGCTGGCGGAGATTTTCTTTGAACTTCATAAGATGATGATAGCAAGGATTAGGGGAGGGGTCAATGAGAGATGGTTTTACGCTGGGGCGAGTATAATTTAGTTCAATATTTTGTTCTTTTGAATCTACTAAAACTACAAATGACACAAAACTCCCTCATCTCCTTCTTCCAACCCAACGGCATCGCCGTTATCGGCGCGTCATCTCATCCTGAAAAGCTCGGCTATGGCGTTGCTTGCAACTTGATCCAAAGCGGATATGTTGGCGCAATTCATCTCGTTAACCCCAAAGGCGGAAAAGTTTTTGAGCATGAGATGCTCACTTCTATTGTCGAAATTCCTGACCCTGTCGATTTGGCAATTCTTGTTATCCCAGCAACATACGCGCCAGAAACAATGCGCGCCTGCGGCGAGCGTGGGATTAAAGCCACTATTCTTGTCTCTGGCGGATTTCGCGAAACGGGCGAAGAAGGCGCAGCCCTTGAAGAAGAAACGTTGAAAATCGCGCAAGAATACAAAATCCGCATGATCGGACCCAATTGCATTGGTCTGCTCGATACGCATTTTCCCCTCGATACAACTTTCCTCCAACCGCCCATGCCGCGCCCGGGCGAAATCGCTTTTATCTCCCATTCGGGTGCTATCTGTGCTGCGCTGATAGATTGGTCTAAAAAAGAAGGCTTTTCCTTCTCACGTCTGATCAGTCTCGGCAACCAAGCCGATGTTAGCGAAACCGATATTTTGCCGCTCATCGCAGAAGACCTGCATACAAAAGTCATCACGCTTTATCTTGAAAATATCAGCGATGGAAGACGTTTTATTGAAGAAGCTCGCAAAATTATTCCTAAAAAACCAATAGTCGCACTCAAAGTGGGGCGTTCCGAAAGCGGACAACGGGCAGCGGCTTCTCATACAGGTGCGCTCGCGGGCGCAGAATCTGCTTTTGATGTTGCCTTTGAAAAGGCAGGCGTTTTTCGCGCAGATAGTACTGAAGAGATGTTTGATTGGGCACGCGCTCTGGCATGGTCGCCTCTCCCGCAAGGAAAGCGTGTAGCCATATTGACCAATGCGGGTGGTCCCGGTGTTATCGCCGCTGACGCGCTTGAGCATAATACCCTCGAACTTGCCAATTTCGGTCCCCAAACCCTGAACGTACTCAATGAATTTCTTCCTTCCGCAGCCAGCGTAAATAACCCCGTCGATATGCTTGCCTCTGCCACCGCCGCGCATTATGCTGAGAGCCTGCGTGCCCTTCTCGCCGACCCGAACACCGATGCCGCCCTCGTCCTCATACCCGCACCGCCCATGTATCCCGCCGAAAACGCCGTCGATGCGATGATCCCCGTCATCCAAGCCAGCCGAAAACCGACCCTCGTTGTGCTGATGGGCAGCGAGCAAATTGCCGAAGCCTCTGCGCGTTTGCAGGCGGCGAAAATTCCTGATTATCGTTTCCCCGAGAGAGCCGCATCAGCTTTGGCACGTCTCGTTCAAAGAGCGGAATTCTTAAGGGAGATGAATGAATCTCCCGCGCCCTTAGCGGATGCCGACTTAATAGACATCCGCGTGGCTCTGGCATCTGCCAAAAGCGGAAGCTGGCTGGACGTTGAACTTGTTGAGCGTTTAATGAATATCTACGGCATCCCAACATCGCCCATTAAGCTCGCGCCCGATGCAGAGTCGGCGGCAAAGCTCGGTGAAGAGCTTGGTTTCCCCATCGTGATGAAGATCGCCTCGCCCGACATTCCCCATAAATCGGATGTTGGCGGTATCCTGCTCAATGTTGTGTCTGCGGAAGAAGCTGCCCAGGGATTCGAGATGCTTATGGCGCGGGTGCAAGCCAAAAATCTGCGTGCGAAGCTGGACGGAGTTCTCATCCAAAAAATGATCCCAGAAGGGCAAGAAGTGATCGTTGGTGCGGTACGCGATCCACAATTCGGCGCATTAATGATGTTTGGTTCTGGTGGCATAGAAGTGGAAGGGTTGAAGGATGTCGCTTTCGCGCTCGCTCCGCTTTCATCCAGAGAGGCAGAGAAAATGCTATCAAAAACCTGGGCAGGCAAAAAGCTGGATGGCTATAGAAATATCCCCGCTGTTGACCGTGCCGCTGTTGTAGACACACTTTGTCGTCTATCTCAGTTGGTGTATGATCTGCCCGAAATCGCTGAGATCGAGATCAATCCGCTGACTGTATTAAAAAATGATGTTGTAGCGGTCGATGTACGCGTGAAGATGAGTTAGAAGGAGTTTCTGTTCTTTTGGCTAATTCGAAAGATGACGCCAAATATGATGAAGAACTTTGTGCTAGAATGGTGAGAAAAAATGCGAGATAAATTTATGAAAAAGAAAGAACTTCTACCACAATCGATTTTGAAAAAACTTAAATCAGCTTATGAGCATGTTCCTGAGCGAGAAAAAGTAGAAAGCTCTGAATCAGAGTTTGATTCTGGCCTCAAAGAGTTTCTCGAGGCCTATGGATCCGATCTTAGTTTAGAAGTTGGTGAAACCTTATTTTTCCAGGGTGATGCAGCTGATGGACTATATTGGATAGCATCAGGCGTTCTTGCCATTTTACAAGGCGATTTAGAAAATCCACGTTTACTTACTTTTCGAAGCTCAGAGCATGTTGTTGGGGAAATTGCCTTGCTTGAAAACGTGAAAAGAACAGCAACTGTAGCAGCTATTACAGAAGCAAAGCTCAAATATCTAAGCCAGGAAAAATTTCAGGGATTGCTTGCTCTAATCCCCGGCTTTGGCGTTGAGCTTATGCGCTTACTTAGTCGTCGTCTTCGGGAGGTAAAGCCAGCCGAATATAGTGATGGCATGTACGACCATCTAACTAGCGCGATGTCGCGTCAGGCTTTTGATGTGCGTTTGCGTGAAGAAATAGATCGTGCACAAATATACCGCTATCCTTTTTCTCTTGTTTTTTTAGATATAGATCATTTCAAAGAAGTTAACGATACCTACGGACATGCACGTGGGGATGAAGTCTTGATCGAATTTGCTCGCCGCGTGATGGCTGATCTGCGTACAACGGATATGCTCTTTCGTTACGGTGGCGATGAATTTGTGTTGCTTTTACAAGGCATTGATGAAGAGAGAGGCCCAGTTTTTGTTCAACGCTTATTAGATGAAAGCCTTTCTACGCCCATTTCAGGGGAGCCGCCAATAACGCTTTCTTTTAGTGCGGGGATTTCTTATTTCCCGCAAGATGGCGAAAGCGCTGAAGAATTACTCGAAGCTGCCGATAAACGCGTTTATACATCCAAGGCAAAAGGGCGAGGGCGCGTAACCGGGATGGCAGACTAGTATTCTGCTTGACGCGAGACATCATCTTTGGTAGTATTGTCGGGCTAAATCGATGCGGGGTAGAGCAGTGGCAGCTCGTCGGGCTCATAACCCGGAGGCCGCAGGTTCGAGTCCTGCCCCCGCTACTGAAAAAAGACACCTAAGAGGTGTCTTTTTTTCTTAAATCTAAGCGAAATCAGCAGCTAAATCTAAGACCTGTGGGTTATGAGCCTTACAGATCACAAGTCGATTATATGTCATAAGGAGGTAGCTAATAGGGAAAAGAGTTTTAGATACCTCAAACATAGATACAACTCTTATTCACTATGAATAATGATAAAGACCGAAGCACTTGCTATATTCAAAATCATGAACTCATAAATTATAATCTCCTGACTACTATTCATTAACATTGAAGTATGAGGCACCATCTTAGATATATTTTTGATGTAAAATATATGTGTCTTTGACACTCTCATAATTAGGAGCAACTTTCATGGCGAACAGGGTTGGCACTACACTTGGGAAATATAAACTTCAGGAACGCCTTGGAAAAGGCGGTATGGCTGAAGTCTATAAAGCTCACCACGAAAAACTTGACCGATATATGACCATAAAAATTTTGCATACCTATCTCTCGGAAGGTGAAGAGTTCCTGGCGCGTTTTGAGCGTGAAGCCAGAGCGGTGGCTGCTTTGCGCCACCCGAGTATTGTTCAGATTCATGATTTCGACCATGAAGATGATCTTTATTATATGGTGATGGAATTTATCAATGGGGGGACTTTGCAATCGAGAATGGTTGAGTTATCCCAAACTGGTCAGTATTTACCGCTTGAGCAAGTGAAAAGAACATTGCGTCAGGTAGCAAGCGCACTGGATTATGCTCATAAACGGGGAATTCTGCATCGAGATATTAAACCCTCGAATATCCTGATGAACACGAGGAACGATGCTTTCATAACAGATTTTGGGATCGCCCGAATGATGAGCGAAATGCAATTTACTGTCACGGGGTCGTTAATCGGCACACCGACTTATATGTCGCCAGAACAAGGTAGGGGAATGGATTTAGACAGCGCCAGCGATATTTATTCTCTGGGCATTGTTCTTTTTGAAATGCTTACAGGAAAAGTGCCCTTTTCATCCAACACGCCTTTGGCGGTTATCCATAAGCATGTTAGTGAGCCTTTGCCCGACCCATCCACACTTAGACCTAATATCCCGCCATCTCTGGAGAAGGTGATTTTCAAAGCCGCAGAAAAAGAGCCGCAAGACCGTTACCAAACAGCGATGGCGCTTTATTATGCTTTTGAAGAGGTGCTAACGCCTGAAATAATCGCTCAACTAGATGAAACTGCAACGTCGGAATCAATAGATATTTCATCGTTGCCGACCATGATAGAAGAAAAGTCGGATGAAATATCTGAACTACCAACAGAAATGATGGGGCAAGAAACAATTGCTGACCTACTGGATAAACCCATCTCGCACGTGGATGATGAGCCTGCTCACGTTATGGAAACAGCTATTGCCACAAAAGCCAGCGAGACCCTTTCAGAAGAGCCAGAAGAGGTACTTGAAGAAAATACAGAGTCCCCCATCAAGAGTGAGCGACCCAAAAAGAAACCAGTAGCATTGGGGATCGCAGCCGTCTTGGTGCTGATTGCAATAGTATTTGCGTTTATGGCATTTTCAGGAGGAGCCTCCTGCTCTACACCAGAAAGTTGTGTAGAACTGAGCCATAAGCATGTTGAGCAAGGTGATCTGGAGAGTGCGCTGGAAGCACTGGATAAAGCACTTAGGCTTGTCCCTAACGAGGAGCATCAACCTTTTGCTTGGATATGGTGTGACCGTGGCGGTTTGCTGGAAACGCTGGGGCGCCCGGATGAAGCCAATGATAGTTTTCAAAACTGTGCGGCTTGGGAGCAAGGCGAATAGATTGACAAAGAAAAAAAGAGCGGATTATCCATATCCGCTCTTTTTTTCTAATTTCTACCTTTTCTTTAGCGCTCAATTACTGTGCCAGAGGCTTCATCCCAACAGTTAGGAGCCCAATCAGGCGGGATATTATAGCTTTGGACTTTATCACAAGTGGGTATATCATGCCCATGGTGAATAATCACCCAATTCCCGCTATGCTCTTTTGCAGCAAGCCACATTGCCCCTCCCATTTCGCCGCTTTGGCTAACCCCACCTTCGGCAAAGCGATCGTCCATTCGACCGATATCGAGTTGCAGCTCGGATTCGCTCCAGCCGAGTTCTGCCAGCAAGGCTTGCCTGATCGCTTCTTCATTGTTTATCGGATCTTCATGGGGTGGTGGTTCTTCACCGGGAGGATGTTCGCCGGGAGGTGGCTCTTCGCCCGGAGGGAATTCCTCCCTCGGATGTTCTTCTTCGCCTGGGGGCGGGTTTCCCTCGGGACCGGTATTGGGGACGATCTTGAAGGGTATTGTACAAGCCATCGTGCTTAGAAAGATGGCCAAAACGCACAAGAAGATAAAGTATTTCTTTTGAACGCGGATATTGGTTTTCATTTGCTTTCTCCTTTTCTGGTTTTATGAACGCCTTATGAAAGATGATATTGTGGAATTTTGTAGGTCAGGACGTAAACAAGCCCGCCGGGGTTGAGGTCACGCCAAACAGCATGAACTACTTGCGCCAGGGTTTGTTCTTCCACGGCAGCAGCTAAACGGGCTTCCACTTCCGCAGCAAAAAACTCAAAGGATTCCGAGGTCATCTCGCTCAACCCGGCTTGATCTTCAGCCGTGATGGAATGTCCGCTTGTTGCTTCTTGTGCGTTGGCAAATAATGCAGCACGATACTCTTCATTTTCAATGGCTCTGCCGATTACATCCACCACAGCTCGTTCGCCTTCGTTCAAAACTTCAAAGTCCGGGGCAGGTTCCAGTTTTACATCGTCTGGGGAAAGATCAACATCAGCCATCCTCTTTCCGCCTTCTTCTAGCTTGACATCATCTGGAGAAAGCGCAACATTAACATTGGGAGACTCCCAATCATCTTCTGCAGCAATGTTGCCACCGGGGCCGGGGTGATCTTTTGCAACTTCAGCTCCATTCTTGACATCATCTGGAGAGAGCGCTAAATCTCTGCCATCAAATGGATCGGGACCAGGCTCAGGCTCTTCACCCAGTTTTACATCATCAGGACTGAGTGCGACATCTTCATTCGCAGGTTGTGGCCCAGGGAGATTAATGGGCGTTGCTTCCTCTTTCCCCTCGTCTTCCCCTGCAAGCGTTATATCGCTCAGATCGTCGCGTACTTCTGGCATGTTACCAAGCACAGTGTTCTCATCTTTCAACGGATCAGCCATCTCGACTGTCTCGTGGGGTATTTCGAGGATGCCGGTACCATCAGGCAAATCATCGCGGCCGGGACCACTGATCAGCTGCATATCTTCATCACCTTCACTCGTAGATTGTGGTCCAGGGAGATTAATGGGGGTTGCTTCATTCTTCTCATCATCTTCCCCGGTAAGCGTTACCTCGCTCAAATCATCGCGTACTTCTGGCATATCGCTAAGCACAGTATTTTCATCTTTAAGCGGTAATTCTTCCAATGCTTTTTGGATCGCTTCCGATTGTTCATAATCGCCATTCTGCTCAACAAATGAGCGCGGTTCGTTTGTTGCCTCATCTAGTTTTTCTTTTTCTGCATCGAGGTTTTCACCGCTTTCAATTTGACTTTCGTTTGAAATAATATTTTCGCCATTCATTTCGATCTCTCCTTATAACTTGTTTTTTGTAGTTGAATTTGATTTGCTTGGGGTGAGTTCTGGCGAGGAGAGTTGAAATGCTATTTGTGGGCCTCTGATATGAACTCATTTTCTTGAATTTATGGTCTTATAGTTTCTCCTTTCTTTGCCTGAAAAACGAAAAAGCTCCTTGCTCATTTTCCTGACTAAAACACACCTCCGTAGAAGGCTTGTGCTTTAGTCCTGAATAGAGTAAGAAGCTATTTGTGATGTGTCAGGTTAATTATTTTATTGTTGCTCTAATTATATTGATGATCCCGATTATGAAAATAGGTCTCAATTCCTATTTCACTTCAATAAGCCCCCTGTTTATCGCCTGATAGACTTTTAATTGTTTCTCGGGCAATGCCAACCGTGATTTTGCCATTGCCAACATTAACAAACAATATGACAAATTGCCTAAATGCCCTTTCTCTATGGTGTAGCCATCAGCTATCCCTGTGAGTTGCTTCAAATGAGTTAGTGAAAAACGCCAAACCGGTCGAATAGCAGACTGCGTTTCCTTTCTTCGCTCTACTTCAACATTGAGCATTTCCCGTAAAGTGGAAAAGTTTGGGTCAGAAACAAGGGTAAAAAAACCATAACGACATGGCAGATGGCAGAAGGTACAGCCTTTTTTACGATGCAGACGATTATTCGGCAAAGCCCTTTGCGGCATCTGAGCTACTTCAGACATCTTCTCCTGAAAATCATATGCGTCTTGCGGGCTATTACTTGCCTTGGAAGCAGTTTCAACCAAAGCCTCTACCCAACGCTGGCTTGGCTCTCGACTATCTTCGTGAAAAGTGACGATTCGCCTGCAAACTTCAGGGATAATTTCTTCATAAAAACTGGATTCGCTCACCCCAGCAGCCCCAACCAACGCTTCCAGGAGGGGAGCAAGACTGTCTTTCACTTCCCTGATCTTTTCTGGAGGAGAATAGGAGAGTAGATAAAAATACGCGATCGCTTTCTTGATCGTTTCGGCTGGAAATTTGATTGACATCGTATCCTCCTTGTTTTGGGCTTGCTTCCGTTTAATGGGCTTTTTATCGTCTTTTACATCTACCGGGGGATCGGTGAAAAGAATATCTTCACCCAAGATGCCATATCATCCTGAATGCCAGAGACAATAGCCTGCCCTACTTTCAACCGCGCAATGACTTTAGCTTGCTCATCGCTTAGCGCCATCGCGCTTGCCATCGCATCCCGATCATCAGCTGCAACCAAGCGGTGAATGATCTTCAAGTTTGTGTTTTTAATAGCATCAGACACCAATTTTGCCGGAACCTGATCGACAATGGCTAAGCCCTGCCCGTAGGCGCGGATTTCTGCGAGAATATCTGAGAACATATCGCCCATTTTGGCTTGGGGGTTGGATTCTCCAATAGAAGAAGCCGTCTTTCGTAATATCCGATGCGCTTCTTCTATGATCGTTAGATGCCGTAATGCGCTTGATTCGGGTGACCCCTCGACTTCATGTTGTGCCTGACGATACTCATACAGGAAATTGAGTAGCAATGCCATCGTATAGCATTTATCTGCATCATCACCCATTTGCTGTAAATTGATCACAACGGGACGGTCAAAAAGATCTCCCCAAGGCGTAGACACAGGGTGGTCGAAGAGTTTCCCTTTCCAGCCACGCATCAGGCTGCTGATTCGTGTTTTCATCGCGGCCGTGATATTGAGCGTAATACGTTCTTCATAGCCTTTACTGCGTATCAGTCCTGACAGCCGATCGTGCATCTGGCTCAGGGTTGGGCATTGCACTTCATCGGGCGGAAGTTCATCCTCCAGCCAACCTTGGCTACTGTACAGGTCTACCAATGCTTCTTCCAGAATGACGGGCAAAATCTCATACATCGGGAAGCTGGCATTGAAAATGGATTTTAGGCGATCCAGATGGGGCATTACCTGAGCGGTAGCCTCTGGAACACGAATAATGTCGAAGGGATTTAGCCTCAATTGTTTCAGTGGCGTCTTTGCAAAATGCGTACGCCCGGGAACATAGACATCAATTTTTCGGTTAAAAGTATTTGCTTTGTTGTAGGCTAGGGCAAGCTGCACATATTCATCTTTTGCTGGTTCAATGATCAGAAACTTCTTTCCCTGTTCCATCATATCTTCGATCAGGCGCCTGCATGTATTCGATTTTCCACTGCCCGTGATACCAGTGATAAAGACATGGCGGGTTAGCGTATCTGTATCGATCTCGTAATTTAGTTCCCCGATCTCTTCCCCGCCTTCGAGAACATGCCCAAGTTTCAGCGTTGATGTTGATTCGTCTGATCTTGGCGGATTAAGGCTGAAAAAAGCAGCTGGTTGCGTGGGGATGCCGGGCATCTCGCGTAAAGGAAGATTTGCCAGAAGAGATAATTCTTCTGTATTCATTGGCGTTGTCAAATTTTCAAAAGCTTCCCCCAGGGGGTGATGTAGTTGTTCGCCATTTTGTGGAGCAAAAAGGCGTAAAGGCGGTTGCTGAAAAGCGTCCAGCGAAACCTGAATCTGACCATCCCAGAGTTTCCCAAGATCGTGCGCGCGGATTGGCTCGGATGTGCTTTTTTCTCCACTAACCAAAGCCTTGAATTGAGCCTGCGCCTGAGTGATGGCTTCACTTTGATTGCTAATGAGATAAACGCCAACATTCCAGCAGCCTTGTGCGCGAGCTACTTCAAATCGCTCCGCTGTCTTTTCCAATTGTTTGATACAAGCCTCGGCATGTTTGTTGAGATACTCTTGCCCGAAAGAAAGCGATTCTCCACTGGATGTTGCTTTGCCAGTAGAAAGGCTGGATGAATGACTGGTGGATTCGTTTTCAGATGTCGTGGTTCCTGTTGTATCTGATGAGCCGGTGGAAGGAAGAAGCTGACCGAACATTCCTAACATGCCGGAGAGCAAGAATGGTCCGCCTGCTGCCAATAATAAGCCTGATACTCCAGCAAGCCCAACAGCCTTTGCCCCCTTGTTCACCCCATCTGATTTTTCAAGGGAAGTGCCCAACACGCCTTTGTTATTTGTTGCAGACTGACTTTCCGTTTTTCCCGTTGTAGTGCCTTCGGTGGTTGTTTCCCCTTCTGTTTCTGTGGATGTTTTAGAAAGCCCCGAGCTTTGGCTACGTTGGATAGTTGCTTTAGAGAAGGCATGTACTTGCCCTGATAATGTCTGGCAAGTGGTGACGATATTGCTAACAGATCTCTCTGGCATTGGCTCTGCAACCACCATGTAGATGTAGGGCTTTCCCCGTAATCCGCGCATGAGTCGGTCGAGGCTTTGGGGGTATTCGTTGGGGCTGTTACTCGATTTCACAGACGGAATCCCGGTGAACGCACGTGCGTACCGATATGTACTCAACGGGACGTGAATTTGCTCGGCAATCCGCTTATAGTCTGATACGCTGCGGACACGTGTCCCGGGCCAATTCGAGCTAAGAAATTGCCCCAATTGTTCGGCAAATATCTTGGGTTGCGTCCCGCCTGTTTGGGCGCTGATGCCAATGAAAATCGTGTTTCGTAGCCCATTGCTGCTGATCAGAAAAACCAGCCGATAGCGAGGGTCATGGCAAGCTGCCAGCGTAGTCTGGATCGCCTGAACATACTCTTGCGGGGATTCGTTGATCTGTTTGCCAACTTGTTCCAACTCAAGGAAGGCAATATCTTGTTGTTGGATGGGTGTTTCTTCGAGTAATTGGATGTATTCTTCGTCGAGAACAGGGCTATTTAAATAATCGCGCCGTAAAGCAAAAAGCATAGATTTGGACAGGGCGTCGCCAGCAGCCATCAAGGTTTCAGCATTCAAATCTTCTTCGGGCGCTGGTTGATTTTCTTCAGATGAAATGATCTGAGTTTCTTCGGTCATAAGTCACCTATCCATTCTTGATCTTCTCTACCTTAAGTTTTATTTTCCCTATGGAGATCATGTCGCCAATTTTTACTGGGTTGGCTTCATAAGGTTTTAGACGCTGCCCATTAAGGAATGTGCCGTTCGTGCTGCCTTTATCGGTGATTTCCAGTTTGTTGTCGTTCAACGTTATTTCTGCATGTAGACGGGATGCTTTAATATCCTCTACTTGGATATGGTTGCTTTTCCCACGCCCCAGCGTTGTCGTACCTGGCTGGATAGGGAATTCTTTAGTCCCGTGTTGTAGAAACCAATTAGGTGAAGGAAGAGAAACAGCTGTTTTGGTTGGCATTTTTTTAGAAGTTGGCGCAGGAAAAATAATCGTTGGTTCAATATCATCGAAGGATGCCTGATACTCTAGCCCGATCCCTTGGACAACAACTTCATCGGGATTATCTGCCAAAAGCACTTTTTCTGTGCCAAAACGTTCACGCAAAAAGCTCATGATCGTAAAGAGTTGTGCCCCGCCACCAACCAGAACAACTTGTGCAATATCTTCTTCAGAGACGGCAATTTTTGTCAGAGCCTTTTCGATCAACTTTCTGAGATCATTATCCAAATGAGATGTAGCATTTCTGAAGCGAACTTCATCCAGCGCAACCAGTCGGCGGAAAATAGTACCGTCACGCATCACTAAGGTGATATTACGTTGATGCGTTGAGATATTTCTCCCTGGAAACATCATTTGCCGACTAAGAGATTCTTTTAGACGCTGCCCGGATACTCGTAAAGAAACCAGAGCCGATGGATCATCAGCGAGTGCTGATGCAGGGATATTTAGTTCATCGGCGATATATTTGGCTAGTTCTGCATCATATAAACCACCACCGAAAGGCTCTCCGTAGCGCCCCAGATAATTTAGTTTTCCATTGATCGGGTCAAGCTGCCCGGCAATAATATCGGTGGTGCTGCCGCCAACATCGACTATGAGCGTGACATCGTTATTTTTTTGTTTTTCCAATAAGCCACGATGTTGCAAGCTGAGAATAGCGCCTTCTGGCTCAGCGACAAAGCGAATCTGCTTGAATGTGTCGCCAAAGCACTCCTGAACAAGTTGCTGATGTTCAGCGAAGATTTTGCCTCCATGCTCGTAGCGCCAGTGAATTGGATAGGCAAATGTGAACCACAATCGGTCGTCAAATGCCTCTGCTCGCCATTTTTCTTGCCGGATCTGCTCCAGAATTGTTGACAACAATAATCTGGTGTATTGCATGGCTTGGGCGTGTGTATAACGCCTTTGGTGGGGTAGTGGATTTTCTTCCAAATGAGAGCCAATACAGGGTTTGAAATATTCGCGTACTCGCCCCCGGTTTTTCTTATTTTCCAGCTCTTGCTGGGCAAGCTCTCCAAAACTCTCCAGATTAGCCCCTTCTGGGTCTAGGTAGATAATGGAAGGTAGTTTTCGGTCTATAAAGCTGGTTATTGGAGAAGCTTGTGGTTCCCCCAATAGTTTTGCTCGATTTCCAGTCCATTCGTAGGCAGAACGATATAAGCGCCAATTCGTTGCGCCGCAATCTAGTGCAAATAAAGTTTGTTGCTTATTGATTGCCATAGCGAATTCTGCCTATCGGAAAATTTACCTTACTACCTATCACTAAAGAAACATGCTGTTTTCTAAAAATAAGTTAGTAAGCAGAAAGCAAAATATGCATAGAATGTACTTTGTTTTCTGTTTTATAATTACCACAAAATGGATGGGCCCCAACTTCCTAAAATCAATAAGAACAATAGAACACCTTGTTTTGTAGCTTATCAAAGGATGATATAATTTTATCACCCTTTGATAAGCTCGCCATCGCAGTCTTCTGAGCTTTTCAGAACTAGAATCCAGAAAGTAAGCTCAAACGGCGAAATTGTTCGTGAAAATAAGCGGATTTAGCAGCTAAACTCATAACCCGGAGGCCGCAGGTTCGAGTCCTGCCCCCGCTACTGAAAAAACGCAGACCAAAGGTCCGCGTTTTTTAGTTTTAAGGTATAGGGTTCACCATTTTTTCACTTGAAAAGAAGATTCAATCAGAGCAAATAAGCCCTTCTCTAGAAAAAAGAAAGGAAGTTCAAAAAAGAAGTTCAGAGAATTCCTTGAATATAGCAACTGTTCCGCCTCAGGTGAAAATGGAAAAATGGACATAAAAAATAAGACACTA